>SXOO01000174.1 GCA_005776725.1 Pseudomonadota bacterium | reverse complement strand
GGTTCATGAGGTCGATGTTTTGCACGTCGGTGCGCGCCTGAAGGTGGGCCAACAAGCGCCGAAACGCCGCCGCCTCGAGGTCGCGCTGGAGCTCCGAGCTCTGGCTGCCGCCCCACGCGTCGTCGCGGCGTGAGTCCTCGGTCATGGCGTGGCTCGGAACTCCGCGTCGACGCCCTGGAGCGTGGGCAGCTCGTTCAGCTCTCCAGGGATGAGCCGCAGCTCAACGTCGAGCCACTCGCCAGCGGTCTCGAGGGCCGACGGCAGGTCCACGGTGACCATCGGCCCGGTCAATGGGCCGAGCGGCGCGCTCCAGGGGAGGCCCGTGAGCGCCGCGGCGTCGCCGTGGCTGCGGACCCTGGCGAAGAGGTGGCTGGTGCCGGGGGTGGTGGACGTGATCCGAAGCTCCGTCCAACCCACGTTCGGCAGCGGGTCGATCCCGGAGAGTCCGGAGTCCTTGTCGCCGTGGACTCGGAACTGCGCGAGCCCGGGCTGGACCACGTCGAAGAACGCCGAGCCGGTCATGTCGCTGTAGGTGTAGGGGCTAGTGCCTACGGGGTGCTCCCCCAAGAGCTGCAGCGTGATGGCGTCGATGCGCGTCACGCTGGAGGCGGACTGATTGACTGCCCACACCACGCCCGAGGAGTCGACCGCCATACCGAGCGGGAAACGCCCGCTGCCCAGGTCGAGACTGGTGACGTGCGACAGCGTCTGCGTGTCGTAGACGCCCACCGAGTTCGACTCGTCCAGCGCCACGAAGACCCGGCCCATCTTGTCCGCGACGAGCCCGCGGGGACGTGGCGGCACCGGGATGCTCTGCCACGAGCCGTCGTTCGGGTTGAAGATCACCACCCCGTACGGCGGACTGCCGAGGTTGGCCATCCAGAGCCGACCGAACTCGTCGATGGTGAGGCCGTAGCCCGAGCATCCGGGGACGGGGCAGGCGTGCGGCGTGACCTGCCCGGTGGCGGGGTCGACGCGGTCGATGAGGCCCTGTTCCCTACCGACGGTCCAGACGATGCCCTGAAGGTCGATGGCTAGCCCATAGGGGGAAGCGTTGAGCCCGAGCTGTTGCACCACGGCGCCGGTCTCCGGCTCGATCCGAACGACCTGCCGGGCGTGCCAGAGCCCCGCCCAGCCGTGCTGCTGGAAGTCCACTCCCATGGCGCGGGCGATCTCGGAGCCGCCTCCGACGCTGGAGACCCAACGCACGCACTCGTCGGTACCCTGTGGGAGCAGCTCGTCGCCCAGGATCCGCCCGTCGGCGTCGAGGTCGCGGGAGGTGTCGATGAGGCCGTTCTGGTTCAGGTCGCTACAGTCGCCGTCGTAGTTGTAGACGTAGGCCACGGCGGCGTTGTCGCTGCGGCAGGCGATCCAGCCGTCGCCATACTTCGACACCGCTGTGCGCGACGGATCCACGCACACGCGATACCGCCCGAGCTCCCGGCCCGTGGCCGTGTCGAGCTTCGACACTGTGCCCTCGCCGGAGTTGGCCACCCAGATCACTTGGAGCGCCACGGTCTGCGCGGACAACGTGAGGCCCCCATCGGGGGTAGGGACGACGTTCTTGTCGGAGACCGTCTCCGCGCCGAGCGGCAGGTTCCCGGCGCCGAGGGACACGGCCCCACAGTAGGGATCGCAGTCGCCGCAGGGCGACAACACGCCGTCGTCGACGACGCCGTCGCAGTCGTTGTCTTTTCCGTCGCAGTACTCGGGTACGGCGACGCAGCCCGGGATGTCGGGTGGGGGCCCGGCCAGGTCGGGCGGGGGCTCCACTGCCGCCACGTCGGGCACCTCCACGGCGACGTCGGACTCGAGTAGCGGCGGAGCGTCAGGGGAGGCGATGGCGACATCCGCGGGTGGTTCCGGGGTGCCCACGTCGGGAGCCTCGAAGCCGGGCTGGAACCCGCCGTCGGCCGGCTCGCCGGCGACGGGCTCGGCCGTCGAGCCCCGTCGGGGTGAGCCGCAGGAGAGGGCGGTGAGCCCCACGAGCACGAGCAGGCGCCCGTCGCGCTTGAATCCGCTGCCGGTTCTCATGGTTTTACCTCCACATCGAGCCCGCCGGGGTAGCCGTAGCTCACGTCGCAGTCAAAGCCATAGACGGTGACGCCGATCCGGGCGTTGGCGGCGATCCGGTGGACCCCGGGGAGCACCGGCAAGCGAGAAGCGACCCAGGACGAGCCTCCGATCGGCGTGGTCTCGAGGCTGACGGGGAGCCCATCGACCTCGATCACGGCGCCCGGCGGGTGCACGAAGTTCAGGGTGCTCTCGGAGTAGCCGTCGGGCGCCAGGACTACGAAGTCCTCGCGGTACCGCGAGGTGGGGACCAGCATGGTGAGCGCGGGGTCGCCGATGCCCGTGGGGGCGCCGTCCTTCTCGCACTCGGGGCGCGTGGTGAAGCCCTGGTGGTTCGAGCCGGTCACGTAGTGGCCCACCGCGACGGGGCCATTGGCCCGCAGGACGAAGCTGGACTGCGAGGCGATCTCGAGGTGCTCGCCCGCCGCGAGGACTACGCCGTCCGCGCCAGGGTGCGGCGGGTCGGTGGTGATCTTCACGCCGGAGGCAGCGGCAACAACACGCCAGATCCCGTAGTCCGTGGGGCTCCTCGGCGCGAAGGCGTCCGCCACGTACTCGGTGCCGAGGAGCTCGATCGGCAGCAGCTGCTGCTCGAGGTGGTCGCAAAACGGCGTCCCGATCACTGCGCCCTCCGGGCTGAGCACCAGCGGAACGTTGGCGCACTCGTGTCCGGAGAACACGGCCAGGCGTTGTGAGCCGACCACGATCGTGCCGGTGAGGTCCGGGCCGGAGCCGCCGCCGCCCGACTCGAGGTTCAGCACGTCGCCGCGCTCTAGAGTGACCGTGTAGGCGTCGCCCTTGCGGAGCGCCGGGATGGAGCCGCCGGCTTCAGTGACATCGCTGGGCCGCACGGTGACCTCCGTGGGTCCGGGCTCCGTGGCGATGATAGTCACGAAGCCGCGAACGGGGAGGAACGAGGTCTCGGGTCCTGCCTGCCGCTGCGGCCAGCTGAGCGCGACGTAGTGGCGCCCCAGCGCGTGAGCCGGCAGGAGCAGCGAGGCGTCGGTGGTGTAAGCGCCCGCCTGTGCCAGCGGGTTGAAAGCGTGCACGGTGATGGCGTCGTCGGCCGCTACGAGGAAGGAGCGGCGGTTGAGGCTGGTCCCGTCGAGGTCGAAGCCCTTAGCGAGCTCGAGGACCGCTTGGGCGCTCGCCGCCAGCGAGACCGCGACAGGGCTCGTGGCGTCGTCGGTGGCGACCAGCGAGACGTTGGTGGTGCCGCTGTGCGCGGGGTTGGACGCCACAACCGCTACGGGCAAGGTGGCGCCGCCCTCCACGTTGTCGAGATCCGCTACCCAGTACTCGCAGCCAAAGGCCGTGTTCTGCTTGAAGTCAACGGAGCACTTCGGCGAGCACGCGCCGTTGTAGCAGAGCTGCCCCACCGGGCACTCCCTGACGAACTCGAACGCCGCGCCGTCGTCCCCGCACTCCTGGATCCGGGTGAGCCCCTGGCACACTCGCTGCCCGGGGAGGCACAGGAGATCCCGACACTCGCCGTTGACGCAGATGGGGCTCTCGGGGTCGCAGTAGACCGTGGTCATTCCCTCGCCTGACGCGTCACACACTTCCAGCTGCGCCGCGTCGAAGCAGGCCCCGAGCGGCTCTCCGGGCGTGCAGTTCAGGTCGCTGCACTTGCCGCCGGAGCACGCTTCGTCCGCCGGGCACTCCTCCACCACGTACCCGAGGCCGTCCTGACAAACCGCGAAGCTCTGGGGACCGGTGCAGCGCCGATGGTTGGGGACGCACAGCGTCCCGATCCCCGCGGTCGGGTCAACCGGCACGATCGCGCCGATCGTGTCGGGGGCCTGGGGAACGCCGTCGGGCGCTGGGCCCGCTGCGTCGTCCGTTGCGTGTTCCGGGGTGGCGTCCGAGAGGACGTCCGTGCCCAGGAACTCACCCACGCTGGAGTCTCCGTGCGTGCCGCCCGGTTGGGGCTCGCCGCTGTCGCCGCGTCGGGCTGCGCCGCAGGCCACGAGCCAAAGCAGCGCGGCCGTCGCTGCCGCTGCCCGAAGGCACCGTGTGGTGCTGGGGTGCGCGCTGTAAACGCGCCCGCTGGCCAGGGTCCCGCCGTGGACCTGGGCCGCTCCGCGGGAGGGGGAATCCGCGGTCAACGCCGCGCTCGTGGGGGGAAGGGCTGCATCGTTGCACCATAGCCGGGATCGTCAGCTGAACCAATGAGCATCGCCATCTCGGACGATCTGTTTGGCGGCGTACGGCAACCCATGCGACACAGTGCTCCCCGTGATGCCCCAGTGCCCCGTCTGCTCTTCGCCGTGCGCGGCGCCTGTCCCCTGCCATCGGTTCGATACGCTCGCGCGTCCGCCGCGCCGCGTGACCGAGCCGCTCGCGCGCTGCGCCAGCTGCGGCTTCTGGTGGATCACGCCCCCGCCGGACGTCGACGCGCTGCTCGACGCTTATCGCGCGCTCGACGCGAGCCACTGGGCGCCCACCAAGGGCGATGCGCGCGGCTACGCCCACAAACGCGCCCTGGTCGAGCGCTTCGTCCCCGGTGGGCGCGCGCTGGACGTGGGGTGTTTTCACGGGGAGCTGCTGTTCGCCATGCCAGACGCCTTCGAGCGCTTCGGGGTGGAGCCCTGCGCATCGGCGGCCGAGGTGGCGCGGAGCCGCGGCGCCACGGTCGAAGTGGCGTCGGCCCTCACGGCCGAGCCCCCGGGTCCCTTCGACGCGGTCTTCTGCATGGACACCATCGAGCACATCGTGGACCAACCCGCGTTCGCGGCGCGCCTCGCCGCATGGACGGCCCCGGAGGGGGTGTTGGTCATCGAGACCGGCGACACGCACAGCCTCCCCGCGCGCCTCATGGGGCCCAGCTGGGCCTACATCGGGCTCTACGAGCACACCTGCGCGCACTCGGCCCGCTCGCTGAACGTGCTCATGGCGCAGCATGGCCTCGTCCTGCTCCATCAGGAGCGGCGCGAGCACACCCGCGTGAGCGTTCGGCAAGCGGCGCGTCGCGTCGCCGCGGCGTCCCTCTTTCGAGCGGCTTCGGCCCTCTCCGGCGTGCTGCCCCCGCTGCGAAGCCGCACCGCGCGCCCGGCGCCGTGGCTCGGTGGCCAGGACCACCAGCTGGCCGTCTTTGCGCACGCGGGGTCGCGCGTCTCCACGGGGGCGGCTTGAGCGCGCCCTTCGTCACCTTCTCCGGACTCGATGGCTGCGGGAAGTCCACGCAGCTCGAGCTCCTGGCGGAGCAGCTCTCGGGCCGCGGCGTACGCGTCGCCCGTGTGTGGTCGCGCGGCGGCTACACGCCCGGCGTTCTCTGGCTCAAGCGGGTGGCGCGGCGGGTGATGGGCCGGCGCGCTCCGCCCCCTGGGAAGGGCCGCCAACGCGACGCCACGCTCGGAAACCCCCTCGTCCGCGCAGCGTGGCTCGATCTGGCGCTGCTCGATCTCATCCGGCTCTACGGCGTGGAGCTGCGCCTCCGCGCGCTTCGCGGCGAAGCGGTGCTCTGCGACCGCTACCTCTGGGACACGCTGGTCGACTTCCGCGTGAACTTCCCGGGCGTGGATGTCACCCGGCGCCCGCTCTGGCGGGTGCTGGAGCGCGTCGCTCGCCGGCCTGACCTCGCGATCTACCTGGCGCTCGATCCCGAGCTCTCCGAGCGCCGAGCGATCGAGAAGAACGACCCGTTCCCCGAGCCGATGGAGGCGCGCGTACGGCGCCGCTCGGCCTACGAGGCGCTGCTGCACCGGTTCACCGTGCTCGACGCGAGGCGGCCTCGCGAAGGGCTTCACGCCGAGATCCTCGCTCGCCTCGCCACGCCAACTCCTCACCGGAGACCCGACCCATGAATGTCCTCTGTACCAGCGCCGGCCGGCGGGTGGCCCTCGTCCGCGCCTTTCAGGCCGCCGTCGGGCCCTACGGGGGACGGGTCATCGCGGCGGATCTCTCGCGGGCCTCCTCTGCCTCGCACGTGGCAGACACCGGGGTCACCGTGCCGCGTGTGACCGACCCAAGCTACGTAGAGCGGGTTGTCGCCTTGTGCGAGGAGCACCACATCGGCCTGGTCGTCCCGCTCATAGACCCGGAGCTGCCGGTGCTCGCGGCCGCGCGCGACCGACTCGCGGCCGTGGGGGCGGTGCTCGTGGCCAGCGGACCGGAGACCGCGGCTGTGTCCGACTCGAAGCGGGTGGCTACCCAGTTCTTCGAGCGCGCTGGCCTCGGGACCGCGCGACTCGTGGAGCCGGACGCGGTGCGGCGCGGCGAGGTGCCGCTGCCGGTGTTTCTGAAGCCGGAGGACGGCAGCTCGTCCATCGGCAGCCGGTCGATCCCCAGCCTCTCAGAGCTCGAGTATTGGCTCCCGCGGACCCGGCGCCCGCTGCTCTTCGAAGAGCTCACGGGCCCCGAATACACAGTGGATGTCTATGTGGGGCTCGACGGCCAGCCCCGGTGCGCCGTGCCGCGCCGCCGGCTCGAGGTGCGCGCCGGCGAGGTGTCGAAGGGGATCACCGAGGCGCACCCGGCGGTCATGCGTGACGCGCTGCGAGCCGCGGCTGCGCTCCCCGACGCGCGCGGCGTGCTCACGTTCCAGTGCCGCGTGGATACCGGCGGCACCCCCCGGTTCTTCGAGCTCAACGCGCGCTTCGGGGGCGGCGCGCCGCTCTCCATCGCGGCAGGCGCGGACTTCCCCCGTTGGCTCGTCGAGGAGCGCCTCGGCCGGCGGCCGCAGATCGCCGAGCCCGCGTTCCGGCACGGCGTGCTCATGCTGCGCTACGACGACGCGGTGTTCTTGGAGGATGGGCATGCCCTCCTCGCCCCGTGACGCAGTGGAGCGCCTGATTCCAGCCCTGCTCCTTGCCACCGTCCTCGCCGTGGGCGCGGGTCCCGCCTCGGCCGGCGAGTGGCCGCTGCCCTGGCAGAACCGGTCGCTCACCCGCACGCTCGCAGGCGAGGGAGCGCTGCTCGAGCCGGCGATGCGCTGGAAGCTGCGCCTCGGCGGGGTGAACGCCCCGCTGCTGGTCCAGGACGTGACGGGCGACGGCGCTACGGACATCGTGACGCTGGTGGGTGGGCGCGCGATCTGCCGCGACCCGCGCGACGGTACGCTGCTCTGGGCGAGCCCAGCCCTGCAGCTCGGCTTCTTCTTCGGTGACACGCTCCCCCACGGCCCTGCCGCGGCGCCAGGCCGCTCGGTGGACCTCGACGGTGACGGCACCGTTGACGTGCTCGCCAGCAAAGAGAGCGTCGGCGACACCCGCATCGTCGCGCTCAGCGGCGCCACCGGGAAGGTCCAGTGGATGTTCGGCGAGGGGCTCGGGCCCAACTCGGGCGTGAACGGCGCCAACCTCGGGGTGGTGGCGAACCTTGACGGCGATCCCACCCGGGAGTTTCTGCTCTATGTGCCCTCCAACGTCGCGGCGGGCGCCGCCCTTTACGCCTTCGACTTCGCCGACGGCTTCGGCGGCGACACGCTCCAGTGGCGGTCCGACGGGCTCGGCTACAACGGCCGCAACTCCCTGACGCTGGCCGAGCTCACTGGGGACGGCAGCCCCGAGCTCCTTTGGAGCGTCGGCGACACGCTCAAGATGTACCGAAGCGCAGACGGCGCCACGGTCGCAAGCACCCAGGGCTGGTACGGCCCGTCGCTCACCAGCATCCCCTACGGGGCGGTGGTGGTGCCGGTCGAGATCGACGGCGATCCAGAGTCCGAGCTGCACTTCAGCACCGGCGGGCTCGGGCAAGCGGGGGCCTTCGGGATCTTCGATCTCGTCGCGGGCGTACCGACAGAGCGGTGGCTGCGCGTGGTCCCAGGCCGGTGGCAAGGGCCCGCGCCGTTCGAGCTCACGGGCGACGGCGCGCCGGAGGTGGTGGCCTCGGTCTACGCCGATGGCCGATGGACCACCACGGTCTACGACGGTTCCAGCGGCGGCGTGAAGGCGGTGGCCGACGACGCCGTCGTGATGCCGGCCGGGCTCCAATGGCCCGCGCCCGGGACCCGGCCCACGGCGGATCTCGACGGCGACGGCAAACACGAGTTCGTGCTCCTGTCGGCCGATGAAGAGGCGGTCCCCGCCTTCGGCACGCTCGTCGTCGCGCGCCTCGTGAACACCGAGCTCGTGGCGCTCAATGACTCCGTCATCGACCACGCCGCGTTCGTCGGCTTCGTCGAGCGGGTCCCAGGGGTCACGGAGCTGGCGGTGGCCCGCGACCCGAACGGCGACGGCCGGGGTGACGCCTTTCAGCTGCTCCGCTTCGACGGCGGTACCGCAGTGATCACCGGCACCTACCTGTTCCCGAAGGACCTGTCGGTCACCTGGCGCGGCGTGTTCGACAGCGTGGTGGGGCCGGCTCCCGGGCAGGTGGTGGTCTTCACCTCGGACGGCTACTTCGATGTCCTCGGACCCAGCCTCGATCGCCTTGGGCAGCGCATCGCTACGGGCGGCTTTGCGCCATCCGTGCTCACTGCGCGTCGCACCGCCGGTGAGGGCGTCGCTGGAGACGAGGGAGTCGAGGCCTACGTGAAGGACTCGGCGGGGCGTACGTTGCGGGTGGCGGTGGGGCAGGGTGATCCCGCGGACCCGCCGGCCACCACGACGCTCTTCGGCGCCCGCTCCGGCCGCAGCCTGCTCGGGATCGTGGACCTCGACGGCGACGGGACGGTCGAGCTGCTCACGCACGAGCAGCTCGATGGGATCGACCGGGTGCTCTGCCTCGGCGTGGACGGCAAAGCGCTGCGCTGGTCGTTCACGGCGCCGGGGCTCGTGGGACCACCCGAGACCGGCACGCTCGGGATCGGAGGCGACGTCGACGGCGACGGTGTCCGCGACGTGCACCTCTTCACGGTGATCGACAATCTCCGCGTCGGCGTCACGCTCTCGGGCGCCACAGGGCAGCCCGGCAGCTGGACCTATCGCCCCTTCCAGGCGATCACGGGCCTCGGAACCGCGTACTCGCCGGCCCTGTTCATCGAGGGTCCGGACGGCCCGGACGTCCTCATCAGCCGCTACGGCGACCGCCCGAACGGCCACCTCTCGGTGTCGACGGAGGCTCCCCTCCCGCTCCGGGTGCTGGACGGCCTCACCGGGCAGCGCCTCTTCGGCTCTGCCCTCACGCCTGATCCGGGTCGCCTGGCCCTCGCCGACGTCGACGGCGTGCCGGGTGACGAGGTCGTGGTCACCAGCTGGAAGCAGCTCGGCGTGCTCGGGGCAGAGCTCGGCACCCGCTGGAACGAGCCGACGGGCGGCCCGATCACGCGGGGGATGCCGCTGGTCACGGATCTGGACGGCGACGGCCTGGCAGACGTGGCGCACTTCGATCACACGGTGGGGAGGGTCCGCGCACGGCGCGGGCTCGACGGCGCGCGGCTCTGGCCGGGCGGCCCTGGCGAGGTCTCGGGTGAGCTGCAGCTGGTCGGCGGAGCGGCTTACCGCGTGCTCGCCGACGGGGCGGGCTTCGCGCCGCTGAGCGGAGGGCCGGCGGTCGCCAGCCTCAGCGGCGCCAGCCTCGGCGAGGCGGCTGCCGTGGTCACCAACCTCACGGGTCAGGGCCACCCCACGCTGCTCTTCGGCAGCGGGGACGGTTGGCTCTATGGCGTGGACGGATCCTCCGGCGCCCTCGACTTCGTCTGGGACGTGGGCTTCTCCGTCGGCGCGGTGGTGCCCACGGATCTCGACGGTGACGGGCTCACCGAGGTCCTGGTCACGGCCACGGACGGCAACCTCTACGCCGTGGCCCCGGCGGCCCCGGTAGGCGCGATCTCCGCCGTCACCGACGGCCTCGGCGACGACGTCGACCTCGTCTCGTCGTTCGAAGACGGCATCGACAGTCGTCGGTTCTCGGCGAGGTGGGACGCCCCTACGGGCGGGAGTGAGGCGCCCAGCGGCTATCTCGTGCGCCTGCTCACCGCCACGGGCGCGCTGGTGGTGGACTGGACTAACGTGGGCCTCGTAAACGCCGTGACGCTCGCGCCGGGCGTGCGCCTCGTCGCCGGCGTGGTCTACGTCGTGGTGGTGTTGCCGTACGGAGCCACCGGGAGCGGGAAACCCACGCGCTCGGACGGGTTCTGGTTCGAGGACTCCGACGGAGATCGGGTGCTCGACCAGGACGAGCTGCTCCTCGGGACGGATCCCTTCGACCCCGACAGCGACAACGACCGCATCGACGACGGCGTGGAGACCGCCTTCGGCGTGGGCCCCGACACGGACGGCGATGGCGCCATCGACGCGCTGGACTCGGACTCGGACGGCGACGGCCTCATGGACTTCGTGGAGGGCGTGGTCGACACGGACGGGGACGGGCGCGCTGACTTCCGTGACGAGGACGACGACGGCGACGGGATCCTCACGGCCCTCGAGGTGGAGGACGGGGCCATCTGGGGGTCCGACAAGGACGCCGACTCCACGCCGAACTGGCAAGACCTGGACTCAGACGACGACGGCCTGGACGACAGCGTCGAAGGGCGCGTCGACCTCGACGATGACGGGCTTCCGGACTACCTCGACCGAGCGTCGCCTCCGGTCGTCCCGGACGGGCGCGACACGCCCGACCCGGTGGATCTGCCGCCCGGCTCCGCGAGCTTCTCGCAGCACGGAGCGACGCAAACGGCGGAGTCCGGCGGCTGCGGCGCCGCCCGGGGCTCCGCCGGGGTCGCGCCGGTGCTCATGGCGCTCTGGTTGTGGGCTTGGCGGCGCCCGTCGCGGGCTCGGGCTCGGGCCAGGCGATGCTGAGCTCGCCAGCAACCGCGCCGCGGTCGCTGAGGTCCGTGGGGTCCTCGCCGTCCAGCACCGCGGCCACGAGCGCGTTGTTCAAACGCCGATTCGAGGCGATCAGCGTGAACGTGGTCACCTCCACAGCGGGGGCTAGGTGCACGGTCCAGCCGTCTGGGTGAGGGGCGAGCTCGATGTCTCCCTGGATCCCCGCAGCGTCCCAAGAGCGCACGTCCAGGGCGTCGCCCAGCGCGAGGGCGACGAAGGGGTAACGGGCGCGGTCCGCGTCCAGGTGCAGTGAGAGTCGCCAGCCCGAGGGGAGGGGCTCCGTCGCCCGGCACTTGGGGCCCCAACAGACTCTCGCCCGCCCGTCGGCCTGGAGCGGCAAGACCTGCCCGCCGGTGGTGGCCTTGAGGCTCACGCGCTCGACCGGGACACGCCAGCTGGCCTGCTGCACCGAACGTCCAACGAGCGCGATGGCTCCGCCCATAGCGAGCGTCATGCCTCCCACCACGAGCACCACCACCCGTCGGTTGCGTGCGCTGCTCACTTCCGGGCAGCGCCCGGGGGCGCGACGACGGGCTGCGGCACAGCTGGCCGCGGCGCGGGGTCGATGCTCCCCCGGGCTTCCCGGAGCGCCCGCTTCACCACCGGCGACCGGTCCCGCGCAGCTCGCTCGAGCGCCTCGGCCACCTCGGGTCTCGCCCCGGACAGGCGAAGGAGCAGCCGCACGGCGGCGCTGCGCACAGCGGCGTCCCGGTGACGGGCCGCCAAGGTCACTGCGGGGATCGCCGCCTCCGGCATCTCCGAGGGCGCCTGAGACAGGGCAGCGGCGACGCGGCGGCGGGTGCCGGCGTCGCGATCGGTGAGCAGCTCGGCCATTCGGATGAGGCCCGGGGAGCCGAGCCCGGTGAGCGCCGTCAGCGCCCGCTCGCCCACGAGGCCCCCGACGCGCACGGTGTCGGCCAGGGTCGCCACGCTCGCTTCGCTCGCTGAGAGGCGGGGCAGGGCGTCGATCGCGGCGAGGCGGACCGGGCGCTTGCCCTGGCGGACCGCCTTCACCAGCGCTGGGATCCCCTCGGCGCCCCGGGCGACCAGCGCCGCGGCGACGCGCTCGGGCGTACGGTCCGCGAGCATCTCGGCTTCTAGCAACGCGAGGCTCTCGCCGTTGTCGTTGCTGGCCCATCGGGCGGGCCCGAGGCGGGCAAGGGCCATGAGGGCGCGCTCCCGCTCCGGCTCCACAGCGCGCCTGACGGCCTCGATCAGGGGACCCACAGCCGGCGGCCCGATCGCGTGGAGCAGCGTGATCGCGGCGCGGCGGTCCACGTCGTCTTCTCCGCCGAGCGTGAGCAGCCGCGGCACCACGATCGCCGCTTGCGCCTCGTTCAGGCCCTGGGCGAGGCCCGTCCGCGCCGCCTCGCGGAGACCGGTGACGGCGGTGCCGCGGGTCTCGGGCTTCTCGGCGAGGAGCGTGAGCTCGGTGAGCACGTCCGGCGTGACGCCTTCACGCCGTGCGGTGGCGACCGTGGCGGCCGCGCGGACGTCAGCAAAGGGGCTCCGCACCGTGCTCGACAGCGCCTCGCGGGCTGCGGGGTCTTCCACCGCCAGCTCGCCGAGCCGTCGCAGCGCGTCGCGGCGGACGTCTGGGCTGACGTGGCGCGTCGCGGCGACCAGCCCGGTCAACGCGCTGGCGCGCAGCGTGTCGAGCGTGGCCCCGGCGGAGTCGCCAGTGGAGCCCGCTTTCCGTTGGTGGGACAAAGACATCGCGATGAGCGAAGGGACCGCCTCCGCCGCGGCCTCGCCGAAGGGCGCCAGCGCCTCGGCGGCCGAGGCGTGGAGCGCGGGATCGGGTCCGCCGAGGATCCGGCGGAGCGCCTCCGCAGCCTTGGCTGATGGCGCGGCGCTGCCCAGCGCGCGGACCGCCGCACGTCGCACCGCCACGGCGCTGTCTTCCGTGGCGCGGATGAGCCCGTCGAGCGCCGGAGCTGACGCCGGGAGCTGACGCGCGAGGGAGACCACCGCGGCGCGGCGCACCTCCGCGTCGGCGTCTCGGCTGAGGATGAGCAGGGTCTCCACGCCCTCGGGGTCGTCGCCGAGGCGAACGGCCGCCCCTTCGCGCTCCGCGCTGTCGCCGAAGCGAAGGGCGAACCAGACCTCGTCGCGAGCGCCCAGAAGCGCCGCAACGCCCACGACCAGCGCAGCGAGCGCGACCCACCAGCCGACGCGCTCCGACCGGCTGAGACCGGGGCGCGCCTTGACGCCGGGCGAAGTGAGTCGCCCGCCGGTGAAGCGCTCACGAATCGGCTGCTCTTGGTGGACACCGTCGCCCTCGCCGGGAACGGGCTCCTGGGCGGCGTTGGGCTCGCCGCGGGGCTCCGGCGAGCTCACGGGACTGGGGAGGCCCCGTCGGCGGCGAGGAGGGCCTCGATCTCGGGGATCAGGTCCTCGGGCTCGGTGCGGCTCCCGTGGCGGCTGACGACGCGCCCGCTCCGGTCGACCAGGAACTTCGTGAAGTTCCACTTGATCGACTTGGTGCCGAAGACGCCGCGTTTCTCGTTTGCGAGGTGGGCGAACAAGGGGTGGGCGTCGGCGCCGTTGACATCGATCTTGGCGTGAATCGGGAAGGTGACCCCGAAGTTCAGCTGGCAGAAGCTCTGGATCTCGTCTGCGCCGCCGGGCTCTTGCCGCCCGAACTGGTTGCAGGGAAAGCCGAGGACCACGAGGCCGCGCGCGCCGAAGCGCTTGTGCAGCCGCTCGAGGGCCGCGTATTGCGGCGTGTCGCCGCACTTGCTCGCGGTGTTCGCGATGAGGAGCACCTTGCCGCGATAGGCGTCGAGGGCGTAGGCCTCGCCGTCCGGACGCTCGACGGTGAGCTGGTAGAGGTGGGTCATCAGTCCGGATTCATGATGTCGAGGATTGCAGGATCCATGGTCTCGGTCTTCTGCTCTCCCGGTGGGAGCTTCTCGCCTCGAGTGACCTTCAGGTTGTCGCCGATAGCGCGCCAAGTCCAGCGCACGAGGCGCGTGGAGAACTGCGGCTTGGACTCGGCTTCCACCGTGAACGCGTCCGACACCCACCGCGCAGAGACTGGTTCGGTCTTCTTCGCGTCGGCGTACTCGATCGCTGCCGGGGCGCCGAGGGCGGCCGTGAGCGCCACCAGGAGGGCCGAGAAGCTCTGTTTCGAGGCGTCCGTGGTGACCAGCTTCCAGAGCCGGCCGCCTTGGAAGAAGAAGTAGTCGTGCGACTTCTCGACGGAGATCACGGCCATGGACTCGCCCGCGTCATGCGCGAAGTCGCGGTCGATGACGGAGATGTTGTAGCCGGTGCGCTGACCCTGGAAGGCCACGAGGCCCTCGCGGAACGCCTTGGCGTCGCTCTCCAGACGGGCCTCGAGAGCGTCCCTAGCGGACTGATCCTTGGTGCCGAGCGCCTCGCGGTGGCGCCAGCGGAGGCTCTTCTCCACGAAGGTGGCCGTGTCTTCTAGCGTGAGTCCGAAGGGGACCGAGTCCCACCGGCCGTCCACATGTACGGGATCCAGCCGATCTGAGACTTGCGCCTCCGCAGTCAGGGCGACGAAGCAGAGGCTCCAAACGACGGCACCGGAACGCATTGCAGCTACGGTAGCCGCGGGCTGCCCAAAGCGCAAACTCGACGGCTGGCGGGGTTCGTGGCGGCCCGTTAGACTCGGCGCGGCCCTGCCCACCACATGGCCACACCAAGGAGCTCGACATGGCGCGATTCTCGGAAGGCCGGCGGCGATTTCTCGGGACGGGCGTCGGGGTCGCCGCGCTCGCGGCCGGTGGCGTCACCCTCGCGGACGCGGGGCCCGCGTGGGCGCAACGCCTTCGGGAGACCGGGCGGGGACGAGTGATCGGCGTGGAGCACGCCGGCTCGCTCGAGGGCATGAACCGCGAGGTACCCGCCGTCGTCGAGGAGATGACGAACCGCGCCATCCTCGAGCTCACGGGGAAGCCGGATCTGGTCGCCGCCTGGCGCGAGATCGTCTCGCCCGACGACGTGGTGGGTATCAAGCTCAACTGCCTGGCGGCGCCCGGCATGTCCACCAGCCCCTCGATGGTGCGCGCCATGGTGCGGGGCCTTCAGGCCGTGGGGATCCCGAATGAGCGGATCTACCTCTACGAGCAATACCCTGACCGGCTCGCCGACCGCTCGGGCTTCGAGCTGAACGACGACCCTCGCAAGGGTCCCATGGTGGTCCACCTGGGCGGTCGCGAGCCGCTGACGGATCTGGGTCTCCTGGGCTACGAGTCCGCCGCCCAGCGCCACGAGTCCGGCGAGAGCTCGTACTCGAACCTGCTCAAGTACTGCACCGCGATCATCAACGCGCCGGTGATCAAAGACCACAACCTGGCCGGGGTGACGGTGGGCATGAAGAACATGACCCACGGCAACATCCACAACCCGCAGGACTTCCACGAGCACGACTGCAACCCGCAGATCGCCCACATCTACGCGCACCCGCGGATCAAGGACAAGGTGCGGCTGGTCCTCTGCGACGGGCTGCGGGTCCAGTACGACGGCGGCCCGCAAGACAACCCGCGCGCCAAGGTCCGCCACCACCGGATCTACGCCGCCACGGACCCCGTGGCGATCGACGCCTGGGGGGAGAAGCTCGTGAACGAGCTGCGGGCCGAGCACGGCAAGAAGCCACTGAGCCAACGCCACCCGAAGCTCGGTTATCTCGTGGAGGCCGAGCGCCTCGGCCTGGGCGTGGCGGACGCGTCGCGCATCGACGCCCGGATCACTCAGCTCACCTGAGCGCGCGGGGCGACGGCGGTCTCCTCCACGACGGCCACGTGGACGATCGGGCCTAGCGTGGCGGGTGAGCGCTGTCCGGGAGCGGACGGTCCCAGCCCCCCTCGGCGCGACGGCGCAGAACTTTTTCGGGTCACCTGCGTTCAGGGCCCCGTCGGATCGGAGGTCCTGTGCTTCGTACACTCCTGCTCGCTCTTCTCTGTGTTCCCCCGGCCCTAGCCGAGGCCCCCCCGCCTGAAGGGGTCCGCCTCTCGCTTGCGCGCTACGAGTCCCTGATGCGCCCTGCGGAGGGGGCAGACGCCAGCTACGGCCGCGGCTCTGCCACGATCCAGGCCGTGGCTGACGCACAGGGCGTGGCCACCGTGACCGTGAGCTTCGAGGTGCGCGCCGCCAGCGGCACGCGCGTGCCGCTCCTCCCCGCCGAGGTCACGCTCGAGGCCGGGCGCTGGAATGGGAGCGACTCGCAGTTCATCCGGCGCGATGGTCGGCTCTACCTCGTGGTGCCCGACGGCTACTCGTCCGGGACCGTCGTGCTCACCTACCGCGTCCCTGCGCCGGACGGCGGCTTCGTCGTGCCCCTTCCGCCCTGTCCGGGATTCCAGGTCGTGGTGAACGGCGCGCCGGAGGCCACGGTCTTCCCGTCCTCGGGCACGACCCGGGCGGGCGATCAGGTCATCGCCAACGTCCCTGGCGCCGCGGCCGTGGCGATCGCGTGGCGGCCGGCTGGAGTCTCCGTTCACCGCGCAGACCGAAAGATCGTGGTCAGCGCCGACGGCGAGCGCGCCACGCTCAGCTCGCGACTCGAGGTCGAGCTCGATGCACCGGCGTGGATCCGAGTGCAGCCCGCCTCCCTCGCGCTCACCAAGGTCACCTCGCGCGGCGACGCGCTGGTCACCCGGGTGGTCGGGGGCTGGTACGAGGTGCGCATCGATGCGCGCGGCGCCCAGGTGCTGGAGCTCGAGACCGACATGGCGGTCGACCGGAGCGACGGGCAGCCCCGTCTCGTGGTGCCCACGGCCGAGGTTCCGATCACGCGCCTGGACTTCACGGTGCCCGGCAAACGCTCGGTGGAGGTGGCCCCCAACGTGCCGCTCACCCTCGAGGTCACGGGCGCCGAGGGCACCGAGACCACCGCGGTGAGCGCTTCTCTCGTGCCGTCCGCAGAGACCACGATCACCTGGACCGAGTCTCGGCCGGCCCCCGAACAGCTCACGCGGATCAGCACCGAGACCTTCCAGGTGCTGCGCCTCGGCGAGGGCGTGCTGCGGTCCACGGTGACCGTGCGCTACCAGATCCTCCGCGGCAGCGTGAAGGAGCTGGCGCTCCAGATCCCGGACGACGCGGTGCTCTACCGCGTCACGGGTGAGCAGATCGAGGACTGGCGCACCTTCGCGCCCGAGGGAGACGCACCTCGGCAGGTGCGCGTGGCGCTCGGCGAGGAGCGGGAGGGCGACTACACGCTGGTGCTGGAGCTCGAGGCCGTGGTCGCGCAGAAGGAGGGGACGCCGATCCCCACGCCGATCGTGCGGCCGCTCGGCTCGTTCCGCGAGTCGGGCGTCGTGGCGCTGGTAGACGCTGACAAGGTGGGCTTCTCGCCCGCCGACCAAACGGGCTTCACCGCAGTCGGACAAGACGCGCTGCCGGCGGATCTCCGGCAGGCGCTGGAGCGACCCGTGAACCAGGCCTTCAGCCACATCGGCCAGCCCGGCACGGTCAAGTGCACCGTGGCCCCCGTGAAGACGAAGGAGCTGCTCGTCGACGCCCGTACGAACGCGCTGTACTCCGTGAAGGAGGGCGCCGTCACGGCCGCCGCCACGATCCAGATCGACGTGAAGAGCGGCCGTAGCGAGCGCGTGCTCCTCAGCTTCCCCGAGGAGGTCACCGTGCTCGGCGTGATCGCTCCGAGCCTCGCCAAGAAGGGCGATGTTCAGGACCCGGCGATCCCGAAGGGACGCAAGGGCTACGAGCTCCGCTTCGCCCAGGCGCTCGAGGGCACGATCGAGGTCCACGTCGACTTCGAGCTGGTGCCCAAGGCCAAGGGCCCGGCCACGCGCCTGCCGGACGTGCGGGTGGTGGGCGCCGAGCTCGAAGAGGGCAGCTTCGGCGTGGTCGCCGAGACCGGCATCGAGGTGACGCCGGGCGCCACGACGGCGCTGCGGCGAGTGGACGCCACGACGCTGCCTGTGGCCGTGCGCCGCCGCGTGCCCGATGGCAGCGACCTGCTGCACGCCTACACCTTCGCCCACGCGCCCTGGAGCCTCGAACTCGGCGTACAGCGCCACGAGACCGTGGACGCGGTGACCCTGGCCGTGAGCGGCGCGTGGTTCGAGACCACGGTCCACGAGGACGGTCAGGTGGTCACGCGTGCGGTGTTCGCGGTGCGGAACGACGAGCGGCAGTTTCTGCGCCTCGTGATGCCCGCCGACGTGAAGGTGTGGTCCGTGGCGGTTGATGGCCAGTCCGTGAAGGCGGTGTCCGATACGGGCGGCGCGCTCGCAGTCCCGGTTCCCCGTCGCCGCGCCTCGACCGTGGAGGTGATCTGGCAGACCGGTGTGGATGGCGGGATCGGGCTCATGGGGAGCGTCGCGCTCACGCTCCCCACCGTGGACGCGCTGCTCACCGATCTTCAGTGGCAGGTGAGCTCGCCAGCGTCGCTGGAGACCTACGGGCTCGAGACTGGCCTCGCCCAGGCCGACGCGCTGGCGTATCGCGCTCCGGGCGTGGCGCCCGCCATGAGCCTGCCGCCCACGGGAGACATCCGCACCCTCCTCCTCACCCGCTCGGTGCTCGACCCCGCTGAGGCGGCGCCGTCGCTGGCATTCCGCTTCGTGACCCGCCCGCCGCCGGCGCTCGGTGGCGGTCTGACGGCGCTCGCCGTCCTGGCGCTCGGGGCCGGGGCCTTCATCGCGGCCCGCCGCCGGCGCCTGGGCAAGGGGGCGCTGGCGCTGCTCATGGTGGGCGCGTTGGCCGCCGTGGCGGCGCTCGTGCTCGCCCAGCCCGTGGAGCCCGGCGCAGTTGTGGGTTGCGTCTTCGTGGTCGTAGTGGCCGGCGCGGTCGGCTGGACGCTCAGCCGCCGGGCGGGCTGAGCTGCGAGACGAAGGCGATCACCGCGTCGCAAAACGCGTCGTTTCGGTCGCCCACGACCATGTGGTGGGCGCCTCGAACGTCGACGGTGGCGGCGCCGGGGCAGAGCTCGAGGAACTCGCGCACCCCCTCGTCCGAGAGCAGATCCGAGAGTGAGCCTCGTACGAGGAGCGTGGGCAGGTCCAGCGCGGCGGCCGCGTCCCTCAGCCCTGTGGAGTCGCGGTTGGCCGCGAGGTTGCCAGCCCGGAGGAGCGTCAGATCCCAGTGCCACACGTAGCGGCCGTCTTCGCGCTGCCGCAGGTTCTTGCCGAGCCCGCCGAGGTCAGTGGGCCGGGGTCTGTGGGGTAGATACGCGGCGATCGCGTCGGCGGCGGCCTCGGCCGACGTGAAGCCGTCCGGGTGCGCCGTCATGAACCCGACGATGCGGTCTACTCCTGCCGGCTCCATGCGCGGCGCGATGTCCACCATCACCAGCGCGGTGAGGTCCGGCCTGCAACGCGGCGTGGCCGTGGCGAGGAGCGCCACGATCCCGCCGAGCGAGGCGCCGACCACGGCGCAGGGCCCGAACGCGTCGAGGACGGCGCGGACGTCGCCCATGAACGCGGCCTCGGTGTAGTCGCCGTCGGCGGGCCAGCCGCTCTCGCCGTGTCCGCGAAGGTCGAGGGTGACCGCACGGAAGCCCGCGAGCGCGACGCGCTCCGCCGTGTAGTCCCACGCGTGGCGGGTCTGGGCCCCGCCGTGAAGCATGAGCACTGTCCCGCGCTCCGGCGTGCCGCGCACGTCGAAGGCGAGCGGGAGGCCCTGGTGGCCCGCGAGAGCGCCCGTGGTCCGAGCTCCGGCCCCAGAGGGCGGCGGCACGGTCAAGGCAGCGCCTCGTGTAGCGTGCGAACGAGGCTCGGGCCCTGGTAGATGAGCCCCGTGTAGAGCTGGATGAGGTTGGCCCCTGCGTCGAGGAGCGCCTGCGCGCTCTCCACGCTGTGCACACCGCCCACGCCGATGAGCGGAAGGCGTGTGGCGCGGCGCACGGCAGCTACCGTGGCGCAGGTGCGTGGGTGCAGCGGCGCTCCGCTGAGTCCACCCGCCTCGGCCGAGCGCGGGCCGAGCCCCTCGGGGCGGCTCAAGGTGGTGTTGGCGGCGATGAAGCCCGCCGCTCCGGCGCGCTCGGCCACGGCCACGGCCTCTTCGAGGGCCTCGGCCTCGAGGTCGGGCGAGAGCTTCACGAAGACGGGTTTGCCGAGGCTGGAGTCGGTGGTCCGGCCAACGATCTCGCGGAGGCTGGAGGCGTCCTGCAGCTGGCGGAGACCGGGCGTGTTGGGGGAGCTGACATTCACCACGAGGTAGTCCGCCACGGGTGCAGCGCGTTGCGCGCAGGTGGCGTAGTCCGCCGCGGCGTCCTCCAGCGACGTGGTGCGCTGCTTGCCCACGTTGACCCCGATGGGGCAGGGCCGGTCCGTGAGGCGCTGGAGGCGCTCCACCAGCGCGTCGACCCCGCCGTTGTTGAAGCCCATTCTGTTGATGAGCGCACCGCTCTCCGACAGTCGGAAGAGGCGCGGCTTCGGGTTGCCGGGCTGCGGCGCCGGGGTCACCGTGCCGAGCTCGATGAAGCCGAAGCCCAGGCGGGGCCAGAAGGCGGCGAGCTCTCCGTCCTTGTCGAGCCCCGCGGCGAGCCCGACCGGGCCTCGGAATCGGAGCCCGGCGAGGGTGCGGGGCCGCTCGCGCGGGGGCGCCCCTAGGAGCGCGCCGAACCCGCCGAGCATCCCGAAGACGGCCTGATGCGCGGTCTCGGGTGGCAGCGTGAACAACAACGGGCGGATGAGGCGATACACGTTAGAGGCGCGTCCTGTGCTCTCGCCGCCGCGGCTCAGGCGCGGAGCGCGTGACCGCAGCGCATACAGGTGTCGAAGTCCAGGGCGAGGGCGTTGCAACGCGGACAGCGCTCCAGCTCCAGGCGCTGCGTCTTCTCGGAGGCCTCCGGGACGGTCTCCTTGACGGTCTCGCCGAACTCGACCAGGAGCACGTAGGGGCCGACCTCGACGATGTCGCCGTGGGTAAGGGGGCGCGTGTCGACGACCCGCTCGCCGTTTACGAAGGTGCCCTTCTTCGAGCCGAAGTCCGAGAGCGACCAAGCGTCGTCTGAGGCGTAGATCCGGCCGTGCGACCTGGACACTGTGGGGTCGTGGAGGACCACGTCGTTGCACGCCGGATCGCGGCCGATGCGCGGCTCGACCGTGGCCGGCAGCACCCACGAGATTACGGAGTTCCCGCTCTGGACCAAGGTGAGGCTGAGGCGTGGGGGGGTGTCGGCCAACGATGGCTCAGTTCAAGCAGTTGAACTTCACGCGCCACTTGCCACCGGCGCCGGGATCGCGCTTCAGGTGGCAGGGAGTGGGCGTGTCGCTGGTCTTACACTGCACGAAGAGCTGGAAGTACTCCGGGTCGTTCTCGCGCGTCTCCATGACGAGGAACGCGAACGGGTCGCCCTCCTCCGGACGCAGGTAGCACTGGTGCTTGTTCCGGAGCGCCTTGAAGCGCATGGTCTCCCACTCGCGCATCGACTGAGAGCTGCCGGTCTCGTCGCTGTGGAGGTACTTCACGTATTCGGCGAAAGCGGCGTCGAAGGGCTCCATCGCGGCGGCCTCGAGGACCTTCCGGACCACCCACTCGTGGCTCTCCTCTTCGACCACCGTGACCACGCGGCCGAGGCCGAGCTTCTCCTTGGTCCAGTCACAGCCCGGCGAGGCAAGAAGCAGTAACCCGAGCAGCGCGGCGACGGGGCGCATGGTCAATGCCCCAGCGAGCCGACGTACGCTTCGTACGCCTCAGCCGTCATGAGGGCTTGGAGCTCAGAGGGGTTCGTTACGGCCACCTTCATGATCCAACCCTCGCCGTAGGGGTCCGAGTTCATCACGGCCGGGTCTGTGACCAGACGGTCGTTGGTCTCGCTGACGGTTCCCGTGACCGGGCTGACGAGGTCGGAGACGGACTTCGTGGACTCGACGGTGCCGAAGGTCTCGTGCGCGGCCACCCTGGCGCCTGCCTCGGGGGCCTCGACGTAGACGATGTCGCCCAGCTGGTCCTGCGCGTAGGCCGTGATGCCCACGGTGACGACGTCGTCGTCGAGGCGAGCCCACTCGTGGTCTTTGGTGTAGCGGAGGTTCTGCGGGGCGCCCATGGTCTCTCCTTCAGCGGCGGCGACGCGGCGCACTGGGAGGCGCCGCGGTAGTCGGGTTGTCGCAGATCGCGGGGGTCCCCGTCAAAGCGGCCGGACCGGCGGGCGGTAGAACGGCGGCTTCGCCACGCGGGCCTCGACCGGCCGTCCGCGGACGTCCACCGCGAGGGTGGTGCCCACCGCGTCGTGCGGTCTCCGAACGTACGCCATGGCGATGGCGCGCCCCAGGGTGGGTGACTGCGTCCCGCTCGTGACCTCGCCCAGCACCTCGCCCGTGGACGACAGCACGGGATAGCCGTGCCGCGCGATTCCGCGCCCGACAATTTCGAGGCCCACGAGGCGCCGCTGGACCCCCGCTGCCTTCACGGCCAGGAGCGCGTCGCGCCCGATGAAGCCGCCGGCTTTGTCGAGTCGGGTGACCCAGCCGAGCCCCGCCTCGAGCGGGTTGGTGGTGAGATCGAGCTCGTTGCCGTAGAGCGCGTACCCGAGCTCCAAGCGGAGCGTGTCTCGGGCGGCGAGCCCAATGGGGTGCGCGCCGTCCGCGACGAGGCGGTCGAAGAGCGCTCCCGCGGCCTCGGGGCGCACGAAGAGCTCGAAGCCGCGCTCGCCAGTGTAGCCCGTGGACGCGACGATGAGGTCTTCGGTCACGGCTCGGACGGCGTAAGGCGCCATGGCCGCACCACCCGGCAGGATCCGCTCGAGCAGAGCCGGGGCCTCCGGGCCCTGGAGCGCGAGGAGCGCCCACCCCTCGCTCTGGTCCACCGGGCGGGCGAGGCCGGTGGCGCGCTCGGCCGTCCACGCGACCATGCGCGCGGTGTTGGACGCGTTCACCACGACCATCACGTCGTCCTCCGCGAGGCGATAACATATCGCGTCGTCGAGGATCCCGCCGTCGTCGCGACAGAACGCCGTGTACTGCGCCTTTCCCACGGGCACCGCCGCGAGGTCGTTCGTGATGAGGCGGTTCACCACGTCGAGCGCGTCGGGGCCCCGGAAGCGCAGCTGGCCCATGTGGCTCACGTCGAAGAGGCCGGCGCTGGTCCGGACGCAGCGGTGCTCCTCGACCTGGCCCGCGGGGTACTGGATGGGCATGTGCCACCCGGCGAAGTCGACCATTCGTCCGCCAAGGGCCACGTGGCGGTCGTGCAGGGGCGTGGGCTTCATGCGATGTGCTCCGCGGCGCGAAGGGTGTTGGAGAGCAGCAGGGCGATGGTCATGGGGCCGACGCCGCCGGGGACGGGGGTGATCGCCGCGGCCACCTCGAGGGCCTCGGCGGTGGCTACGTCGCCCACCAGGCGCCCGTCGGGCAGCCGGTTGATTCCCACGTCGATCACGATGACCCCGGGGCGGAGCCAGTCGCCCCGGACCAGCTCCGGGCGGCCCACCGCCGCCACGAGCACATCGGCGCGCCTCACCACCTCACGGAGGTCGCGGGTGCGGGAGTGACAGACCGTGACCGTGGCGTTGGCTTGGGTGAGCAGCAGGGCCATCGGTTGGCCCACAGTGCGGCTGCGACCCAACACGACGGCCTCGAGGCCATCGAGGGGGCGCCCGCCGAGCACCTCGGCGAGGAGGCGCATCACTCCGAGCGGCGTGCACGAGACGAACCGGGGCGCCCCGGCGGCCAGCAGGCCCACGTTCTCCGGGTGGAAGCCGTCGACGTCCTTGAGCGGCGAGACGGCGCGCACCACGCCCTCTGTGTCGACGTGCCCGGGGAGCGGCAGCTGGACCAGGATCCCGTGCACCGACGCATCCGCGTTGAGCGCCTTCACCGCGGCGAGCACGTCCGCAGAGTTCGCGCCAGCCGGCAGGTCGACGCGCCGTGACTCGATGCCGACCTCGGCGCAGGCGCGCTGCTTGTTCCGCACGTACACGTGCGACGCGGGGTCGTCGCCTACGAGCACCACGGCCAGGCACGGGGTGCGTCCCAGGGTGCTGACGGCGGCCGCCACCTCGCCTCGGACCTTCGCCGCGATCGCCTTGCCGTCGATCAGCTTCGAGCGCTGTGTGCCGGTGTCGTTCTGTGGGAGCGAGCTTTGAGCGGTCAACGCGGCCTCCTGAAAGGCGGCTGATCGGGGTCCCGGCGCCTTGCGCTTCGAGCGGCGTGGAGCGGTAACACCGCAACTTCGCAACGTCAACGTGACGGGCGAGGAGACGGGCGGTAGCGTGCGCAACCGATGGTGACCCTCCCGGAACGCGACCCGCTCCTCCTTCATCGCGACCCGCTGCCGCGCGACCTCAGCCTCCGCCGGCTGGTGCTCGACGCCATGGGCGTCCACGAACGGCCTCAGCGGATCGAGCGCATTCGCCGAGTCGGTCCGGACATCGCTGGCCCGCTCCTGGACTTCTCCTTGCGCAATCGGGTGGCGCCGATCGTGGCGCTGGCCCTCGAGGAAGCGTTCCCCAGCGGCTATCCACGGCGCGCCGAGTACCGCGCCCTGTATGCCCGCGAGGACGCGCGGATGGGCGTCCTGCTCGAGCGGCTCGACACCGCCGCCGAGGCGCTTCACCACGAGGGGATCGCGATGGTGGCGCTCAAGAACGCCGGCATCGCGCGCGGGATCTACCCTCACCGCGGCGCTTGCCCGATGGGCGACCTCGACGTGCTGGTGGACCGCGAGCGCTTCGCCGAGGCGCACCGCGTCATCGAGTCCGTGGGCTTTCGGCTCGCCGCGCGCGGCACGGTCGAGGCGGCGGACCTCGAGGCGGGCCTCGAGAGCGGCGGAACGGAGTACGTGGGCACCTTCGGGGGCGAGGAGGTCTGGTTCGAGCTCCAGTGGCGCCCGGTGGCTGGGCGGTGGATCCGGCGCGACCAGGAGCCGTCGGGCTCGGAGCTCATTCAGCGCTCGGTGCCTATCCCCGGCACGCGGGTTCGCCTGCTGCACCCCGACGACAACATGCTCCAGGTCGGCCTCCACACCGCCAAGCACACCTACGTGCGCGCCCCGGGCCTCCGGCTCCATACCGATGTCGATCGCCTCGCGGTGTTCGCGCCGCCGGACTGGGACGCGCTCTGTCGGCGCTGCGCCGACCTCGAGGTGGGCACGGCCGTCTTCTTTTCGCTGGCGCTCGCTCGCGTGCTCCTCGGCTCGCCGGTGCCCGACTCCGCCCTCGAGGCGCTGGCGCCCGCTGAGTGGAAGCGCCGCGTGATCTTCGACTGGCTCTCCCGCGTTGACCTCTTCGAGCCCGACGCGAAGAAGTTCACCCGGCCGGAGATGGCCGTATTCACAGCGCTTCTCTACGATGACGTCCCCGGGCTCGTCGCCTCCGCGCTCGACGCACGCCGAGACGAGCTGAGCCTCACCGGGCTGCCGCGGCTGCTGCCCCGAGGCGCCGCCCGGCTCCGAGACCTCGTCACCCGTTATCAGCGCTGACGCCGATTCATCGATCAACTCGATCATCGCGCTGACCGATGACAACCTAGGTCCCAATGCGCACGAACGGCACCCTCATGAACGCTCGCGACAGCGAGAGCACCGTCTTCACCTGGCTTCTCCGGACGCTCCGGACCTGGTGGTGGGTGTTGATCCTGGTCGCGGCCGTGGCCGTCGGCGTGGCGTACGCGGTGCTCGACCGCGTGCAGCCCGTGTATCGCGCCACGGCGACGGTGCTCGTCTCGCCCACCGCCCCTCGGGTCCTCGACGACGTGAAGGAGGTCGTCGACCTTGCCGAGGCCGGACGCCGCGACTTCGACGAGTACATGCAGACCCAGCTCGACATCATCAAGTCGCAAGGCGTCTCCGAGGAGGTGCTGGACTCGCTCGATCTCTGGGCCGATCCGCGCCTGTTCGGCGCGGACCCAGGCGACGAGGACGCGCAGACGATGCGGCTCGTGCGCTCGTCGGATCTGGCGGGACGCATCAAGCCGCGGCGCGTCATCGACGCCCTCATCATCCAGATCCCCTTCGAGCATCGTGACCCCGTGCTCTCCGCCCTCATGGCGAACGAGTTCGCTCGGGTCTATGTGGATCAGAACCTCGAGTCGAAGCGCGACGTCCTGACGCAGGCCCGCGTCGAGCTCGAGCGGGTGCTCACGCAGGCCAAGACTCAGAAGGCCGACGTCGAGGAGCGCGCCGAACTCTTCGAGCAGCAGAACGACATGGCGGCGGCAGAGACGCGCCGCGCCGAGGTGGCCCGCGAGCGCGAGTTCTACAATCGCAAGGTCCTGGAGTCGCGGGCCAAGCTGGTGGAGGCCGAAGCGCAGCTCGCCGAGGCGGAGCGGGTGGGGACCCGTGGGATCTACGGCGTGGCGATCCCGGAGGTCATGGGCAGCCCGGTCCTCAACGCGCTCAAGGTGTCGCACTCCGGCCTTCGGAACGACGTGTCGGAGCTCGAGATCACCTTCCTCGAGAAGCACCCGAAGCTCCTCGGTGCCAAGCACAAGCTCACCCAGGTTCAGGCCGCCATCGCATCGGAGACGCGGGGAATCGTCCGCTCGATTCGCGCCAAGGCCGACGCCTCGCGGGCCGAGTTCGAGCAGTTCTCAGCGCAGTTCGAGGTGGCGCGCAAAGAGGACGAGGCGCTCGGCCTGCTCATGGATGGCTACGAGAAGATCCAGAAGGAGTTGAAGGAGCAGACGGCGCGGTTCGACCGGCTCCGCAAGCGCTACGACGACACGGCGCTCACCGGCGGCACGGCCATGAACAACGTCCGTATGCTCGATCGGGCGCTGGTTCCCCAGATCCCCGTGTGGCCGCGCCGAACCATGATCCTGGCGGCCGCGTCGCTGCTCGGCCTGCTCTTGGGCGTAGCGCTCGTGTTGCTCCTCGAGCGCTCGGACACCACCATCCGCGACAAGGCGCACGCCGAGGAGGTGCTCGACATCCCGTGCCTCGGGGTCATCCCCACAATCCCCGTCATTGGCGCCACTCCGGACATCGCGGCCGTCCGGACGCGGGACCTCTACGTCTTCGACCACCACCTCTCCGAACCCGCCGAGCAGGTCCGCACGCTCCGGACCAACCTGCTCTTCCTCGGCGCGGGCTCCGACCGCAAGCTGAAGACGCTCCTCGTCACCAGCGCGTTGCCGGAGGAGGGCAAGACCACGATCGCCATCCAGACCTCGGTGACGCTCGCCACGGCGGACGAGCGGGTGATCCTGATCGAGGCGGACATGCGGCGGCCGCGCATCGCCGCCACGCTCAACCTGGCCGAGGACCGTGGCCTCTCCACGTTCTTGGCCGCCCCCGACACGCGCATCGAAGATGTGATCCAGCACAGCCACATCCCGAACCTGGACGTGATCCCGTGCGGGGCCATCCCGCCGAACCCGGCCGAGCTCTTGAACCACCTGCGGCTCAATGTGCTGCTCGCGCGCCTCCACGAGCGGTACGACAAGATCGTCATCGACTCGCCGCCTGTGAACGCGGTCTCCGATGCGCTGGTCATGGCCAGCCGGGTCGACGGGCTGCTCCTGGTCGCCAAGGCGAAGCGCACCACCGCGGACGCGCTGCGGGCCGCCTACAGCGCGCTGCGCAACGTGAACGCCCCGCTCATCGGGACGGTGCTGAACGACGTGCACCGCGGCTCTCTCGGGTACTACCGCAAGGGCAAGTACTACCGCGCGGGGTACTACAAGCGCTCCCCCGAGGAGCTCGAGGCCCAGGCCCGTCGCGTCGCGGGCGGCGACACCTGAGCCTGCGCTCCCTCTCCGGCCGCCAACTAGGGACCCGGGGCTATCCCAGGTCGTCCACGGGGACCGTGGTGGTCCCAGTCGGGCTCGTCACCGTGGCCTCCAGGGCCCCTTCGGACGTTCGCGCGAACGCAATCGTGTAGGTCTTCCCCGCCCGGGTGAGCCAGCTCATGGTGCCGGTCTCGGGCGCTCGCTCACCTCGAACCCAGTGGACGCCCAAGGCCGTGTAGGTCCGGGAGGCGCCGTCCACGGTCTTCGTCCGCTTGGCCGAGACCAACGCCAGTGAGTCCTCGTCCCACTGCGCCTCCAGCACCACCGTCGCGTCCACCGTCACGCCGGCAGCCTCTGAGCTCCGCGAACCCTCGAGCGTCACGTGGCGCTCGCCCTTCCGTGTGACGGTGAAGGTCCCCGTGGTGGTGGCACCGCGCACCGAGAGCCCCGCGAAGTCCACGGTGACGCTGTTCGGCGTGTCGTAGGTGAAGGTGGCTTCCCCGCTCCAGCGCTTGCCCGCCCAGGTGCAGTCCTTCCCGAACGTGAGGGTGACCGCGCCCGCGGCCTCGACGGTGTTGGCGCAGCTGATCTTCGAGGTCACGTAGTCCTTGAACCGAGCCAGGCGCTCTTCGGTAGTGGCAGCGTCGGCCTTGCCCGGCGCGCTCGCTGCGGGCACCTCCGAGAAGGCGAGGGCGCCCAGCGAGCCCTCGTCGTCGGCGCCCGCAGTCTCGGCCAGCGCGAGCGCGGCCACCGTGGTGGCGTTCTCGTTGTCGAGCGTCTCCCCTCCGCCGCAGGCGAGGGGGTGGGCGAAGAGCACGGACAGAAACGCGATTCTCAGGGTTCGCATGGCGCAGCTCCGACGGGCGTGAGCGATCATCCTGAGCGCGTTCTACGCTGCGCCGCAAGCCCTCCGGGCGCACGGCTAGAGGCCGCGGGCGCTCCCAGGCACGGTGCCCAGGACACGGCCACGAAGCGCTTAGTTGACCCGGGAGGGCTGGGGCGGCATGGTCGCGCCCCCCGCACGCCGCGGATTGGAGGGCTCTCATGGGTGCCGCGCACGGAAGTCTCACCTACACCGTCTACTTCGTCGTCGAGGAGCCCCCCGAGGGCTTCAAGGACGCCTTCCTGGATGCGCTGCGGAAACACGCGTTTCGCGACATCGACATCAACGCCGGCAAGGACCGCTCGATCGGGTGGTGCGCCCTGGGCAACCCCTTCGACCTCGAGCTCAGCTGGGAGAAGGTCTTCGTCGACCCCTACGTCTGCCTGTCGCTGCGAGAGGACCTCATCCGCATCCCGAAGGCCGCCTTTCAGGCGCACCTCGAGCGGAAAGAGCGCGAGCTCCTGAAGAAGGAGGGACGCGAGACCATGAAGAAGAGCGAGCGCGCCAACCTGAAGGCGATGGTGCTTCAGGAGCTGCGGCACCGCGCCCTGGCCGACATCCGGACCACGGACGTGGTCTGGAACACCGGCGACGGCACGATTCGGCTCTTCACCCACTCGAAGAGCATGCAGGAGCAGTTCGAGGACATCGTTCGCGACACCTGGGGCCTAAAGATCGTCATGTCGGCGCCCTACACCCTCCTCGCCGCGCGCGGTGAGAACGGCGCCGAGCTCGCCTCTCAGCTCATGGACCTCGAGCCCGCCGACTTCGTCGGGACCCCGGAGTAAAGCGCATGGACCTCGTCGATCGCCTCGCCTCCACCGGCTTTCTCGGGCGCGAGTTCCTCACGTGGCTGTGGTACCGGAGCGACCTCCAGGAGGGGCTGTTCGCGCTCGGGGACGCCGCGCCGATCGAGCTCTTCCTTACTGACCGCATCGCGCTGGCCGCGGCAGGGCAGGGGGCCGAGAAGGTCTCCGTCAAGGCCGAGGACCCGGGTCTCACCCCGGAGGCCCGCGTGGCCCTGCGGCAGGGCAAGAAGGTCGAGAAGGCCTGCATTCGCATCGTCCGCGGGCAGCGGGAGTGGGTGGCGAACGTGGCGGGCGACAGCCTCGCCGTCGCGGGCGCCAAGATCCCGGTGCTGCTCACGCGGGAAGAAGACGAGAAGCTTCGGGAGCGCCTCGCGCTCATCGACGAGCTCGACGGGATGCTGTCAGGGCTGTTCCGTTTGTTCCTGGATGTTCGCGTGGGTCCCGGGTGGCAGGCCGAGCGCGCCGCCATGCAGGCGTGGCTCGAGGCTGACCGACCCGCCTAGCTCTCTCAGGCCGCCTTTCGCGCGCCGATATCCGGGAGCAGGCCGTAGAAGAACCGAATCGGATCCGGCTCGTCGCCATAGACGTAGGCGGGGCCCAGCACGAAGCCGTCAGCCGTGACCATGGCGGAGACGGTGGCGCCGCTGGCGCCCTCTTCCTCGAGCTCACCGCGCCACCGGCGACGCTGCGCCATCACCTGCTCTTGCTGGAGCGACCACTGCTGCTGGAGGACCACGAGGTCCTCGAGGGTGGGCGGGAGCTGCTCCTTGAAGGCGTAGAGTATGAAGCCCGCGACCTCGGCGTCGTTGGCAGCACGGTGGGCCTCGAGGAGCGTGATCCCGAGGCGCTCGGCCACCTTGCCCAGCTTCTTCGAGCCGTCGTCCTTCTGGAACTCGCGCGCGAAGACCAGGGGGTCGAGGCAGGGCACTTCGGGGAGCTTCAGGCCCACCCGCTCGAGCTCGCCCTTCACGAACGCCTGGTCGAACGTGTGGTTGTAGGCCACGAACACGCGCCCACGGAGCCGTGCTTCTACGTCCGCGGCGATGGTCGCGAAGCTGGGCGCGCCCTCGACCATCGCGTTGGTGATGCCGGTGATCGCGACGACCTCGTCGGGGATGGGGATCCCCGGGTTCACGAGGGTGGACCACCGCTCGATGGTGGCGCCGGCCCGCATCGCCACGACGGCGATCTCCATGACACGGTCTTTGCTGGCGTCGAGGCCGGTGGTCTCCACGTCGACCACGGCGAGCTCGGCGTCGAACCAGCTCTGGCGGAGGTCCACGCTCACCAGAGTGACTCCCGCCGCTCTCCGGCGGCCTCGTAGAGCGACTCGAGCTCGTTCGCGTACCGTCGCTCGATGTTCTGGCGCTTCAGCTTCATGGTGGGTGTGAGGAGGTCGTCTTCCGGGGTGAGCTCGTGGTCCAGCACGAGGAAACGCTTGATGGTCTCCACGCGGGAGAACTCGCGGTTCGCGACGTCGATGGCCAGCTGCACCTCTCCCACGACCCTCGGGTGCTTCACCAGCTCGCTCGTGGGGAGGCTGAGCCCGTGTCGAGTGGCGAGCGCGAGCAGCGCGTCAGGATCCAGCGTGACCAACGCCACGAGGTACTTCCTGCGGTCGCCGTGGACGACGCACTGCGAGATCAGCGAGTGCGCCTTCACCTTCTCCTCGATCGGGTTGGGCGCGATGTTCTTCCCCGCGGCCGTGATGATCAGCTCCTTCTTCCGCCCGGTGATCCGGACGTAGCCCTCGGCGTCGATAGCGCCGAGGTCCCCCGTGCGGAAGAACCCGTCTTCGGTGAAGGCGGCGCGGGTGGCCTCTTCGTCGCGGAAGTAGCCGGCGAAGACGTTCTCGCCCCGCACCAGCAGCTCGCCGTCCTCCGCGACGCGCGTCTCGCAGCCCTGGAGGCTTCGGCCCACGGTGCCCAGTCGCACGGCTCCCGGGCGGTTGGCCGTGGCGGGGCCGGTGGTCTCGGTGAGGCCCCAGCCCTCGTAGACCGGGAGCCCGACGGCGTGGAAGAACTCGAGCAGCTCCACCGCGATCGGGGCGGCGCCCGAGACGAGGAACCGAAGCCGACCCCCGAGTCCGTCGCGGACCCGCGCGAAGACCACGCGCTCGGCCACCTCCAGCTGCGCTCTGAGCGGCAGCGGCAAGGGGCGGCCCTCTCGCTCGAGCACCCGCGCCCGCTTCCCCACGTCTACCGCCCACGAGAAGATCTTCTGACGGCGCGGCGGCGCCTCGGCGACTCGCGCCAGGATCTTCTGGTGGATCTTCTCGTAGACCCGGGGCACGCCCAGCATCACGGTCGGCCGGAACTCGCGGAGGTGGTCGCCCAGCTTGTCGAGGCGCTCGGCAAAGACGCCCGTGGCTCCAGCCTCCATCGCCCCGTAGTTGGCCACCCGCTGAAAGACGTGGGTGAGCGGCAGGTACACGATGCCGAGGTCGTCGTCCCGAAGCGGAAGGACCTGGTTCTGGGCCTGCACGGTCCACACCAGGTTACGGTGGGTGAGCATGACGCCCTTGGGCGGCCCCGTCGTCCCCGAGGTGTAGACCAGCATCGCGAGGTCGGTGGCCTTGATGGCGCGCCAGCGATCGTCGTAGGCGCCGGGATGCGCCGTGGCCCACGCCAGACCGCGCGCGACGAACTCGGCCACGTCCAGGCACTGGAGGTTTGCGGCGGCATCCTCGTGCCGCCACTCGCCCAGGGCGGGCCGCACCGCGAGCGAGTCGAACGTGACGATGACTCGCACGTGGCGGAGGCCGTCGGGAACCGCTGCCACCAGCTTCTCGAGCTGGCGGGCGTCTTCGACGAAGAGCACCTGGACCTCGGCGTGGTCGAGGATGTAGCGGCACTGCTCGCCGCTGCTGCTCGGGTAGATCCCCACCGTGATGGCGCCCGCGCACACGATGGCCAGATCCGCCGCGCACCACTCGGGGCGGGTGTCAGCGATGATGCCGACGCGGTCTCCGGGCGCCACGCCCAGCGACAGGAGACCATTCGCCAAGCCGTAGACCTGCTCGTGCGCGTCCCGCCACGTGGTCCCGAGCCATCGGCCGGTCAGGCCGTCGAGGTGATAGGTGGAGACCCGGTGGCCGAAGCGCGCGACCTGCTCGTGGTAGAGCCCCGGGAGAGTGGTGGCGCGCATTCTCAGGCCTCGAGGGGGGCTGGCGCCCGCACGGTGCGCGTGAGTCGCCCAACGGCGACCCGAGCGTTGGCGGGTGGGGTGTCGAACAGCGCCGCCATGGTGAGCCCGCGCAGCTGATCCTGGATCGCCTCGTTGAGCGCCGCGATGGGGTCGCGGATGGCGCAGCAATCGAGCTGAACGCACGGCGTGGGCGAGGCGTGGGCCAGGCAGTCGACCAGCGCCGTGTCTTCTTCGAAGATCCCGAGCACCTCGTACAGCGACAGGGTGCCGAGGTCGCGCTCGACCCGGTAGCCGCCGCTCACACCCTTCACTGACGAGAGGACGCCGCTCTGCTTCAGGGCCTGCAGCACCTTCGCGAGCAGCGCCGACGGCAGGCGGTAATGGCCCGCGATGTCCCTCGCGGACGCCGCGCGCTCCCGGCCGTTGGCGTGCAGGTAAGCGAGCGCAAGCAGCGCGTATTCAGACTTGCGGGAGAGGCGGATCACTAGCGGCGGTCAGCGCCAGTGACCTGGGACCCAGACGTACCCTCGGGCCTGCGCTTCCCAATGGCCCGGGATCCACGCCCTGTGGAGTGGGTGCCGGATCCGGCGGTAAACCCCCGGACGCCAGGTGTAGCGATGCGCCTCGACCGACCAGGTCCACCGCCCTGGGATCCAGACGTGGTAACGGCCGGGCGGCGGTGGAACCACCTCCTGCCGTGTGTCCGGCGGCGGATCGGGGGCGACCACAACGGGTTCGTTCTCGTCCTCGACGTAGTAGACCGGCAGCACGCAACCGGTGAGGGTGACGGCGACCAGAAGATGGCGGAACCAGCGCAGCTGCATGGGGGCCCCTTCTCCCTCCGAAGAACGCGAGTATGCTGCCCGGCTCGTCACCCCGTCAACGAAGGAGGCAGTCATGTTCAAACCGCTCGCGGGTCTGTACGAGGCGCTCGAGGGTATCGAGGCGCAGGGCAGGGTCGCCGCTTTCGACGCGGATGGCACCCTGTGGGCCACCGACGTGTCCGACGACCTCCTCGACTGGATCGACGAACGCCGCCTGATCGAGCCGCCGGACGGCGCCGCCGGGTGCCGCGCGCACGCGGACGCTCTGTGCGCGAAGGACCGGCCCACCGGCTACCGCTACGCCACCGCGGCCACCGAAGGTCGTGAGCTCTCTGAGGTTCTCGCCTGGTCGGAGGCGTCTTGGACTGCCCGGGGCGCAGCACGCGCCCACCCGGAGCTCCTCGCCCTGGTGCGCTGGCTGCGGGCGCGAGGGGCGCGGGTCGTCATCGTGAGCGCCAGCCCGATCTGGGCCGTGCTCCCCGGCGCGCGCGCGTTCGGCTTCGAGGACCGAGACGTCTTCGCCATGGACGTCGAGCGCGAGGGCGGTCGGCTCACTGGGCGGGTCCTCGAGCCCACGACGGCGGGGCAGGGGAAGGTCGAGCGCCTGCGGACCGAGCTCGGCCACTCCGAGCTCTTGCTAGGCGCTGGCAATACCGTGGACGACCTCCCCATGATCCGGTGCGGACAGCTGGGGCTGCTGGTGGACCCGGCCGCGCCGCACGGCAGCGCAAAGGGGCTGCCGGACCTCAACGAGGTGGCGCAGCGCGAGGGGTTCTGGGTCTATCGGAGCTGATGCCGGCGCGCGACGGACGCCCCAGCCACCACGGGCGACCGTCAGGCCCCGCCGAGCTCCAGCTCCGGGCCGTCGACGTGGATCGCGAAGGGTCTCAGGGCGTCGGCCTCGGCGATCCCCGCCACCCGGCGCAGCGCCTTGAAGACGTGGCTGGGGGTGAGGATCACGCCGGTATCGTCGAAGGCGTGCGTCTTCGGGTGGATCTTCCGCGCGTTCAGCACCGTCGTCAGCGAGCTCGGTCCCTCGACTGGGCCCGTGGTGCCACCGATGACCACGCCCCTTGGCAGGAGGTCCATCGCGGCCGCTCGGCTGTTCTGGAGCAGCATCATGCTGGCGATGGGCCAATGCCCGCTCCCGGCCGTCTCGCGCACGGGAGTGCGGCCGAAGTCCGAGCTCATCACCACGATGCAGGGGACCTCGAGGGCGTCCGCCTCGTTGGCGACGTGGCGCGCCACATCGAAGACGGTCGTGAGCTCCGCGATGTGGTCGGCGTCCGAGATCCCGTGAGAGTCCAGGTTCGGTCCGCCCGCGCTCACGGTCATGGACATCGCGTGGCCCGCCCGGAACGCCTTGATCCCCATCGACGCGAGCGCCTTGGTGTTCGAGAGCCCGTTCGAGCCGACGCTCGGGATCTCGAGCTCAGCCAGCCCCGGCACCGCCAGGATGGCCCGTCGCCACGCCTCCAGGGCCCGGACCCGCGCTGGCAGGGTGGCGGCCGCCTGCCGCCGATCCAGGCGCGCCCGGGACGCCGCTCGAATCGACGCCAGCGCGTCCGGATGGACGAGCGAGTCGGCTGAGACGGTGGAGGTGTTGTTCAGCCACTGCCCGGCGGAGGGCTTGTTCGTGTCTTGCAGCGCGGTGATTCGGGGCACGCCCACGTAATCCAACCGCACAGGCGCCACCAGCCCGCCCGCCTCGTCATAGCCGGAGATGTCGACCAGCGGCATCACCTTCCCCTGGCCCAGCACGCCGGCGACCTGGGCGGCGAAGATCGGGAAGCCCTCGAGCAGGCTGCCGCTCATGCAGTAGCGCGTGCCCACGTCGTGGTTGTTGGTGCTGGTATCGAGGCCCGAGATCACGGTGAGCCGCTCGCCGAACTCCTGGAAGAACGGCCCCACGGGGCGGATCTGGGGCGCCGCCAGCGAGTACGCGTCCACGTACGGGATCCCGGCGACCTGCCCGAGCTGGTCCAGGCTGTGGAACGCGCCGTTCTGGTCTTGGCGGGGCCCGAACTTCGGGTCGCAGAAGAGCATCTGGTCCCAGCCGCCGTTGGCGTGGACCTGCACCCAGAAGACGTGCGGCGTGCTCCCGTCCATGGCCTCGAGTCGACCGCTGCGAAAGGCGCCGAAGAGCGTGGCGCCGAGCGTGGCGCGCGCCGTATTGCTCAAGAATTGGCGGCGATTCATGGGCTTACGGCTCCAGCACGAACTGGTCGTCCATCAGGAGGTGCGCCAGGACGCCTTGCCATGCGCGCAGCATGTACGTGGGGTCCTGGGTCGTGCCCGGCGAGACCTGCCCGGTCGCGACGTCGATGTCGGTCGAGCAGGGCCGCTCGAGGTTCGCGCTCTCCTGCCCGGCCACGATGCGGGCGGCGCCCTGCTGTTGCAGCTCCGTCAGCAGCGCGTAGCTGTGGAGCAGCGCCTCGTCGGTGGGCTGCAGCCGCTCTCCGAGCAGGCGCGCGTGGAGCCGCTGGAGGGTCTTCAGGATGGGTTCCTGTCCCGGCGCGGCGGGAGTGCCGGTGGGGAGGAGCGAGGGCTCGACGTCTGGGAACAACAACCGGCTCGCCGGGGCCTTGTCGAAGTCGCGCGCCGTGGCGAGGCAGGAGACCTCGAGCGCCATGTGCTCCACGATCGCGGCGGTGAGTGTGCTGGCTTGCGTCTGACGGGTCTTCACCCCCAGGAACGAGCCGTCCATCCCGCCGTAGAGCGTCTTGAGCTGTTCCCGGAGCAGCAGATAGGCGTCGTTCGTCTTGTCGTGCCGTCCCACGCGCTGGTAGCCCGTGTTGGACGACACCGTGGCCCCGTGAACCTGCCAGATCACCCCTGTAGTGGCCGTGATCTTTCGGTTCAGGACCTCGGGCGTGGTCAGGGCGCCCCCGCCCAGGCCGCTGAGCTCGAGGCGCCCCGGCGCGTCTGCCGCGACGGCGCGGAAGGTGGGGGACAGCACGATGGCCACGATCAGCGGCCCGAGCCGCTGCCCGCTGGACTGGAACACCTCCGCGAGGCGGGCGAGCTCCGTGGCGTCGTAGGTGGCTGCGGCGTCGAGCGCCGCGAAGCCCGGCTGCGTCGGGTCGGACGGGGCCTGGAGGGGGCGCCTCCCGAGGAGGGCCGAGAAGACGTGGAGCACCATCGCGTCACCGAACGACGACTGGGTGGCGATGTGCTCGGCCAGCTTCTCCAATGCGCGTGGGCGGTCCTCGAGCGAGAGGGGCTCGGCAGGCGCGGGCCCGACTCCCGGCGGGAACATCCCCGAGGCCGGCACCCAGCCGTTGTCCGGACACGCGTTGTTCTTCGGGCTGCCGGGCGGCTGGTAGTAGACCTCCGACTCGTAGCCGCACTCGTCCTGGTTCTGGAACATCCCCGCCACGGGGTCGATCTGGCTGTGGCAACCCGTGCACTGCGGGTTCTTCAGCGTGGGCGTGTCGTTCAGATCCACCGCGCTCGCGTCGATGCGCGGAGCGGACTTCATGATGTCGAAGTTGAGGAAGATCTTGTACGTGAAGCGCGCGCGCTTCCGGTTGAAGTTGGTGGGCGAGCTCGGGTAGCGCAGCAGGAACGCCGACGTGGTGAGGATCCCGGCGTACTCCCCCTGTCCGTCGACCTCGTTGATGATCGGCACGTGGTCGACCTCGACGTACTCCTCGGGCGCCGGGATCGTGTCGAAGGGCGTGCCGGGAGCGAAGCCCTTGTAGGGGACCTTGAAGAACCGCGCCGAGTAAGCGTTCAGGAGCCGAAAGGGGGAGGTGAGGATGGTGGAGAGGGGCATCCCTGCCCGGTGTGCCCGCACCACGAACTCCACGGGCTCGCGGGCCAGCGCCTCGACGAGCCGGATCCCCTCTCCGTTCGGCCACGACCGCCAGGTCCAGTTCTCACCGCCCCAGTAATCCACGGCCGCGGAGGGGTGATAGTTGTTGATGATGTTGCCGCCGTTGTCCGCGGTGTTGTTGGCCCGGAAGGCGTCAGTGAGCAGCGCGTCCGAGAACATCTCCCGGAGCCGCTCCTCGAAGGCCGGTTCGGCGAGCTGTGCTTCGATCAGCGCCGGGAGCGCGTCCACGCCCCCGGCCTCCACCGCAGCGTTCTCCGCGTCAGTAGGCGGGCGCCCCACCAACTGGAGCGAGGCCTTGTGCAGCGTCTGGAGCGCGTCCAGCAGCTCGACGCCGTCGGTCACGGTGCTTGGGGTGGGCTCGTCGCCGGGGCACACGACGGGATCGGCCAGCTGCCGAAGCGTCTCCAGCAGCACGGCCAGCTCAGGGCTGCCGGGGGCGATCACCTCCTGGCCCCCGTGAGGCACGCTCAGCGTGGGCTTCAGCACGAGGAGGGGCTGCCCCCCACTGGTCAGGGCGGCCGCCTTGCCCACGATCTCTCGGTTCAGCGCCAGGAACTCGGGGACCTCCTGCGGCTTCAAGACGTACCGGGTGCTCTCGGCTTGTCCGCCCGCGACGTGACAGGTCACGCACTTCGAGATCACCCGCGGCCAGGAGTAGTCGGCGAAGTACCTGGCCGTGCCGACGCAGTCCGTGCCCGGCGGCTTCGCCTGATCCTGGCAGACCTCGTCACACTCCGGCGCTGACACCGGGGCGTCCTCCCCGGCAGGGGCGGTGGAGTCCGTGACAACGGGCTCGGCGTCAGGAGGCGAGGACGAGAGATCGTCCGTGGTGGGAGGGCTCGACGCATCGGTCGGCGCGTCGGAGCAACCCACGAGGGCGGCCGCTGAAAGCGCCAGCCAGCCGAGGAGGGCGCCGGGGTACGGGCCGTCGACGGCGGAGCGGATCCTCACGCTTCGCGCGAGGGTCGAAATGAGCGCGTGAGCGAGCACCCACGGATGGTGCGGGTTCTCTGGTGTGGCGGCAAGCGTGAGGGCGCCGCGCGCGGGCCGTAGCCGGCGATCGTCCCGTCAGCCCACCGACTTCGGTCCCCCCAACCAATCCTCCCGCACACGGGATGACGCCACTCCCACATAGGCTCCTCAGTTCGGGGCGGGGAGATCTTCGAAGACGCCTTCGAGGTCCTCCCGCTCCAGGGAGCCGAAGTGCCCCGGGAAGATGTACTGGGCATTCGGTGCGGCTCTCGCTCTCAAGGGCCTACTCACCGTACCGAAGGTGTAGGGGTGGAGCCCTAGCTCAGCTGCAGCAGGCGGAAGCCGCCATCATGCCCATGCCGACAACGCTGACCGCCCAGATGCCGGTCCGGATCCCGGGGATGCCGAGGAGGTAGGTCGGCCAGTACGCGACGCGGGCCCAGAAGAAGAGGTTGGCGCCGATGATGATGTTCTTGTTGGCGGCGCCAATGAAGTGGACCGCTACCACGATGGCGGTAAACAGGATCATGTTCTCGAGCATGTTCTTGGCGGCTCGGTCGGCCCGTCCCGCGACGCCTTGGTTATCGCTGCGGTCTTCTCGGTTGCCGAGGCTGTACGCGAGGCCCTTAGGCGTCCAGAGCTTCCCACCGAGACCGGCGGCGACCATGACCATCACCCAAGTCAGGATGGCGGAATAGAGCAGGACGTGCGCGGTAGAGATCATGTTTGTAAAGTCTCCCTGGGTTCCCTCCAGTGAATAGCCGACTTCCTTTGCGGTAGCGAACTTGTCTCCGTCGACCGAGCGGATAGGGGTCGCGAGTGACTCGATCCGGTAGCTGGCGCCGGGAGGCGTCGGTCTTGCGTCGCAACGCCGGCCCGGGCGTTTCCGAGGGTCCCGTAGGCCCGCGATCGTCCCGTCAGCCCACTGACTTCGGTGCTTCCGTGGACCGGGGCGGCGCCAGCGCAACCAACGTGTTCACGATATCCGCCATCGACTCGCGACCGGGCGTGAACGTAGCGGCCACGCCCAGCTCTCGGAGGCGCGGCAGATCCTCGTCGGGCAAGATCCCGCCCATGACCACTGGGATATCCCCCGCCCCGCGCGCTCGGAGCAGCTCGATGGTGGCGCGCGCGATGTGAAGGTGCGCTCCGGAGAGCGACGAGATCCCAATGATGTCAGCGTCCTCCTGGATCGCTGCCTCCACGAGCGCCTCGGGCGGCTGCTTGATCCCGGTGTAGATCACCTCCATCCCGGACCGTGCCAGCGCGACGGCGATCAGCGTCACCGCGTTGACGTGACCGTCGAGGCCGCTCTTGCCGAGCACCACGCGCAAGCGCCGGGGGGCCTTGGGGACGTCGAGCGCGATCTGAGCCGCCCCCTCCACCCCGAGCGACGCCGCGTACCGCCCGCCCACCGTGGCCTCGATGCAGCGTGTCCACTCGCCCGTGGTGCCGCCCGCCCGCGCCAGGGCGAGCGTGGCAGGCATGACGGACTCGCCACTGCGAAACGCGGCGTCGAGCTCGAGCAGCGCCGAGGCGACCGCGCCGTGGTCTCTGAAGGCGCGGTGGTTCCTGAGGCGGATGAGGTGCGCCTCGGGGTCTGGTGCTTCGCCGCGCGGGGCGTTGGCGGCCCCGCGGATGAGGTCGACCGGCGCGCGAAAGGCGTTCACGCCCACCTGGACCACATCGCCGCGCTCCACAGCCGTCTTCCAGCGCAACAGCCCCCCGGTGAGCGCCTCGGTGACGCGGCTGATCGCCGGGCCGTAGCCCAGCTGACGCAGCGACGTGGCCAGCGACCGCGCTCCGTCGAGGATCTCGCTCGTGAGTCGCTCGATCACGAAGGAGCCCTCGAAGATGTCGCCGTGGGCCGCCAGATCCGTCTCGTACATGAGGACCTGCTGCGTCCGGAGCGCCAGGGTCTGCTCGGCCTCGTCGGGGAGGGAGAGCGCCTCGCGGAAGCCCGGGAGCTGCAGGGCGCCGACGCGCGCCGACGCGCTGAGGACCACAGGGAGCGCCTCGTACGCGATGCGCACGATGTTCACCTCGGGGGATTGTGCGGTGAGCGTGAGCGAGCGCACCTGGCAGCCGGCCCGGAACACCGCGTCCGTAATGCCGTACTCCTCCGCCGCGATGAGCCGCCACAGCTTGGAGTAGGCACGAACCTTGGCCACCTCCTGGACCAGCTCGATCCCGGAGTTGATGAAGAAGCTCATCCGTCGGACCACGTCCGCAAAGCCCTCGGGCGTGAGCTTCGGCCGGATCGCGTCCAGCACGAGCATCGCGTTGCCCATGGCCATGCCGACCTCCTCCACCGGTGAGGCCCCCGACTCCATGTAGTGGTAGCCGCACGCGTTCATCGGGTTCCACTGCGGGGCGTGCTCGGTGGCGAACGCGATGAGGTCTGTGGAGAGCCTCAGGGAGGTGTCGGGATCGAAGACGTAGGTGCCCCGCGCCACGAACTCCTTCATCAGGTCGTTCTGCGTGGTCCCGCGGAGGGCCGTCCACGGCACGCCCCGGCGCTCAGCAAGCACCAGGTAGAGCGCGAAGTGCCACGGCGCGGTGGCGTTGATGGTCATGGAGGTGTTGATGGACGCGAGGTCGATCCCCGCGAAGAGCGCCTCCATGTCGGCGATCGAACAGACGGCCACGCCGGTGCCGCCCACCTCGCCGGCCGCCATGGTGTGGTCCGAGTCGTAGCCGTTCTGCGTGGGGAGGTCGAACGCCACGGAGAGCCCGCGCTGGCCCTTGTCGAGGTTCTGGCGGAAGCGGGCGTTGGTGGCCTCGGCGTCGCCGAAGCCGGCGTAGGTCCGGATGATCCAGGGGGCGCGGTCGCCGAGCTTCACTGCGCGCTCCGGGCGAGGTAGCCGCGCGCGATGACGAAGAGACCCAGCACCTCCTCGGCGCCCTCGAAGATCGAGAGCACGCGGGCGTCCTGCCAGAGGCGCGACACGGGGTACTCCTCGGAGTAGCCCATCCCACCGTGCAGCTGCATCGCCTCGCGAGTGACCCACTCCGCGTCTTTGCAGGTCATGAACTTCACCAGCGATGCCTCGAAGTCGCCCTTGCCGCCGTCCATGGCGTCGCCTACCTCGTAAGACAGCTGCCGACCGGCCTGGAGGCGCGCTGCCATTTCGGCCAGCTTCACCTGGGTGAGCGGGAGGTCCGCCAGCGCCTTCCCGAACACCTTTCGGTCGCGGGAGTACCGGAGCGCCTCGCGGAACGCGGCCTCCATGACCCCCACGGCGCGCGCGGCCGTCTGAATCCGCCCCCCGGCAAAGCCGGCCATCTGCAGGTAGAAGCCCTGTCCCTCGGCGCCGATCCGGCAATCGTCGGGTACGAACACGTCGTCGAACGAGACCGAGAACGAGTGCATGCCGCGGTAGCCGATCGTGGGGATCGCCTTGCCTGCCAGTCTCCCGCTGCCGCCGTTCCCCGGCTGGACGTACTCGAAGACCTTGTCGTCGCCGTCGTCGCTGGTGATGGGCGACTTCTCCACGAGGAAGAGCGTGAGGCCCTTGTGCCCGTCTTCGAGCGAGCCGGTCCGGGCCAACACACAGAGCACGTCCGCGCGCCCCGCGAAGGTGCACCACGTCTTCTCGCCGGAGAGCACGTAGCCGCCGCTGACTCGGCGCGCCGCCAGCTTCACCCGAGCGACGTCGGAGCCCGCGTCGGGCTCGGTCACCGCCACGCTGATGAGCCGGTCGCCGGAGGCTAGCGCGGGCAGCCAGCGGGCCTTCTGCTCCGCCGTCCCGCCTTTCAGGATCGCCTTGGCGCAGATCTCGGGCCGCGTGATCACCGACCCGCCGGCGCCCAATGAGCCCCGAGACAGCTCCTCGGTGGCGATGATCATCGTGCGGTGGTCGGCGAAGTTCCCGCCCCACTCCTCGGGGATCGAGATCCCGAAGACGCCAAGCCCCGCCATGGCGCGGATCAGGCGCTCGGGGATGAGGGCGTCGTGCCGGTGGATGGCCTCGGCGACCGGCGCGATCTCGGCGTCGGAGAACCGGGCGAACTCCTTCCGGACCATCTGGTGCATCGGGTCGAGGCCCAGCGCCCCGGCGGGGTCCATGTCGCGGGCAAGGATCGCGCGGCCCAGCGCGGACGCTGCGGCGGTGCCGAGTCGCTCGTTGGCGAAGGCGCGCGTCTCGGGGTCGAGGGCGGAGTCGCCCATGGGCAGCCACGCGGCTCTGCCGACCTCGGCGACCGCGAGCGCTACGAAGTGGGCCGCCATGGCGCGCTCGTGGTCGCCGCCAGCGGCGCCCCACCGCACCATGGACCCAGCCGCTGCGTTGAGCGCCAGCGCTCGCGCGAGCACGAGCGCCTCGGGTTGCTGCTCGTCGACGGAGCGCCCCGCGAGGGTCGACCCGAGGCGCGTGGTGAGCGATTCCAGCGCGGCCGCCGCGCGGGTCGTTCGGTCGTGAAGCGTCGTCAACGGAGACTCCAGGGATCGCTTGAGCGTTTGCTGGGAGGCGTCACCGCGGAGGCGGGCGCGAGCGGGGGGTTAGAGCGTCCTTTCGCCTTGGGCCTTCGCGCGGACTCGCCGCTGGAGCTCGGGCAAGGCAAAGCCCGTTCGCGCGATGTCGTCGTCGCTGAGCACCCGGGCGAGGAGAGCCACTCGGACCTGACGGAGGGCCGCATAAGCGTTCACGAAGTCGCGCCCTCCGGCGATCTGCGAGGCGGCCGAGCGAGCGTAGCCTACCGCCCGGCCGAGCGAGTCCAGCGCCTCCTCCCGCATCGGCGTGAAGGCTGCGCTCACCACCGGCACGTGCAACGGGTCGATCACCCGCTTCGCGGCAAAGCCATGACGAACCGCAGCGTCGGCTTCGCCGCGCACGACCTCCAGCGCCGCGGCCAGATCCGCGTCGTCGCCGTCGCGAGGGGCCACCGAGAGCGGAGCGGCGTCTACCGCCTCCTTCCCGTGAGCCGCGGCGATGACCGGCACCTGCCCCCGGACGGCGTGCCAGTCCCAGATCCAGGTGTTGTCTTCTAGGGGGCAGCCGAGGCAGCGCGTGAGCCCCATGGGGTCGAAGACCAGGGCGCTCACGTCGTCGATGGCCGCGATCGCCTCCATGGCCAACACCGAGCGCGGGGTGCCGATCTCCACCTCGAGCGCGATGGGGTTCTTGCGGCCGGCGACGCGCTGGGCGTTCCGTACCACGTTCGAGATCTCCCGAACCTCGTCGGCTGCCTCGATGTCCGTGAGGATGAACGCGTCGACCAGCTCGCCCACCTTGTCGATGACGTGCACGACCGCGTCGTCGAACAGCATGCTCCGCAGCGGAGGCAGGCGTACGGCCAGGATCTTGTCGGTGAACGTGATGTCCCGGATCCCGTCGGCGACCATGCGCACCGCCACGGGCCCGAGCTCTGGGCGCCACCCGCCGTCTTCGCCGCCCAGCTCACACAGGTCGAAGTAGAGCATGTCCGCGTCGAGGCGCGCCGCCGCTTTGTAGGCCCCGAAGGTCTCCAGCCGCCCGTCGATATCGGGGTCTCCCCCCGGCGGCAGGAGCAACGCCGGAAGGCGCAGCTCGAGCCGACGGTGGTAACCCACGTGGTAACCGCGCACCGACTCGGGCACGCGGCCGAACCGCACCTGGGCGGCTCGGATCTGCTGTCGGACGGGGGTGAATCGGTTCACGAAGCCTCAGCTCGGGTTCACCGCGTAACACGGGAAGCAGTTGACCAGATCGTTGTCGTAGGCTGCCACGAGCTCGGGGATCTCGTCGAAGTTATAGACCCGTTCGTCGACGATCGGCATCCAGCCGTTGGGCTCGGCGTAGGCCACGGCCGACACGCCCTGCTGGTAGCGCGCGTAGTGCGTGTGGATGTGCTGGTGGCGATCGATGCACTCGATCGCGCGGATGGACGAGAGCTTCATGCCCTCCTTCCAGCCGGCCGTGGTGATCACACCCTCCCGCGACAACGCCTTCAGAGTGGGTCGGTAGACCGGCCCGCCGACGTAGTCGATGAAGATCTGCACCATCCGGCCCTTCGTGATCTCCCGCACGCGGGTGAGGAACTTCTCCTCGGCCTGCCTGTAGGCCGCAGCGTACTCGGGGTCTTGCGCGAACTTCTTGTCGTCGAACGACAGCTTGCCGAACTCGCGGCGATCGATCGCCTGGATCCCGACCTTGCGGATGGTCTCGAGCCGAATCTCGTTGGCGCTGAGCATGATGGCGTTACAGCCGTGCCGCTTCCGCGCCAGGTCGAGCTCGCCGAGCGTCACGCCGCCACCCCAGCCCCAGACGTTGGGGGTGGGCAGCTCCCACTCCGGGACCAAGAGCCTGAAGGTGCCGTAGGCGAGCTCCCAGTTGGACCACGCCGTGATGTACCGCAGAGAGAACGCCGCCCACTGCTCCAGGCTGTGCTTGGTGTCGTCGGGGATGGGGATGAGCTGGCGATCGCGCAGCTTCGTCTTGGTCGCCAGGATCCCGATGCTGTTGGGCGCGTCGTAGCCGTAGATCTTCTTCGGGTATCCCCACTCGTCCTCGACGCCGACGCAGAACACGATGGCCTTCTGCCCAGGCTCGACGGTCTTCACGTCCTTGCCACACGACACCACCCGCACCACGCCGGCGTTGCCGAACACGATCCGGGGCTCCTTGCGTTGGAGGCAGATGTCGACTGGGAGGCGGTCGAGCGCATGGCCCATATTGCCTTCCCAGCAGCCGAAGAGCGGCTCCACCAGCACCTCGTCGGCGCGGATGTCGTCGAATTCGAACACCTCCCGGCGCAACTCGGCGCGTGTCGGAGGATTGCTTCCATCACCTGCGTGGAGGACCCAAGCGTCGGCCTTGATCGTCATGCGGAAGTCTCCCGGAGCGTTGTCCTGACGCCCCCCGACTTGGGGGTGCATCGGTCGCTCAGCGAGGCAAAGAAACCAGTTTCACGTCCCAGGGTCAACTTGACGAGCGCAACCCTTGGGCTTCCCACGATGGCCGCCGACGGTGCCGTGCGGCTGGCCGTGCTGGGCCCCTAGTTGCAGGTATCTGGGCCGCAGGTCGACGGGGCCTGGTAGGAGCCCCCCTGGTTCGCGCAGGCGGTGAGGCTGGTGTTCTGGCAGCTGCCGTTCGGAAGGCAGCAAGCGAAGCTGACGAGCGTGGGACACGACACCTCGGCGCACGCCTTGCCGGTGGTGAACGTCCCAGAGACGGACTGGCAGTTGGACTGGCTCGTGGAGAAGCAGTCGCCGGTGGGCGCGCAACACGCGCCGTCCGTGGGCGTGCCGCAGGCGCCGGTGCACGTCGCTCCGGTCCCGACTGTGCCACCGGCGGCGGCGCACGCCGACTCGGAGAGCAACGCGCAGCCGCCCAGGGCGCAGCACGGCTTCGTCGGCTTCGGGCAGGTGACCTGGAGACAGGTCTTGCCAGCGTTGTAGGTGCCCGAGTTGGCCTTGCAGCCGAGCTCCGTCGTGACGAAGCAGGTGCCGTCCGGCTTGCAGCAGGCGCCGTTCGTCGGTGGTGCGGCGCAGCTGACCTGTGTACAGCTGAGCCCAGCGTTGTAGACACCAGAGTTCGCGGTGCACCCGATCGACGTGGTGACGAAGCAGGTCCCATCGGGTTTGCAGCACGCGCCGTTCGCGGGCGGCTGCGAGCACGTCACCTGGCTGCAGGTCTTTCCGAGAGAATAGGTGCCACCCAACGTGGCGCAGCCGGACGAAGTGGTGACCGAGCACGTCCCGTCGGTGCGGCAACAGGCCCCCTGAGTCGCCGTGCAGGTCGTGTCGGTGCATGCCACTCCGGCGGAGAACGTCCCACCCTGCCCGGTGCACTGCGCCGCGGTGCTGGTAGTGCAGGCACCGTTGTTACAGCACGCCCCGGTGGGCGCCGAGCAGGTCGTATTGAGGCAGGTCTTTCCGGCCGCGTAGGTTCCGCCATTGGCGCTGCACCCGAGCGCCGTCGTGACGAAGCAGGTGCCGTCGGGCTTGCAGCACGAGCCGTTCGCGGGCGCGCAGGCCACCTCGCTGCAGGCCTTGCCGCTCGAGAACGTCCCGGTGCAGCCGGCCGCGGTGCTCGTGGTGCAGACCCCGGAGGTGCAGCAGGCCCCGGTGGGCGCTGCGCAAGAGGCGTCGGTGCAGCTCGCGCCGACGGTGAACACGCCGGCCTTCGCCGAGCACGTGGCCGCCGTCTCCGTTGTGCACGCCCCGCCGGCGCAGCAGGCCCCGGTGGGCGCTGCGCAAGAGGCGGCAGTGCAGCTGGCGCCGGCCGTGAATACGCCGGCCTTCGCGGAGCACTTGGCCGCCGTCTCGGTAGTGCACGCCCCGCCGGCGCAGCAGGAACCCGTGGGCGCGGCGCAGGTGGTTTGCAAGCACGTCTTGCCGCCCGACCAGCTGCCGGCGTTGGCGGTGCAGCCGATCAACGTGGTGACGAAGCAGGTCCCGTCCGGTTTACAGCAGGAGCCGTTCGTTGGGCCGGCGCAGGTGATCTCTGCGCAAACCTTCCCAGCGGAGTAGGTGCCGGAGCACGCCGTAGCCGCGGTGATCGAGCAGGTGCCCGCGGCGCAGCAGGCGCCGGTCGCCGGGGCGGTACAACCCGCAGCCGCGCAGGTCGAGCCTGCCGTGAAGACGCCAGCGCACGCTTCCTGTGTGGTGATGGAGCACGCGCCCTCGACGCAGCAGGCGCCGGTTACTGGGGGGGTACAACCCGCCGCCGCGCAAGTCGAGCCGGCCGTGAACGCGCCAGCGCATGCTTCCTGTGTGGTGATGGAGCACGCGCCCGCGACGCAGCAGGCGCCTGTTACTGGGGCGGTACAACCCGCCGCCGCGCAAGTCGAGCCGGCCGTGAACGCCCCAGAACACGAGCCCTTCGTGGTGGTCGCGCATGACCCATCGGCGGCGCAGCACGCCCCGGTCGGCGCGACGCACGGCACTTCGCTACACTGTTCACCCTTCGTGAAGACCGCCTCGGGCGCCGTACACCCGGCGGCAGCGCCAAAGGTGCAGAGCCCGGACGCGCAGCACGCTCCGAAGTCGGCGGGCGAGCAGGGCACGTCCGAGCACTCCGCGCCCTCGGTGTGAGCGCCGTCGCAAGCGGCTGCCGGGGTGGTCGTGCACGTCCCGTCGGCCGCGCAGCACGCGCCGCTTGGCGCGTCGCACGACACCGTGCTGCAGGCCACGCCGGCCGAGAAGGTGCCTGCGCAGGCCACACTGGAGGTGATCGTGCAGGCCCCGCCCACGCAGCAGGCGCCGTCCTCGACCGGCGCCGAGCACACCGTGGACGCGCAAGCGGCGCCCGCCGTAAAGGCCCCGGAGCAGCCGTCGACCGTGGTCTCCGCGCAGCTGCCGTCCAGCGCGCAGCACGTGCCCACGGGGGTACAGGCGGCCTCGGCGCAGGTGCCGATCGTGAAGGTGCCGTTACACGCATCCGCGGTGGTCAGCTGGCATCCCGCAGCGCTGCAACAGGCCCCGGTGGTGGGGAGGGCGCCGCAGTCGATGGCCGTGCAGTCCGGCTGCGCCACGCTGACGCCGCCGTTCCCCTCGCAGGTCTTCCGCGTAGCGAGGAGGCAGGTGCCGCTCGTAGTACAGCAGCCGAGGGTCTTCGGGGGCTGGCAGTCGGCGCAGCTGCCGCCCGCCGTGAACGCGCCGCCATCGGCCGAGCATTGTGTCTCGGTCGACTCGCTGCACCCGCCCTGTTCGAAGCAACACGCCCCCTTCACGGTTTGGGCGCAGTGCCCGGGCGTGCACAGGACGCCCTCTGTGAAGGTGCCGTCGCACGCTTCGGCTGTGCCCTGAGAGCACCCCGCCGCGTTGCAACAGGCGCCGAGGGTGAGCTCGGCGCAGGTCGTGGCCTCGGCGCAGCTCGCGTGGCCGTCGAAGATGCCTCCGGTCTTCTCACACTGCGACCGCTTCCCGAGCGTGCAAGAGCCGTCCGGTTGGCAGCAGGCGCCGTCGTCGGGGACCGGGCAGGTGATGGAGGCGCACGAGGAGCCCGCGCCCTGGTGGGCGCCGCCTCTCACGACACACTCCTCGGACGTGAAGAGGCTGCAGGTCGGGTCCAGAATCGAGGCACCTGCCAAGCAGCACGCGCCGAGATCGGCCCCGACGGCTGGGACATCGCTGTCGGCAACATCGCGGCCGAGGTCTATCGCGGGCTCGTCGTTCGAGCAGCCCCACGGCGTCCCGACAGCGACCAAGAGCGCTAGCCCCGCGACACGCAAGAACGCGAGGACGCTTGCGCCGACTGGGCGGGGCCTTCGGGTGACCCGAGCGCCGGCGCGAGCGGGGGACAAGGAGCCCTCGTTGGGGGGCGCGACTTTGGAAATACTGGACGTCATGTCGCCTCTCGAACACTCGGGGAGCGCCGCGGGCGGACACACGGGCCGTGTGAGCCGAGCGAGGCGCGACCCTCTGATGCTACTCGCCTCAGCGCCCTTGGGCCAGCTACGGCCCTCGTGAGGAGCGTGGGACCACCGGTCCCTCGGGGAGCAGGGCGTGGGCCCTGCGGAGTTCGAATCCCGACTCACGCTGCTCGACGCTCGGCCCCTCGCTGGCGCGAGAAGGCTCCGAGCGTGCCCGGTCGTCGCCTTGCGGCTTCGACCGGGCACGCTCTCCGAGTGGAGCTGCGGGGTACATACGTCAGGGATTCTCAACGACGCCTGTTCCCCAGGGGCGCCGTCGACAGTTGTGATCGGCCGCCGGTACTCGGTTGAGCGCGGCGGTGAGCGGAGCGCGCGCCGGATGGGCGAGCGCTCACACGCGTTACGACTGCAGGAGTCGGAGGGCGTTCTGCGGGGTGCTGTTGGCCTGGGCGAGCATCGCCGTGCCCGCCTGCACGAGCACCTGACCTCGAGTGAGCGCGGCGCTCTCCGCGGCCATGTCGGTGTCGCGGATGCGGCTGTTGGCCGTTGAGAGGTTCTCGCGCATCGACTCTACTCCTGAATGGGCCATCGTGAGTCGGTTGCCCTTGGCGCCGAGGCCGGCGCGAGCCTCCGACAGCGTGTTCAGCGCGGCGTCGAGGACGTCCATGGTGGCCAGCGCGTTGACCTTGCTGTCCAGTGACTCAGTGCCCGTGAAGCCGAGGCCCACGGTGGACACGTCTTTGATCTCGACGGTGATGCGGAAGTTCGCTCCGGCCTCGAAGCCCACCTGGAAGTCCAGGCCCTGTGTCGAGAAGGTGCCGTCGAGGAGGGTGTTGCCGTTGAACACCGTCGAGGCCGTGGTCCGGTTGATTTCGGCGATGAGCTCGTTGAACTCGGTGTTGATGTAGCCGCGCTGGATGTCGCTGAGGCCATCCGAGGCCGCCTGCACCGTCAGCTCTCGCATCCGGATCACGGCGTTGGAGATCTCGCCCATCGCGGCCTCCGCGGTCTGCACCACGCCGAGCCCGTCCATGGCGTTCCGCGAGGCCTGCCCCAGGCCACGGATCTGAGCCCGCATGTTCTCGCTCACGCCCAGCCCGGCGGCGTCGTCCATGGCGGAGTTGATGCGGTAGCCGGACGCCAGGCGCTGGAGGGCCTGATTGAGCGAGCGGCTGCTGTTGTTGAGGTGTCGCTGTCCTTCGAGACTAGCCACGTTGGTCATGATTGAGATCATTGGTGTTCTCCCTGACGTTCTTCGAAGCCGGCCGGCCACTCGGATGGCTGTCTGGCTTCTGCCCCTCGGGGCGGTGTCGGGACACTCGATTGGCCTCGGAAGCCTTCGTCGCGTCCCCCGGCGTTTCCGCCGGACTCTGGAAGCACCTCGCTTCCGTCTGGGGTGAACGTGACCCACCCGGAGGCGCTAAGGTCTTTTTTGACCCACCCGGGTGAGTTTCTATGAAGTCATTGTTTTTGCTGCAAAATATTCGCAACGAAAGAGGGTTGCTGCCGGGTGGGTTGCCCATGACCCGGTGTGCTGGCTACCCCGGCCGGCTCGGCGCCCTCTACCGGCGCCTCGGGCGCCCTGACCTTGGGTGTTGCACTGTGAGCTTGCTCAGCCCCCGGGCAGCCATTAGCCTCGCGGCCCATGACGCTCGCCGTACCTCCGCTCGACCCGATGTGGCGAGGGAAATCCATCTTCTATATCTGCCTGGTGGCCGGCCTCGTGCTCGACCTCTGGTCCAAGAACTGGGCCGAGGCCACGGTCATGCCGGCGGGCTACACCCCGGGCATGCCCACGCCCGTGGTCCCGCTCATCGAGGGCGTGTTCGCGTGGAAGTGGGCCGTGAACCACGGCGCCGCCTTCAGCATGTTGTCGGGCAACACGCTGCTGCTCACGGTGGTTGGGCTCTTCGCGCTGGGGGTGATGATGCTCTACGTGTACCGGGCGCAGGTCACGGAGCGGCTCTTGCTTGTTGGGCTGGGCCTCGTCGCCTCGGGCGCGATCGGCAACCTCTGGGATCGCATCCGCTTCGGCTGGGTACGCGACTTCATGTACTTCGACTTCGACCTGCCGGGCCACGAGTCGCTGCCGTTCATCCCGCAGCGTTACCCGGTATTCAACGTGGCTGACATCGCGATCCTGGCGGGCGCCGTCTTGGTGGTGATCGCCTCGTCACGTCAGGCCAAGGCCGAAGCGGCCGCGGCTCGGGCCGCCTAGGGGCAGCACTTGTAGCTGAAGCCCGTGCCTCCCTGGCCTCCCTCGCAGCCCGCGAAGCTCACGAGGCCACCGAACGACTTGCCCGAGGCCGCGCACGCCTTCTGCGCCAGCTTCTCGGCGCTGGAGCGGCCGATGCACGACGTATCGAGGCTGATGGCGCGCTTCTCGCACACCGGTGACGCGCCTGGGCTGCAGCAGCGGACCCGCGCACCCAGCGCACCCCCGTGACACCCGGAGAGCAGCGTCAGCTGGTCCACAGCGGCGCCGCGCTGATCGCACGTGAGCCGCGCCACGTCCGCCCACTCCCGCTCCGGTCGGCAGACCGGCGCCAGCAGGTCTGAGTCGGTGCAGACGGCGGCGTGCGGGTTCGGGATAGCGGGGACGGCCGGCGGTGGGGCGGCGCAGCAGCCGACCTTGGCGCCCCGCCAGAGGCCGGGACCGCAGCTCTGAACCACACCGATGGCCTCGACCGCGCGACCCGACTCCTGGCAGTGCGACTTGGCCGCGGCCGCCCAGGCCTCCGCCGGGGCGCAGTAGCTGCCTCCGCCCAGGTCCGCCACGACGCACTTCTCTTCCTCCGCGAGCGCGGGGCAGCAGGAGAAGCGGGCGTATTGGGTCTTGCCGTCAGCGCACGCTCCGAAGGTGTCGACAGCGCTCGCGACGAGGCCCTGGGCGGCGCACGACGAGGCGGCGTGTTGCCGCCAGGCCTCCACGGTCGCGCAAGCGGAGGGGCCACCGGCCAGGCCCGATGCGCACACCGCGGCGGGCTTGTCCGTCGCCTCCGGCAGGTCACAACAGGACACCGTCGCCGTGGCGAAGGCGCCGTCCCCGCACGAGCCGACGAAGCGCACGTCGGTGACGCGTCGTCCCGCCTCGTCGCAGATCCGGGTTGCCTCGTCGCGGAGGGCAGCGGGCTTGGCGCAGGCGTTGTCCAGGACGAACGTGGCCGTGCCGCAGGGGCCATCCTTGGCCACGACGTCGACCGGATCGGGGAGCTCGACCCCGGGCGCGTCGCAGCAGGTGAACTTGCCGAACTTCCAGCCGCTACCGCAGGCGCCGCCCACGGCCACGTCGGTGACCCGGTGGGCGCCGCCGCAGCGGACCCGCGCCAGCGCCTTGAAGTCGGCTTCGCTCTGACACACGGCGCTCGCCTCGACCACGGACTCGCAGACCGGGGCCTCGGGCTCCGGCGGGAGCCCGCAGCACGACACCTCGGCAAGGTGCCATTTGCCGTCGCTGCAGGGCTTCGCGAAGCCCACGGGGCCAGCGGCGAGCCCGTCAGCCGCGCACGCCGCAACGGCGGCATCGCGGAGCGAGACCGTCGTCTGGCAGCTGTCGAGCGAGCCCACCACTCGCTGCTCGCACACGCTGGCGAGCGCAAGGACGGTCCCGTGGTGCGCGCTGGCGGGTGAGGGCCCGTCGCAGTCGGCGCCGAGCGCGGCCTCGCCCGTACAGTCGCGATCGAAAGTGAGCGTGCTGGCCTCCTCGCCACAGGCGAGGCTCGTGAGCATGAGGCCAAGGCCGGCGACGCGTCGTACGGTTGTGCTGGTGCGCATGGTGTCTCCCCCTGGTTCCGTGGCTGGCGGGGGACGGCCCCACCGGCGGGGGTCGCATAGCCCCCGCGTGCTCCTTCGGTGCAGGGCAGGGCTGAGTTAGGGGGGCGAGTGATTTCTTCGACGCGGACGCCGATTCGGGCGCTGACGCCGGTTGGGACGCTGACGCCGACGCTCTGTCCTTCGTCGGAGAGCGCGCCTAAGGCGTCGGCGGCTCCGCGGCGGCCGTGAGGCGGGCCGGGAGCACCGCGTCCTCGGCGGGTCCGACCGCGGCAGGGGGCCACTCCGCAGGGATGCTGGCGCGCTTCCCGGCGCGGCGAGGGGGCACGAACGGGTGTGGTGTGGCGGTCGACTTCGACTCGACCCACGCGGCGATCGCGGCGCGACACCCCTCCGCCAGGGTCTCGAGCTCGGCGTCTGTCTTTCCGGCGGTCTCGAGCGTGGGGCCGATGTAGACCTCGAGACACCCAGGCGTGACCACCCAGGTCCCCTTCGGGAGCACGTGGTACATGCCTCGAACGGCGACTGGGACCACTGGGAGGCCTGCATCGCGCGCCGCCACGAAGACCCCGGTGCGGAACGGGCGGACCCTGCCGTCGAGCGTCCGGTGCGCCTCCGGGAACGCGAGCACCGAGATCCCGCGCCCCGCCCTGTCGCGGGCGGCGCCGACCAGCGCGTCGATGCGACCCGCGCCTCGCGGGACGGGGATGGCGTTCGCCATCCGCATGATCCAGCCGTAACCAGGCACTGCCAGGTGCGCCGCGTTCTCCACGCCGCAGAAAGGGTGGGGTAGGGCGTGTACCATGACATGGCCGTCGAGCATCGAAGTGTGGTTGCTGACGAACACAGACACGCGGCGGGGGTCGAAGCGCCGGTCCCAGACCACATGTCGCCGGGATAAAGTGAGGAGCGGGATCGCCCCGATGAGCGTGCTGGGCCAGCCGCCCTGGAGGTCCTCGAAGCGCCGGAAGAGCAGGAGAGGGAGCATACAAAGCGCGAAGGCGATCTGGATCACCGTTGCCAGGGACCAGGCAACCACCGACCACAGGGCATGAACCACGCGCATGACGGAAGCTGTACCACCCGCGCCCGCCACCGGAAAGGCGCGCCGCATCATCGCCCTTCGTTCGTGCGTGCCGGGCCGAGCGCCTCGGTGCAGACCCAGTCCATGCGCACGTCGTGGGCCTCCGTAGGGAGCCGCTGGACCAGCTGCGCGTGGAAGCAACACGCGACGGTGTGGCACCGGCGCTGTGCGAGCGCGCGGTCGTAATAACCGCCGCCTCGGCCCAGGCGGTCTCCCGCGAGCGTGAAGAGCAGGCCTGGCACCAGCACTACGGCCGGGGACACCGCCGGCCCCTCTGGCGGCTCGAGGACGCCGGCGGCGCCTCGTCGGAGCTGGTCCGGGCGGGCCACCACGAAGTCTAGCCCCTCCGGCGTGAGGCGCGGATAGGCGGTGCGGCCTACGAGGCAGCGCGCTAGCGCCTCGTTGTCCGGCTCAGACGGCAGGGATGCGAACAAGGCGACGATGCCGGAGGGGGCGACCTCCGACAGCCAGTAGGCCAGCCGCTCGCACAGAGCCGAGGACGCGGCCTGACGAAACTCGCGCGAGAGCGAGCCCAGGAGACCGCGCGCATCGACGCGCAGCGGACCCTTGGGCTCGCCGCCCGGGCCGGCCGGGGGACGGGTTACGGTCACCGCGAGATGCCCCGAGGTGTCTCGGAGCGCACGGAGGCGCTCAGGCCACCTTCTTCAGGGAGAGGCGCTCGAGCAGCGCCGACGAGCGTGCGCGGATCTTGTCGCGCAGCGTTTGGTGCGCGGTCTGCTCGCGGATGAGCTCGTCGGCGAGGCCAAGAAGCGCAACGGTGAGCGCGTGCTGGTGGGCAAGGCCCGCGCCTGTGAGCGCGCTGAGCCTCTCTGCGACCAGGGCCTCGACGGCGCGGACGTGGTCCTCGTTGGCGTCGCTACGGATAGTGACGTCACGCCCAAGGATTCGAACGGTGAACTCTGCCTTCATGACTCCCCCGCAGAGCAAGCGCCGCTTGCTGGTCGCTGACTCTCGGGCCGCGCGCGAGCCTCGTCAAGAAGCCTGTTCAGTGCGGTGTTCAGGGCGCTACGACGGCGGGGGTGAGCCGCCGCGTGCGCTCTACCACCGCCCGGCGATCTGGCGGATGAAGTCGTACGGGTAGTCGGGTTCGAAGCCGCTGGCGGCGTCCAGCGCAGCGAGCTCGGCGTCGCTGAGCTTCAGCGTGGCCGCGGCGAGGTTGTCCTCGAGCTGCTCCAAGGTGCGGGCCCCGAAGATCGTGCTGGTGACCCCGGGCTTCTTCAGCGTCCACGCCAGCGCGACCTGCCCGGGCGTGGCGCCTCGCTCGCGCGCCACGTGCTGGCAGGCCTCGAGCGCCGACCAACACCGCGGGTTGTCGAACTTGGACCACCAGGGCCCCCACTTGGCGAGGCGCGAACCCTGGGCCCGCTCCTCCTTCGTGTGTTTCCCGCTCAGGAAGCCACCGGCGAGCGGTGACCACGGCAGGATGCCGAGACCCTTGTCAGCGCAGGCGGGGACCAGCTCGCGCTCGATACCGCGGACGCAGAGGCTGTATTGCGCCTGGAGGCTCACGAACCGCTCGAGGCCCAGCGTTCGAGACAGCCAGAGGCTGTCGACGAGGCGGACTCCCGTGTAGTTGGAGCAGCCGATGTAGAGGACCTTGCCGGCGCGAACCAGGTCATCCAGAGCGCGCAGCGTCTCCTCCTCCGGCGTGTCCCGATCCTGCATGTGGATCTGGTAGAGGTCGATCCGGTCCGTGCGCAGCCGGCGGAGGCTCTCGTCCACGGCCCTCAGGATCCGGTATCGGGAGGCGCCGGTCCCGTTTGGACCCTCGTTCATACGGAACCGGAACTTGGTGGCCAGGATCACACGGTCGCGGTGGCCGGCGGTGGCGAACCACTCCCCGATGATCCGCTCGCTCATGCCGTCGTCGCCATACACGTCAGCCGTGTCGAAGAAGTTCAGGCCTCGCTCGAGGCACCGCTCCATGATCTGGAACGCGAGGCTCTTCGGCGACCCCACGCCGTGCATCATCGACTTCTCGCTGTTCTCTCCGAACGTCATGGTCCCGAGGCACAAGACGGGGACAGAGAGGCCGGATTGGCCGAGGCGACGGGTCTCCATTGGCTTGGGCTCCTAGGCGCGGGTCATGGGCTTCGGTATGCTGCCCGGCGATGCACGACCCCGCAACCACAGGCCCAGTCACCCGCGCCGGCGAACCCAGCGCCATCGGACTTCGCGAGTTCCAGGGGCTCATCGAGCGTCTGTACTTCGAGAAGGACAACGCGCGCGGCGTCGCTGGGACCTACATGTGGTTTCAGGAAGAGGTGGGCGAGCTCACCCGCGCGATCCGCCGCGGGAACGACCGGAAGAACCTCGAGGAGGAGTTCGCGGACGTGCTGGCGTGGCTCGTCTCGCTCGCATCCCTGTCTGGAGTCGATATCGAGCGCGTGGCGCTCGATAAGTACCGGCGCCCCGACCCCCCGTGAGCGAAGTCGACCCGCTTATTGGCCGCTCGTTCGACCGGCGCTACGAGATCCACGCCCGCATCGGCAAGGGCGGAATGGGATCGGTGTACCGCGCCACCCAGGTCAGCGTAGGGCGCGAGGTCGCCCTCAAAGTGCTGGCACCCGAGCTGGCGAAGAACCCTGACATGATCGGGCGGTTCATGCGCGAAGCGCAGGTCGCCAGTCGTCTGCGCCACCCCAACACCATCGTCATCCACGACTTCGGCCAGACGACCGACGGGCTGTTCATCGCCATGGAGCTGCTGCACGGCGAGACCCTGCACGATCGGTTGAGGCGGCCTGGCGGCCTCGAGCTCTTGGACGCGTTGCGCATCACCAAGGCGGTCTCGGGCGCCCTCTTCGAGGCGCACAACGCGAAGGTGGTCCATCGGGACATCAAACCCGACAACATCTTCCTGCATCGGGTGGCGGACCTCGAGGTGGTCAAGGTCCTCGACTTCGGCATCGCCAAGTTCTACCAGACCAGCGACCAGACCATTACCTACGAGGACTCGTACGAGACCAGCGTAGGCCTGGACGGGCGTCGGCCGATCATCGGTACCTGGCAATACATGGCGCCGGAACAGATCGAAGACAAGCCGATCGACGCGCGCGCTGATCTCTACGCGCTGGGCATCGTCATGTACGAGATGGTCGCTGGGTACAAGCCGTTCCAGGGCGACACCATGGCGGCCATGCTGCGCATGCACCTCCTCGAGCCGCCGCTGCCCCTTCCGAGCACCGTGCCGGGAGACCTCGCGCTGCTCATTCACCGGCTGCTCGAGAAGAACCCGGCCAAGCGCCCGCAGACGGCTGAGGAGGTCGCTCAAGCGGTCTCCAGGGTGGAGCACGGCCTGAAGACCGGCGCGCCGTCCACGCGAAGCAGCGGTACGCGCCCTGGCCTCTCGGCGGTGGACGAGGGCTCGCCGATCCTGGCGAAGGTCGCCGAGATGGCAGAAGAGCTGGCCCATGGCGCCCGAAAGGCCTGGCTCCGGTACAACGGCGCGGTCAAGCTCACGCTCGGCGCCTTGCTCGTGGTCACGCTCATTGGCGCCGCCGCGTCATTGCTACGCGAGAGTCGCCGGCGCGTGGCCACCACCCGGGATTCGGTGGAGGTGCCCACCGCGGTCCCCGAGGTGAAGGCTCCGAGTCCGCAGCCGAAGCCGTCCGCTCCGCTGGTGACCGCGCCAACGGAGCCCATCCGGCACGAGCTCCCAGAGGAGTCGGACGAGCGCGCCTGGGTCCGGGTGGGCGGCGGAGCGTTCGCGATGGGCGCCACCGGCGGCCCGGCCGACGAAGCCCCTGTTCACACCGTGACCCTCACGCGCGACCTCCTCGTGAGGGCCTCGGAGGTGACGCAGGCGGAATGGGAGGCGCTCGTCCCCGACAACCCCTCGGCGAACGTCGGCTGTAAGCAGTGCCCCGTGGAGAACGTCAATTGGTACGAGGCGCTCGCGTGGGCCAACGCGCTGTCTGCGCACCGGGGTCTGAAGCCATGCGTCGAGCTCGACGGGTGCACCGGCAAGGTGGGCCAGGGGTACCGGTGCGCCACCGCGGTGATCGTGGGCCCCGAGTGCGAGGGTTATCGGTTGCCTACGGAGGCGGAGTGGGAGTTCCTCGCTCGCGCGGGGGAGACGTCACCGTCTCGCGAGCCGTTCGACCGTCGCGCCTTGTACGCAGGGAACGCGCGCAGCACGCGTCCCGTCGCGCTGGCCGCGCCCGAGCCGAGCGGGCTCCGTGGCCTCATGGGAAACGTCTGGGAGTGGACGCTCGACGTTCACTCAGAGACCTTCTACGCCGTCGGCAATCCGGTGGACCCCACGGGTCCGGGGACCGGAGCGCTCCGGGTCATGCGGGGCTGTGGGTACGCGAGCCCCAGAGAGGAGTGTCGCGAGACCCTGCGACGCCCGAGGGAGCCGATCGTCGTCGATCCGGGCGTCGGCTTCCGGCTGGTTCGCTCGCTGGGGCCCACGAAGCCCAGAGAGCCCGAGGTCGTTCCCGCCGTCGTTCCCGCCGTCGTTCCCGCCGTCGTTCCCGCCGTCGTTCCCGCCGTCCTTGACGACCCCGCGGCGCCTCCTCCGGCCCCGGTCGCGCCCGCGAAATGAGGCGCCTGGTCCTCGTCCTGTGGCTGCTCGCAGGTTGTGGGGGCAACTGGGCGCAGAACGTCGTGAGGCTCGAGGTCACGGGCGTGTCGTGGCGGGGCGAACGGACCTCCCCCGAGACCTGGACGGCAGAGGGCGTGGCGCTGGGCGGCGGGCTCGTGGCGGTGCGGGCGGTAGATGTGGTCGGCGCCCGGAGCCTCGCTGGGGTGGGCGCGGGCGCCGGCTTGTCGCGGGTGCTGCACCTCGACCAGGCGGCGGACCTCGCCCTGCTCGCGGGCGACGGCGCCGTGGGAGCGCCCGCTGCGTGCGTGGGGCTAGAGCGTCGCGTCGTGGGGGGAGGGATCGATGGGCTCGTGGTGGACTCGCAGAGCGGCTGCCTCCTCGGCACCTCGGTAGCGGGCGACTTCGTCCCGCGCCCCGATCGCCTACACCCCGCGGGTCGGGACGTCGCGCAGGTCCTCGGCCCGCTGGATCTCCACGCGCTTGTCGAGGCCGGCACCACGCGGCGCGCGTGCCTCGAGCCCGGTGAGGCGTTGAGCGTCGCCGTCGGCGACCTCTGGCCCTCGGTGCTCACCGTTCGAGTCACACCTGAGGGAGCCCCGCTCGGCGCAGCGCTCCTGACCGGCGCGTCCGTCGCGTGGAAGGGGCTCGCCCGTTCTCAGATCCTGCTCGCGTTTGACCGGCGCACGTTGCGCGCGCCGCGCGGCGCGTCGGTCATGGTAGTGAACCCCGCGCGGGCCTCGGCGCGGGCCTGCGCCACCGTGGACGTGGGCGAGGTCTCGTTCGAGCGGGCCCTCGGGAGGCGCCAGCTGCGGGCCAGCGTCGACGGAGCGCCCCCGGCGGAGATAGCCGACCTCGACGCGGCTCTTCCGGACGAGGAGCTGCTCGCGGCCGCCGTTGTCGCAGTGGTCCCGCGACTTCCCCAGTCTCAGACCCAGCGCGCGCTGGGTCAGCTCCTCGCGGCGCAGGTCGCGCCGGTCCCGGGTGAGTTCTCGCCGCCGTCGCACGAAGCGCCCTCTGGCCTCAGCTTCGGGGGGCGCTCGGATGCCGCCGACCTGCTCGCGCTTCACGCCGGTTATGTGGTCGGGCGAATGACGAGTCAGGCGGCGGCCGGTGAGGTTGCGGCGCTGCAGCAGCTCGCCCGCTGGCTCGCCGCGCGGTCGGGGAGCCTCGCGTTCCTCTCGGAAGACCTCAACCGCGCCCTCGCGCTCTTCATCGAGGAGGCCGCGGCAGGGCGCGTGGACGCGGCGCGGGTGGCCGAGCTGCTCGCCGCCGCGGAGGCCGGTCTCGGCGCCGGCGCAGAGCGCGCGCACGGCTACTTCGCCTCGGGGGTGTGGTCCGGCGTGGCGCTCGCGTCCGCCGCATCGCCGGCTGGGCGCCAGACGGTCGCTGCCGCTGGATCCAACCTCCTCGAGTTCCTCGTGCGCGACGCCGCCGCGGGTGGCTCCGATCTCCGAGTGGCCGAGCGCGTCCGCGCCGTCCTCGGCGAGCTCTCGAGCCCCTCTCCGCAGGTCACGCGCGTCGAGGCCGAGGGCCGCGCGCTGATGGCGCTGCGCCCGGACGCGGAGTGAGCGCTTGAGGGGCCCGGCCCAAATTGTCTTTTGTGCGCTCGCGCTCGTACCGGCGCTCGCGGTCGGGCCGGCGCTCGCCGACGGGCTGCGGTGCGCCGACCTTGGCAAGGCCCCTGGTCCCTCCACGACCGGGCTCTGCGCCGCCCTGGCCGCAGCGCCGCGGCTTGGCAGTCACGCCCACGCGGAGCGCGCCGTCGGGGTCTGGCGGCGCGTCTACGGGCCCATGGCGGCGCTCACCGGGCGCGACGCCGCGCTCACCCTGCTCGGCCCGGACGCCCGGCTCCCCGGCGGCCGCGAGCTGCCCCCAACGGCGGTGGTCTGCCCCGGAGCCCCTCCAGCCGTCTACGTGCCCTGGTCCCTGCTGGAGCGGGTGTACGGCCCCGAGGCAGGCTATCCCGAAGACTTCCTGGCGTTCGTGCTGGGCCACGAGCTGGGGCACCGTGTGAACGACATCACGGATGACGGCTGCGAGCTCGCGGCGTTCCAGCGCCCGGGGCAGGGCCGCGCCGACGAGGCGCTCGCGGATCATCGAGGGGCCTTCTTCGCGGCGGCGGGCGGATTCTCGGCGCGCGCCGTGGCCCGGGACGACCTCGTCACGGCGTTCCTGGACGTCGAGTTCAAGGTTCGCGGGCACGCGGCGGAGGTCCGTAAGGCGGCGTTGTCGAAGGCTCTCGAGCGCTTCGACGCGTACGAGCACCTCTACCAGACGGCGCTGGCCTTCGCGTTCGGCGCGAGCCGCGACACCGCCCTCCGCCTCCTCGCCTGGGCCGACGAGCTCGTGTCGGCGCACGGGGTACCGCTGCCCGAGCTCACGCTCGTTCGAGGCCTGGTCGCGCTCATGGCGGCTGCGCCCGACGCGCCCGTGTGGGCGGGGCTCGACGCGCGGCTGGCCACGCTCCGCTGTGAGCCCGTCTTCCCGGCGCACTCCGCGTTCTGGGATGGCCCTCGGAAGGTGCGCCGCGCGGCGGGTCGGGGAGAGCAGCTGCTCGCGGAGGCGCGCCGTCACCTGGAGCGGGCCCAAGACCTCGGCGCCAACGACGCGGTCGTCCACTCCGGCCTCGGCTGCGTCGCGCTCTATCGCGGGGACGCCGCCGAGGCGCGTCGCCGCTTCACCCGCGCCAGCACGTGGCTCACCGCGCCCGCGCCCCGCGAGGCGCTCGACAAGAACACCGCGCTCCTCTCGTTCCTCGAAGAGGTCCGCCGGTCGCCGCCTCCGGGTCCGGCGGACCTCGCCGGGCGCGCGGCATGGGCGCGACGCCTCGCCGCGGCCGCCCCCGAGCTCACGGCTCGCCCCGAGCTGGGCGCGGCGCTCGCGGTGCTGCAACGGCCGCCCTCTTCGGCGACGCCCCCGGCCCCGCAGCCCACCTGCGGGGCGCGCGCAGCGGCTCCCCTCGTGCTCGCGTCGGCCGGAGTCGCGTGCCCCCCGGGGATGGCGCGTCGCCATGTCCTCCCCGAGGACTCGCCCACGCCAGTCGTGACTGCCTGCAGCGATCCGACGGGCCGCGAGTGGCAGACGTGGGTGTCGCTGCCGGCCACCACCGAGCCGGCCTACCACGAGGAGCGCGTCGTCCTCCACGAGCGGCGGCGACCCGACGGGGCGGCCGCCTCGCTCGAGGCCTGGCGGTGCGCCTGTGGCCTGGAGCCGCGCGGCGCCGCAGACTCGGGCGGCCGCGTGAGCCTGGCCCGCTGCCAGGAGCCCATGGCGTCCGCCTTGATGTTCTCCAGCGCACAGCAGGTGGAGCGCGTCCTCGTATTTCACGCGGCCGAGTGAGGGCCGAGGTGCTCGGTGCGGCCGACACTCGCTAAAGGCGGCAACACATCTCAGCGTCCTGGTTGACGCTCCGGGGGTGGGTCGGTAGGTTCCGCGTCCCGTTTCCCTCCCGGAGGCCTTGTGGACGAGCTGAATCAAGTGATGCGGATCCGCCTCGACAAGGCCGAGGCGATGCGTGCTGCGGGCAAGAACCCCTACGCGAACGACTGGGCTGTTTCTCACACGCTCGAGGAGGTCCGCGCCGCCGCGGACGCCAACGCGCCCGACATGAACGGGATTCCGGCGGAAGCGCCGCGGTTCCGGGTGGCGGGGCGGGTCATGGCCAAGAACGAGCTCGGCAAGGCGGCCTTCCTCCGCCTGCGCGACCGCTCGTCCACCGAGGCCGCTCCGGTCTTCCAGGTCTACCTGAAGAGCGACGCCAACCCGGATGCCTGGGCGCTGCTGAACGAGTTCGTCGACATCGGCGACATCGTCGGGGTCTCCGGGCCCGCGTTCCGCACCCGGCGCGGCGAGCTCTCGATCCTGGTCGAGGGCTTCGTTCTGCTCACCAAAGCCGTCCGCCCGCTACCCGACAAGTGGCACGGGGTCACGGAGAAAGAGACCCGCTACCGGCAGCGGTACGCGGACCTCATCATGAACCTGGACGTCCGCGAGGTCTTCCGCGTCCGCTCCAAGGTCACGCGCTATCTCCGGGACTTCTTCGAGGCGCGGGACTTCACCGAGGTCGAGACCCCGATGCTGCAGGTCTTGGCCGGGGGCGCCGCGGCGCGTCCCTTCGAGACCTGGCACAACGCGCTCGGGATCCCGCTCTACATGCGCATCGCCCCGGAGCTCTTCCTGAAGCGGCTCGTGGTGGGCGGCCTCGAGCGCGTCTTCGAGATGAACCGCAACTTCCGGAACGAGGGCATGAGCCCCCGCCACAATCCGGAGTTCACGATGCTCGAGTTCTATCAGGCGTACGCCACGTACGAGGACCTGATCGTGCTCACCGAGGAGCTGCTCAACGGGCTCGCGCAACACGTCCATGGCTCGGACGAGATCCCGTTCGGTGAGCACCGGATCTCCTTCGCGCGCCCGTTCCGGCGCTACAGCGTCGAGGAGGCGCTGGTCGAGGTGGCCGGGGCCTCTCCCGAGGCCGTCAAGACCCACGAAGGCCTCGTGGCGCTCGCCACGGAGCGGGGCCTCGCCTTCGATCCTTCCGTCAGCCGCGCGAAGCTCCTCATCCACATCTTCGAGAACCTCTGCGAGAAGGCGCTCATCCAGCCCACCTTCATCACGCGCTACCCGTCCGAGGTGTCGCCGTTGTCGCGCAAGAACGACCAGGACCCCGAGTGGGTCGATCGTTTCGAGCTCTACATCGCCGGCAACGAGGTCTCGAACGCCTTCTCCGAGCTGAACGACCCCGTCGACCAGCGCGGCCGGTTCGAGGACCAGATGAAGGAGCGCGACAAGGGCGACGCCGAGGCCCACCCGGTGGACCACGACTACATCCGGGCGCTCGAGTACGGCATGCCTCCCACGGCAGGGCAGGGGATCGGCGTGGATCGCATCGTCATGCTCTTCGCCAACCGCGACACCATCCGCGAGGTGATCTTCTTCCCGCACATGCGCCCAGAGCACGTCTCCGAGGCGCCTTGATGGGATTCCTGGTCGCCGGGGGGCGTCCACCTCCGGGCCTGCCGCCGGTGCTCGAGGCGCTCATGGCGTCGCCGTGGCGGTTCGCGGTCTATGGGCTCGGGGTGGTCTTCGCCGCCTGGGCGCTCTACCTCGCGATTCCTTCTCTGCTCCGTTTCGGCGCTGCCTTGATCGATCTCGGCTGGCGGCGATCCGACCGTCGCACCTTCGCCAAGGTCGCCGGCGGTGGCCTCCTCGGCACGCTCGGGGTCGCGGGGTATGGGGCGCTCCTGGCTCAGCTGCCCCCCGAGGTTCAGTTCTACGCCTGGACAGGGGCGGCCCTCCTGTCCGTGATCCTCGCGGTTCTCCTGGTCGTCGCGTTCATCACCTGGGTCACCCTGGGCGCCTTCGGCCTCTTCGGTGGCCCACTGCTCGCGCGGCACTACGTCCTCTTCGTGGGCTGGCAGTTCCTTCGGAGCCACCGCTCGGGCACCGTCTCGCCGGACGCCTACGAGGGCGGGCGCCGCCCCGGGTGGCTGCTGGTCTTCAGCGCGGCCGCGGCGTTCATCGCGCTCGCCGCCACCGCCCACCTGTGGCCATGGTCGCGCGTCGCCGTAGAGGCCGACCACATGGTCCCCCTGCTGCGCTGGGGCCTCGGGAGCCTCGCCGCCCTCTGCGTCTTGTGGCCGCTTCGGCCTCACGCTCCCGTGGGCGATATCGGGCGCGTCGAGCGGGTCCTGGCAGGCGTTCAGCGCCTGCCCAACATCCTCACCGTGTCCGTGACCACGTTCGTCTCGGTCGTCGGTGTGGGCGTGGGCGTGTGGGCGCTCATCGTGGTCCTCTCGGTCATGGCGGGCTTCGAGCAGGACCTGCGGGGCAAGATCCTGAGCACCAATCCCCACGTGCTCGTCCAAGACGTGGAGCCCATGGAGGGGATCCCGGGCTACGAGCGTCGCCTCGTGGGCCTCCGAGGCCTCACCGGAGTGACCAGCGCGATCCCTTACGTCCAGGGCGACGTGATCGTCAGCGCGCGCGACAACCGCAACGTCTCGCTCACGATCAAGGGCATCGACCCGCTGGACCTGGCCGAGGCAGAGCACCACCTCGCGTCCACGGTGGTCTCAGGCTCGCTCGACAACCTACTCGCCCCAGAGCGCGTGGTGTCCACGTCCAAGTGGGTCACGCGGGACGACGAGCCGCCGGAGGCCCCCAGCGCCCCAGCCGCCGTCGACCCATTGGCTCCCTCTCCGATCCCCGGCGTCGACACCGAGAGCACCGCGTCTCGGGACGACGCCGTGCGCCCCACCATCCTCTTGGGCCGCGAGCTCGCGGAGAGCTTGCTCGTGGGCGTCGGCGCCGAGGTCACGCTGGTCTCACCTCGCGACGACGCCGGGTTCCTCGGGATCCAGCCGCGCGCCCGCACGTTTCACGTAGGCGGCATCTTCGCCACGGGGATGTACGAGTTCGACTCGAAGCTCGCGTACGTGCTCCTGGGCGAGGCGCAGCGGTTCTTTCAGATGGGCGGCGACGTGAACCGCATCGAGCTGCGCCTCTCCGAGGTCGACCGCTCGGACGAGGTGGCGGAGGCTGCGAGGTCGCTGGTCACGGACGTCCCCACCCTCGAGGTCATCGACTGGAAGGGGCTCAACAAGAACCTCTTCGCCGCGCTCATGCTCGAGAAGGTGGTGATGTTCGCGGTGCTCGGCGTGATCATCATGGTGGCGGCGCTCAACGTGTTCGGCTCGCTCGTCATGATCATCCTCGACAAGACGCGCGAGATCGCGGTGCTCAAGGCCATGGGCGCTCCGTTTCGCTCGGTCTTCACCACCTTCCTGGTCCTGGGCGGAGTCATCGGGGTCGTCGGCTCCAGCGCCGGCCTGATCGTGGGCGTGCTCACGTGCGCCGGCATCCGGAGCATCGGGATCAAGCTCCCGGAGCAGTACTACATCGATCAGCTACCCGTGCACCTCGACCCTGCCACCATCTTCGCGGTCTTCGGAGCCGGGATCTTGCTCTGCGCGGTGGCCACCATCTTCCCCGCCATTCAGGCGTCTGGCATCGACCCGGTCGAGGGGCTGCGAAGCGAGTGAAGGGAGACGCCACATGAGCGAGGCGGTGATCTGCGAGGCCGTAGGCCTGGTGAAGCACTATGACCACCAGGGGAAGCGGCTCGACATCCTCCGGGGGGTCGACCTCCGGCTGCACCGCGGGGACCTGTGCTCGGTCGTGGGGCAGTCCGGCGTGGGCAAGTCCACCCTCCTGAACGTTCTCGGCACGCTCGATCGCCCGTCCGCTGGCTCGGTGGTCTTCGACGGCCAGCGCGTCTTCGAGCTCCCCGAGCCAGAGCTCGCGTCCTTTCGGAACCGGCGCGTGGGCTTCATCTTCCAGTTTCATCACCTTCTCCCCGAGCTCACGGCGGAGGAGAACGCTGCGATGCCGCTGCTCATCGCGGGCGTGCGTCGCGGACAGGCGCTGGACCGTTCACGCGCCCTCCTCACGGAGGTGGGCCTCGGACACCGCTTGAAGCACCGTCCCGGCGAACTGTCGGGCGGGGAGCAGCAGCGAGTGGCGATCGCTCGCGCCGTAATCACCGAGCCCCCGCTCGTCCTCGCCGACGAACCCACCGGGAACCTCGACGTCGCCACGAGTGAAGAGATCCACGAGCTCATCTTGAAGATGAACGAGCGGCTACACGTCGCATTCGTCGTGGTCACCCACAACCCGTCTCTCGCTCAGATGATGCGCCGTCGCCTTGTGATGCGGGACGGCAAGGTGTACGAGTAGCGCCCCATGTCGCCGGCCAGAGGACCAAGACACGAGAGGCGGAGGCGACCCGGCGGGTTGAGCCCGCGTTCAACGCCCGCCGGCGTGACGCGTTGGCTCGGCTTGGCCCTGCTCGCGCTGTCGCTGTGGGCCGCGCCGGCCCGGGCCGACGAGCCCCTCGAGTCCGGTCTCGGCCTAGAGGTTCAAGAGATCGAGCTCGACGGCCTCGTGCGCATTCCCGCCGACACGGTCTGGAGCAGGATCCACACGAAGAAGGGCCGCAACCTCGAGGCCGCCGTGGTGTCAGACGACATCGAGCGCCTCTACAGCACGGGCGCGTTCGCCGACATCCAGGTGTTTCAGCGGGTGGTAGACGGCGTGCGCGTGGTGGTCCGGTACGCGTTCATCGAGCGCCCCGTGATCGGCGAGATCCGATACGAGGGCTACGACGAGCTCGACGAAGACGATCTGAAAGAGGTCGTCGACATCCAACCCTACGAGATCGTGGACGAGACGCGCGTCAAGAACGTGGTGGTCAAGCTGCGCGAGCGGTACGTCAAGGACGGCTACTACCTGGCAAAGGTCGACTACCGCCTCGACAAACGCGCCGCGGGCGTCGTCGACGTGGTCTTCGTCATCGACGAGGGCAAGAAGGTCAAGGTCACCAGCATCACCTTCCTCGGCATCAAGGCGCTGAAGGAGGAAGACCTAGAGAACGTCATGCGCACGAAGGAGGGCGGGTGGTTCTCGTTCCTCACCGGGTCGGGCCAGTTCAAGCGCGAGGCGCTCGACCAGGACCTGGCGATCCTCCGGCAGTACTACCTGCACTTCGGCTACGTCGACATCAAGGTGTACCCCGCGGCGGTCACGCTGGGCGCGGACAAGACCTCGATCGCCATCACCATCCCGGTGGAGGAGGGCGACCAATACCGCATGCGCAAGGTCGACGCCGAGGAGGCGGAACCTGCGCTGGATGCGGACGGCAACCCGCAGCCTCACTACACGCCGGAGGAGCTCAAGGCGTCGTTGTCGCTCCAGCCCGGCCAGCCGTTCGACATCGCGCTCATGCAGCAAGACACCGAAGCGCTGAAGACCCTGTATCAGGACCTTGGCTACGCGAACGCCACGGTATCCAACGCCAGCTACAGGGACACGGAGAAGCGGGAGATCGAGTTCACATATCGCGTGCAGCCGGGGCTCAAGACGCGGATCGGCCGGATCTCCTTCGCGGGCAACGAGACCACCCGCGACAAGGTGATGCGCCGCGTGATGACCATCGCGGAGGGCGACTACTTCAGCGCCACCGAGCTCAAGAACAGCCGGCGGCAGATCATGCGGCAGGGCTTCTTCGACAAGTGCGACATCACCACGGATCCCGGTAGCGACGAGGGCCACGTCGACCTCACGGTCACGGTGAAGGAGCGCCAGACGGGCACCTTCCAGGTCGGGGCGGGCTTCTCGAGCCTCGAGAACTTCATCTTCACGGCTCAGATCTCGAAGCAGAACTTCCTGGGCCACGGGCAGACCGTCTCCATCCAGGCCACGCTCTCCTCCATCCGCAGCCTCTACCAGCTCAGCTTCTTCGATCCGTACTTCCTGGACACGCAGTGGCAGCTCTCCGTCGACCTGTTCAACTTCCAGCAAGACTTCGACGACTTCGCGAAGACCGAGTTCGGCGGGACGATGGGTTGGGGCTATCGCTTCACGGAAGACTTCACGCTCACCGCCAGCTACACGCTGAAGAACGTGGACGTCACGCTGGGCGGCATCCGGTCCGCCAGCCGCGCCGAGATCTTCGACCTGCAGCAGGGCGGGCTCACCTCAGCGCTCAAGGGCACGATGTCCTACGACACGCGCGACGACCGACAGTTCGCCAAGAGCGGCACGTTCACCACCGCGTCCGTGGAGATCGGGCACCCCTACCTCGGCAGCGACATCGAGTTCATCAAGTACCTCGCCCGCTCGCGCTGGTACTTCAACCCCTGGTGGGAGTTCGTGCTGAAGCTCAACGGCACGGTGGGCTACGTGATGAACCCGGACGGTGAGATCCCGATCTTCGAGCGCTTCTTCGTGGGCGGCATCTTCGATGTGCGCGGCTTCCAGCGAAACAGCCTCGGCCCCTCGATCAACGTGCCGCGCTCCTCCGATCCCAGCACGAGCCTTGTGCCGTTCACCATCGGAGGCAACAAGGAGCTCATCTTCAACGTCGAGCTCGAGTTCCCCATCGTGGAGCAAATCAACCTGAAGGGCGTGCTGTTCTTCGACGCCGGGAACGCCTTCGGGGAAGACGAGAACATGGCCTTCGAGTCGCTCCGCACCAGCGTGGGCCTCGGCATCCGCTGGTGGAGCCCTGTCGGCCCCCTGCGCTTCGAGTGGGGCTTCCCGTTGGCTCCGAAGCCCGGCGAAGAGCCGGTCGTCTTCGAGTTCACCATCGGCAACTCGTTCTGAGCCCCCGGTCGTCGCTCAACGAGCTAGGCGCGCCCCGACTCCGATCATCATGAACACCTGCGTGGCGTCGTCTGGAACAGACGGGGCCACGGAGCGAAACCCGACCGAGAGCATGGGGTGCGGCTCGAAGTCGTCTACGTGCCACAACGCGATGTCTACCCCGAGGCTCGTGACGAAGCCGCCCCGAAAGGTCTCGGGCGTAACCCCCCCAAGGAGACCCCCGACGCCTATCCGGAGGTTCACCTGGCTGAACGTCCGTCCGGCCATCCACACCAGGGGATGCACCTGGATCTCCATCGCGAGGTATCCGCCCTCGCCCCCGTCGCTCAGCGTGAAGCGCTCCCACCCGGCCCCGGTAGAGATGCCGAAGCCCATGATGGAGGCGCTCACTGCCGCCTCGAGCCCGCCGAACGCGCGCGCTTCGGGCAGCAGGGTCCGCAGCTCCAGCGCCACCTGGGGGCGAAAGTCGAAGCCGTGGGCCTCCGCTCTCGTGGGCGTGGCGACCACCGCGAGCGCGCCGAGCAGCGACGCGATCACGCGTCGGGCTCGCCTGGGGCTCACAAGGGCAGGGCCCCGCTCCAGACGCACCGCCGCCGGGCCACGACGGCTGGGTCCGGGGTGTCTCTGCCGCGCCGCAGGGTGCAAGGTCCACCTCCCTCCGACGTCGGGCGGAGCGAACCTATCGTGGCGCCATCCGGATGGCGCCGTCCAGTCGGATGGTCTCGCCGTTCAGCATTTCGTTCTCGATGATGTGCTGGGCCAGCTGAGCGACCTCGGCGGGCCGTCCGAGCCGCGGCGGGAAGGGCACCTGCTTGGCCAGCGACTCCCGGGCCGCCTCGGGGAGGCCCGCGAGTAGGGGCGTGTCGAAGATGCCCGGGGCGATTGTGCACACGCGGATGCCGAGGCTCGAGAGATCACGCGCCATCGGGAGCGTCATACCCACGATCCCGCCCTTGGAGGCGGCGTAGGCGAACTGCCCGATCTGCCCGTCGAAGGCCGCGACGGACGCCGTCATGATGATGACCCCGCGCTCACCGGCGGCGTTCGGCGCGTTCTCGCTCATGGCATACGCCGAGAGACGGCCGACGTTGGCGGTGCCGACGAGGTTGATGTCGATGGTGCGCTTGAAAGCGTCCAGGGGGTGGGGCCCGTTCTTACCGAGCACCTTGCCCACCGTGCCGACGCCGGCGCACGAGATCGCCACGTGCAGGGCGCCGAACGCCGACTTCGCGAGCGCGATGGCCGCCGCCACCTCGGCCTCGTTCGAGACATCGGCCTTCGCGAACCGGGCCGAGTCGCCGAGCTCGGCGGCGAGGGCGTTTCCCTTCGCTTCGTTGACGTCCAGGATCAGGGCGCGAGCGCCGCCGGCCACCAACATGCGGACACACGACTCGCCGAGGCCCGAGGCCCCACCCGTGACGAGACCGACGATACCGTTCAACTGCATGGTTCCTCCTAGGGCCGCCGGCAGGTGCCGGCGCGTTGATGATCGCGCGCTGCGAGGCGCTGACCGCGGGGCGACGGACCGCCCGGCGGCTTCGTCAGGCTTTCGGCGTCTTGGCCTTGGCCGTGGCTGTTTTGGGGGTTGCGGCCTTGGCGGTCCGGGTTCGCGTGGTCGCGGCCTTTCCGGTCGCGGCCTTGGGCTCTGAGGCGGCCGTGCTCTTTCCGGCGGCCGTGCTCTTTCCGGCGGCCTTGGGCGCGCTGGCGGCCTTCGCCTTGGCCGGTCCACCGGCCTTGGGCCCCGAGGGTCGCCGGCCCCCTCTGCCGCGCGCCACGGGCGGGCCAGCAGCCTCGCGCGCGGCGAGCAGCTCGACCGCCTGCTCGACGGTGAGGGTCCCAGGCTCGATCGCCTTGGGGACCGTGGCGTTGATGCCCCCGGAGGTGACGTAGGGGCCGAAGCGCCCCTTCATGAGGCGGATGGGCTCGCCGGACTTCGGGTGTGCGCCAAGCTCGGCGAGGGCCTCGGGGGCCTGCCGCGCCCCTCTCCCCCCGACCTTGGGCGCCAGGAGCAGCTCGAGCGCACGGGGAAGCGCCACGGACAACACGTCGTCGTCCTTGGTGAGCGAGCGGTACTCCGAGCCGTACTGGATGAACGGACCGAAGCGCCCGAGCCCGGCAAGCACAGGCTTACCGTCGTCGGGGTGTGAGCCGAGGTGCCGTGGCAGCGACAGCAGCCCGAGCGCGATCTCGGGGGTGACGTCTTCTGGCTTCAGCCCCTTGGGGAGCGACACGCGCTTCGGCTTCTCTTCGCCTTGGGCGGCGCCCAGCTGGACGTACGGGCCGAAGCGCCCATCCATGACGTACACGGGCGTGCCCGTCTCGGGCTCCTCCGCGACGGCGATGGGGCCCTCGGTCTTGCGGCGGACCAGCTTCTCCACGGTGGCGACGTCCAAGTCGGCCGGTGGCAGCTCGGCCGGGATCGTGACCCGGAGGACGTTGCCGCCCTCATCGCGCTCCACGTACGGACCGTAGCGTCCGATGCGTACGCGCCCTGGAAGCAAATCGTCGAAGCCGTCGAGCGTACACGCGAGGCGGGGATCGATGGACTCCTTGCCCTGGTCCACGCGCGTCCGGAGGCCCGTCTCGGACCGCCAGAACGCCTCGAGATAGGGCAGCCACGCGACCTCGTTCTTGGCGATCTGGTCGAGGCTGGCTTCCATCCCGGCCGTGAAGCCGATGTCCACGAAGTCGTGGAAGTTCTTCTCCATCAGCTGGTTCACGGCGAAGGCCGTGAGCGTGGGGATGAGCGCGTTGCCGTTCTTTCGGGCGTAGTCGCGGCCCACGATCGTGTCGATGATCGACGCGTAGGTGGAAGGGCGACCGATCCCCTCCTTCTCCAGCTTCTCGACCAGCGCCGCCTCGGTGTAGCGGGAAGGCGCCCGCGTCTCGCGCCGCACGGGCTCGAGCGCCGTGAGCACGAGGCGCTCGCCGGTGCTGAGGTCCGGCAGCGGCACCTCGCGGTCCTCGAGCGCCGCGTCGGGGTCGTCGGAGCCCTCCACGTATGCCCTCAGGAAGCCAGCGAACAAGAGGCGCTTCCCATTCGCGCGGAAGTCGCCCGCAGCGCCCTTGGCTGCTGCATGGACATTCACGGCCATGAGCTCTTGGCGGGCGTCGGCCATCTGCGAGGCGACGGTCCGCTTCCAGATGAAGATTGTGCACGTCTACGTGGCTGCCAGACTCCTCAGGAG
>SXOO01000173.1 GCA_005776725.1 Pseudomonadota bacterium | reverse complement strand
GTTCCTCGCCAACATTCGGAACACTGACGCGATCGTGCACGTGGTGCGTTGCTTCGACGACGACAATGTCATCCACGTCGAGAACCGGATCGACCCGCTCTCGGACATCGAGATCATCGATACGGAGCTCCTCCTCAAGGACATCGACTCGGTCGAGAAGCGGTACGACCGCACGAGCAAGCAGGCGAAGGGCGACAAGACCCAGCAGCCGGTCCTGGACTTCTTGAACCGCCTGAAGGGCTGGCTCGACTCGGGCAAAGCGGCGCGGGCCTTCGCGGTTGACCCGGTGACCGAGGCGCCGACGTACCGCGAGCTCCACCTCCTGACCGGCAAGCCGATCCTGTATGCCTGCAACGTGTCCGAGGAGGACGTGCTCTCAGGGAACGCGCACGTCGAGCGGGTGCGGGCGCACGCAGCCAAGGAAGGGTCTCAGGTCGTGATCATCTGCGCGAAGATCGAGGCCGAGATCGCCACGCTGGATCTCGGCGAGCGAAAGGAGTTCCTCGACGGTCTCGGGCTCACCGAGAGCGGGCTAGACCGCCTGATCCGGGTCAGCTACGAGCTCCTGGGCCTCATCACCTACTTCACGGCGGGTGAGAAGGAGGTGAGGGCGTGGACCATTCGGCGAGGCACGAAGGCGCCCGGTGCTGCGGGCGTGATCCACACCGACTTCGAGCGCGGGTTCATTCGGGCTGAGGTGATCCACTACGATGACTACGTCAGCCTGAAGGGCGAGTCCGGAGCGCGCACAGCGGGGAAGCTGTCTCTCGAGGGCAAGGAGTACCTGGTGCTCGACGGAGACGTCATGCACTTCCGGTTCAACGTGTGAGATGGGGGCTCGTGATAGTGATTGCAGGCGTTTACGCTGCGATCGACCCCCGAGACCCCGGCCCAAGACGGCCCCGTCGAACCCGAACGGAGTCGAAAACGGGGACAACCGGGAGTACGAGAGTTAACGAGCGGGAGGCGCGGGACTGATGCCGTGGATGGTGGACCAGCGACACTACCTCGATGTGCTTGACCCGTTGAAGGTCGAGCGGATCCCCGCCCCGGCCCGGCGGATCGCCGCCTTCATGGGCTCCATCGTCGAGGGCGTGACCGCGGGCTGGGCTGATCCGACGGACGGATGCGCCCTGGCCACCCGCTGCATCGGCCGGGTCGGGCGCCGGCGCTGCACGGACCGGGTGGTCGCCCGCATCCGCCCCGAGGGCGACATCGAGTGGTCGTGCCTGACCTGCACGGACTTCGGCCACATCCACCACTGGCCCGAGACGCCGTGGAACCTCATCGGCAGCGGGGCCGACTTCTTCCCCACGGTGGACGTCGTGGCGGAGCTGGAGATGACCCTCGCCGAGTACGACGCCGTGGCCGCCATCCCGGTCCTCGACGCCTCAGCTCGCCGAGTCGTCGCCGCCGGTCGAATGCCCGACGACGATCTCGTGGTCATCGAGGCCCCGAGGGCATGGCTGGAGCACCTCATCGAGTTCATCGCCGCCGAGGCCAACCACACGCGCCGCAAGAAGGAGCGGGCGCTGTACGAGGCCGTCCTCGTCCGAGCGGATGGCCAGGTGTGACCTCGGCTGCAACATCAAGTGGAAGCCGGGCAAAAGAGCCTTCTTACTTCGGGTAGTTACATGCGGCGCCGAGCCGCTGTACGGGTCGCAACGGGCTGATCCGAGCCGAGACGTGGACAACCCCCTCCCGCTTCTCACGGTCGAGAGGTGGGTCTCCGCCGAGGAGCCTGGCCGAGTCTCGAACGACGGCAGCGTAGTCCGACAACCCCATCGCCTCGAACCCGGCGAGCGCATCCCGCCAGACGATGCCCGTGGAGTTGGAGTAGAACTGGACGTGACCACCATTGTTCACCTCCGCCCGGTACCAGTGGATGGCGAACACGAGCCTCTGTGGACCGGAGAATCCGGCCAGGCTTCGCTCGTACATCTGCTCTCCGTCCTAGATGTTGGCCGTCCACCAGACCGGCTCGATGGGGTAGAAGGCGTCGTCACCGTCGAGCACGCTGCGGTCGATGCGGATTGTGCTTGGGCTGGAGCCCCGGCTTGAGGTTATCGAGGTTCGGTGACTCGGCCACGGTCCGCTCCTTCTTGGATGTCAGGCGGCTTCTTCTGGCTACAACCCTGACCTGCACGAGTACACGGATTGCGACGACGGCGGTGGGTGGCGCGTAACCCGCCCTGAGCGCACACTGGACTGCGTCCCAACCACGCGTTTCGGCAGCCGCGTCTTCGGGGGGATGCTGATGGGCGGCATGGACCCACGTCGAAGTCGTGCCGGGCGGGTGCGGGGTACGAATCGCCGCGCTGCCGAGTCGTCACGGCGGCTACGTCCGCCCACCGGGTCGAACCGCGGGAGGTGAATGTGGAGACGCGAGCAGGATCCGGTCAGTGTTCGGTGTTGGCGCTGGCGCTGGCGCTGGTCGCTTTCGCGGCCCCGGGCGGCGCAGCAGCAGACGTCTTCACCAACGTGCCGGCCGCCTCGAGCTACCACCGCATCTACACCCTCGCGGTCCCGACCAACGGTAACCTCAACGCGTCGGGGGTGACCTACGCGCTCGACGCGACGTCGGGGGTCGGGCTCTTCGACCGGGTGGCGTACTACCTCGAGCTGACGCCGTTGGCGGGTGGCCCGGCGCAGTGGATCTTCGTGTCAGCCAAGGCGTTCGCACACGACCCCAAGCGGCTCGGCGTGCCAGTGACCTCCGTGGGGGCCACCTACCAGCAACAGCTGGCGTCGATGGACGTGGCGTCGAACGTGGCCGGCATCACCGCCGGCACCGATCTGTCGACCGGCAACATCGAGTTCTGGCCGTCCAACTACTCCCAGGCCAACGCGGCGGCGATCCCCGGCGCGTCGGACTCTGCGCACGACTACGGCGACACGCAGGCCGCGGGGGCCGGCTACGGCTCGATGCAGGTCCACGACCACGGCCAGAAGCTGACGCTGTTCGCCTACAACAACTGGGGCAACACCAGCGCCGGCGACCTCGGGATCGGCAACAGTCCGAGCGGCAGCCCCGACTGGACCTTCCGCAACAACGCCGCCGACTACTCCGCACGCACCTTGGAGGTGCTGGTCCGTGAAGTGGCCAGCCCGGCGCCCCAGGTCTCGGAGGCCGCCGCCTACCAACTGGCCTACGTCGTGGACATCGCGCCGGGGGCGATGGATTTCAACGCGAACGGCGTGAAGTACGCGCTGGACCGGTCGGGGTCGATCACCGGGACGCTGGAACGCGTGGCCTATTACCTCGAGCTGCAGAAGCCAGGGGGAGTGTTGCAGTGGGTGTGGGTGTCGATGGACGCCTTCACTGACGACGTGGGTCTGGTCGGGGTGCCGGGCCTGAAGACCGGGGCGAACTTCCAGGAGGCGGTGGGCGCGATGGCCGTCGAGTCGAACGTCGCGGGCGTCGCCACCGGCACCGGGCTGAGCGGCTGGATCGAGCTCTGGCCCAACAACTACGCCAAGACCAACGAGCTGGGCGTGCCCGGCGCCAGCAGCGACGCGTACGACTTCGGCGACCAGGTCGTGGCCGGGGTGCCGAGCGGATACGGCTCGATGCAGGTGCACGACGTGGGCGCCAAGCGAACCGTCTTCGCCTACAACTCATGGGGCAGCGGCGGCGTCCATGAGGTCGGGATCGGCAACAACACCTCGGGGGAGCCCGACTGGACGTTCACGCACAACGCGGCCGGATACATGATCCGCACGCTGTATGTCCTCGTGAAGACGTCGAACAGCGGTCTCCAGCTCCACGAGCCGGTGAAGCGCACGCTGAGGCAGCGTGACGCCGCCAACCAGGGCTCGATCGCGGTCAAGGGTACCGCGGGCGCCGCGGTGACCAGCGTCGAGGCGCGCGCCGTCCCGCGGGAAGGCTCGGCGGGCGCGACGGTCGACTGGACGGCCGTGCCCCTCTCCGGCGGCGTCTTCTCGGGCAACCTCGCGCTCCTCGGCGGCTGGTACGACGTGGAGGTGCGCTCCAAGGATGCGCAGGGCGTCGTGCTGGGCGTCGAGGTCGTCCAGCGCGTCGGTGTGGGCGACATCTTCGTCACGGCCGGCCAGTCCAACTCCGCCAACAGCGGCAGCCCGGCGCAGGTGCCCAAGGACGACCGAGTGATGGCAAGGGACCTGGTCAGCGGGTGGAAGCAGGCCGCGGATCCGCAGCCCATCGCCACCGGCTCCGGCGGGTCTCCATGGCCGCCGCTAGGCGACCTTCTGGTCGCGAAGTACGGCGTGCCGGTCGGCTTCGTGTCGGTGGGGTGGGGCGGCACCTCTGTGTCGCAGTGGCTGCCCGCGGCCGCAGGCACGAAGTACACGCGGCTGAAGGATGCGCTGGCGGTGCTCGGGAAGAATGGAGTGCGCGCGGTGCTGTGGCACCAGGGCGAGTCGGACAACGGCGTCCTTGGTCAGGAGCAGTACGCCACGCAGCTGAAGACCGTCATCGCGCAGTCCCGCCTGGACGCCGACTTCGAGGTGCCGTGGGGCGTCGCGCTGGCCTCCTTCCTGCCGGCGAAGGGCTCGTCCGCCGCGATCCTGGCCGCCCAGAAGGACGTGGTCGCCACGACCTCGGGCGTGTTCGAAGGCGCCAGCACTGACGACCTGATCGGCTCCGCCTGGCGATACGACTCGGTCCACTTCAACTCAGCGGGTCTCGCGGAGCACGCGGTGCGCTGGGCCCACGCCATCCCCATCGTGGCCTGTGGCGACCTGATCTGCGCACCGGCGTTCGGCGAGACCCACGCCACCTGCAATGCGGACTGCCCCCCCGAGTGCGCTGACGCGTATTGCGGCCCGGGCGAGAGCTGCGCCACCTGTCCCGCCGATTGCGGCGTGTGTTGCGGCGACGGGGAGTGCGATGGCGGCGAGAGCTGCACCACCTGTCCGGCCGATTGCGGCGCCTGCTGCGGCGACGCGACGTGCGCCGTGGGCGAAGGCTGCGCCACCTGTCCGGCCGATTGCGGCGCCTGCTGCGGCGACGCGACGTGCGCCGTGGGCGAAGGCTGCGCCACCTGCCCGACCGATTGCGGCGCCTGCTGCGGCGACGCGACCTGCGGGACGGGCGAGACCTGCGCGACGTGTGCGGCGGACTGCGGCGGCTGCTGCGGCGACGGCCAGTGCGCCGGCGAGACTCCCGCCACGTGCCCAGCCGACTGTAAGGCCAGCTGCGGCGACGCGGTCTGCAGCGCGGGCGAGTCGTGCGGGACCTGCCCAAAGGACTGCGGTGCGTGCTGCGGCAACGGCACCTGCGACGCCGCCCACAGCGAGACGCTCGCCACCTGCGCGGACGACTGCGCCCCGGGCTGCGGCGACGCGGAGTGCGGCGGGCAGGAGAGCTGCGCGACTTGCCCGGCCGACTGCGGCGCCTGCTGCGGCGACGGCTCGTGCGATGCCGCCGAGGCCGGTGAGACATGCGCCAACTGCCCCAATGACTGCGGTAGCTGCTGCGGCGACGGCACTTGCCAGGCAGCGCTCGGCGAGGCCTGCGCCACGTGTCCCGACGACTGCGGTAGCTGTTGTGGGGACGGCTCGTGCGATGCCGCAAGGGGCGAGGGCTGCTTCGACTGCCCGTCGGACTGCGGCTCCTGCTGTGGCGACGGTGCGTGCACGGCGGCTGGAGGGGAGACCTGCGCCACGTGCCCCGCGGACTGCGGTGCCTGCTGCGGCGACGGCTCGTGCGACCCCGGCGCGCGAGAGACGTGCGCCACTTGCCCCGCGGACTGCGGCGCCTGCTGCGGCGACGGCTCGTGCGACGCCGGCGCCGGAGAGACGTGCGCCACTTGCGCCGCGGACTGCGGCGCCTGCTGCGGCGACGGTCTCTGCTCCGCCGCGTTTGGCGAGGGCTGCGCGGCGTGCGCCCAGGACTGCTGCTGCCCGTCATGCGACAGGCGCGCGTGCGGCTCCGACGGCTGTGGCGGCTCCTGTGGCACGTGCGACGCGGGCCTCATCTGTGACGACGCGACCGGCGCTTGCGTTGTCACCCCGCCCGACTCGGACGTCGACGGCGCCGCGGGCGGCGACGCGGGCTCCACGGCTCCCACGGTCCCCGCCTCGAGCGACTGCGCCACGGCGGCCCCGGGACCGGCGGGTCGAACGTCGGCCGCGCTTGCATGGCTAGCGCTGGCGATCGTGGTGCTGGCCGTTTCCCGCCGCCGGGTTCTTGGGGCTCCAACCGCACCGCTGAGGTCACGGTCCAGGGCATCGCCCTCGGGCTCGAGCTCCGTAGATGGTTGAGCCGGAGGGCGTTGTGGGACACTGGAGGGTTTGGTGAAGGTGCTGCGGCGGCACACCACAGCTTCTTGGGTGGACGCCTTCTTCGAACGCTACCTCGACTTCGCCCGGATCGACCGGGTTCTGGGTGAGGCCGGCGCCGCGCAGTCAGGAGGAGGGTCAGAGACCTCCCAGGACCTCGACTTACCGGGCTGAGCTGGGCCCGGAGACCTGCGTCAGGCTCCGAAGAAGCGGCGGATGTCGTCACGACGGCGATGCGCGTCGTCCATCCCGAGGGTGATGAGGGTCCTGGCGAACTCGCCGTCGAAGAGAAGGTAAGAGGCGAGGTCCGCCTCCCACTCGCCGCCGTTGCCGGAAGCACCACGACCGAGCAGCCACTCTTCCATCCGGTCGAGCCCGAGGCGCTTGGGGCGTGCGGCCAGGTGCTGGCCGGCCAGGCGCCCGATGTCTCGCGAGGGGTGGAACACCAGCGCGTCGATGCGACGATAGCCGGCGCCGCGGGTCTCCTCCAGCACGCGGTCGAACGCGGTCTGCGACTCGCGGCCGAGCCCCTCCTCGATCACGGTGATCAGGCGGTTGAACCGCTCGAGCACGGAGAGGTCGTACGCCACGGGGTCGAGGAGCAGGGCGTTCATGAGCTTCCCGATGAGGAAAGCCGGGTGCGGGTACTGCGCCGTGAGGTCGGGTTCGAGCTCTGCCGAGCCGTAGGGGCGGTGCATCAGGGAGATGATTACGAGCCGCTGGGCGCCGGCGCGAATCGCGGGGGAGATGGGCGTGTTGAAGCGCAGGCCACCGTCCGCGTAGTAGCCCTCACCGATCCGCCGCGCCGGAAAGAGCAGTGGGATGGCTGACGAGCCGAGCACGTGGTCCGGTCCCACGCGTCCCTCGATGGCCACCCGGCGGGGGTCGCGTGTGGGTCGGAACTCGGCCCCGGGCGACAGCTCGGTGAAGAGGGTGGTCCGGCCGCTCGAGATGTGCAGCGCGGCGATGACCAACGCGTGGACGATCCCGCGGTCCACGTTGTGGTGGAGCCGCGCCCAGGGGACGTTCTCCTCCACGAGCCGCTCCAGAGGGCGCGGATCGAGGAAGAAGTGGCCGAAGCGCGTCGGCTCTCCCCGCCCCAGGATGCGCCGCAGCGGCTCGGACCGGTCCAGTCCGAGGACCCCGAGGAGGTCGAGGCGCAAGTGGCGGCTCAGCTTCAGATCGGTCCAGAGGCGTAGGAGCTCGTCGACGCCGAGGTCCCCGCGGTCGTTCTTCGACGCTGCGTACGCCGCGTTGATGGCGCCCACGGAGGTGCCGGCGAAGATCGAGAAGGGGGAGGTGTCTCGTGCTCGGAGCCCCAAGGAGTCGACGAGGCCGGCGAGGACGCCTGCTTCGTAGGCGCCCCGCGCTCCTCCTCCGGACATGACGATACCGACGCGTTCTCTGGTCACGGCGCGACAATACGGGAGGTCGCGCCCAGCTGACAGAAATAGGCGGAGGGCAGTAGCGCTGCCAGAGCGCTTCGGCTCAGGCGGCGTGCGAGTTGGGTCAGGGTGTGTGAGGGCGGCGGGGCGGGAGCGCCCGGCTACTTGATTACCCGGAGGTGTCCGACTTTGCGGACCGCAGGTCCTACTTCGGGCTCCTCCTCTGCCCGCGGCGCCGCCTCGGCCTCGTCCACTTCCGGGTCGCGTCCGGTAGGGAGTAGCTCGGTAGGTGCGTCCTCCGGCCAGAGCAGGAACTCGCGGGTGGCGTGGCTGAAGAGACCGAAGATGGCGGTCCAGGGAATCTTGCAGAGGTGGTTGGTGCCCGAGAACGAGAGGCTCGCGGTGATACCGCGGTCCGTGACCTCGAACACGTCGAGGTGAAACCGCAGGCTGAAGTCGAGCCGCAGATGGACCTCGGTGCGGAGGCGCTTCGGCACGTCGACGCCCCACCGGCGGGCGTCGAGGTGCACCATCGTCTTTCCTGCCTCGAGGAGCTTCTCGAACGCCGCGCGTTTCTCGCTCGCTGTGCCCATTTCACCGCCCTGGAGATGCCGGCGCCTCCTATCGAGCGGGAAACTGGCTGTCAAGGAGAGACGCTTATTTTCCCTGCTGATGGCTCGGGCTGTGGTGGGTCTTGCGCGGCGTCGAAGAAGCGGGCTCGAGCCTGCCAGTCGCGAAGCTCGACCCGCTGCCCTTCGGTGTCAGCCAGCTCCTCCGCCGCCTGGAAGCGCTCCGCGGCCGCCACGTAGCGCTTCTCACGGAAGGCCACGTTCGCGCGCAGCCGTTCGGCCTCATAAGCGAGCGGGCGGGGCAGGCCCTCGGTGATCGCCCGTGCGAGCGCGCTCTCGGCGACTTGCAGCTCGCCTACGCCTTCGGCCCTCCGCCCATGGAGGTACGCGACGACCGCGTCTCGTGGGTGCGCCGACGCGACCGACGCGAGCCAGCTGAGGGCTTCGGCGCCAGACGGCGCCCCTGTGACCAGATAGTCCAGGAGCGGGTGGCCGTCGGCGAGCACGCCCGGGCCCCGCGTTGTCGAAGCGGCCTCGCCGGGGCGGCTGTGTGGCCGCTCGAAGGCGAGGAGCGCTCCTACCGGGGGCGGGTCGGGGCGTTCAGCAGCCGCTGCTTCGGCAGCACCTGGGAGGCGGTTTACCAGGGCGCCGGCCACCACGACGCGGCGGCGCGTCGCTTCATCGAGGGGTTCGGAAGCGAGCTGGCTCCACGCTGCGCCGGCGTCGCCCGGGCGGCTGTCGAGCCACGCGATGTCCGCGAGGCGCGAGCGGGTCCGCGCGCGCAGCACGGTGCCCGCTCCTTCGGCGCTGAGGAGCGCCTCGGCCTTGGAGCGGGCATCGGCGAGGCGCCCCGCGGCCACGAGCGCGTCGACGACGTCGTACTTTCGCTCGGGATCTCCGGGGACGAACGACAGGATGCGCTCTCGCAGCGTGAGGGACTCCTCCACGTCGCCTTGGCCCGACGCAGAGACGGCCCGGGCCTCGAGGTCTGCGAGCTCGAGCGCGCAGGTTCGGTGGAAGCGGCTGGGCGCGTCGAACTGGAAACGGGCCAACGCGCGGTCCTCGGGGGTGAGCGGGACGTCGCGCTTCAGGAATGAGAGCCACTCCTGCTCCAGCGCTTCGAGCGACAGGCCCGTGGTGCCCTCGACGTCGCCACTGGCGTAGACCGCACGGAGCTCCGCGAGGCCGCGGCTCTCGCGGAGCCAGCCCAGGAACGAGCCCGCGAGCGTGTACGCCTTGCCCGAGTGCGTGCCGAGGAAGCCGTCGGCCCCGAAGATGGTGGTCAGGGGGGGGGCGATGTCCTCGACGTGCATCGCTGCGGCCCACTGGTGCGGCGTGAGTCGGCCCCGGGCGCCCTCGAGGGCCACCGCGAAGCCCTCGATCAGCGCCATCTGCGGCACGAGGCCCCCCGTGGTCGGCACCCCCAGCCATCCGGTGTGAATCGACGCACCGAACACGTGCGCCAGCTCGTGCTTGAGCACGCTCTGGCCGACCTCGACGGCGTTGAGATGCACCTCCCCGAGCCACGGCTTGGCGAAGTAGGTGGCGCCCGCGCCGATGAGCCGCTGCTTCTGCGCCTCGGAGGCGTAGATCGTGCTGATGAGCTTCCCGGTCGGCGCCAGCTCGAGGGCGTCCTTCAGCTGGTGCCAGCGGAACTCGTGGTCGAGCGCGAGCGCCTCGATGCGCTCCGCTACCGCGCCGTCGCGCGGGTAGATGATCACGAAGTGCTCCGTCTCGAGGCGTCCGCCCAGCACCCGAGCGATGTCTTCCCGGCTGAGGTCGTACGGACCGCGGCTCTCGAACGCGGCCACCACTGCCAGCGAGGCGAGGCCGGCTATCCAGGGGCCCGCACGACCGAGGGAGCGGAGCGCCAGCGCGCTTGCCCACAACACGCCCCCGAGCGACGCCGAGTAGAGCCGGAAGCGGGTCCAGCGAGCCGTTACGGCGACGGTGTCGTCGTAGACCGCGCCGCTCCAGTACCCGGCGAAGTGGTTGAAGGCGTTGATGGGAGGGTCGAGGTAGACGCGGATAAGGTTGCGCGCGAGCAGCGCCATGAACAGCAGCGCGACCGCCGCGATTGCCCAGCGGCGGGGCAGGGCGTCGGCGAGCAGGCGGCCCGCCCCGGTAGCGAACAGCGCACCCACGGCGGGGCCCAACGCGTAGTGGACGAGGCCGGCGCGGACGTCGCAGTTCGTGATCCAGAACGAGGCCAGCGTGACCACCACCAGCGGGACGAGAAGCAGGACCAGGGTCCGGGTGGCGGCTTCGGCGTCGCCGCGCGCGTCGCTGGGATCCGCGGCGGCAGCCAGCCCTGCGGCCAGCGGGACGACCAGGGCCACGCCGAAGGAGAAGTAGTAGTTGAGCAGGTTGAACTGAGGGACGAGCAGCAGGAGCAGCGACCAGACCGCCGTGACAACCATTGCCGTAAGCGAGCGGCGCGTTCCGAGCCACGCTAGGGCGGTCAGCGCGGGGGTGAGGCGGCTCAGGTGCGCGACAGCCGCGTGGCCGGGACGCTGCGCGAGAGCACTTCGTTGAGCGCCCCCTGGCGATAGCCCTCGAGGTCGAGGGCGACGTAGGCGAAGCCCTGGGCCTTCATGGCCGCGGTGACCGTGGCCCGGAGCGAAGGCTCTGTGAAGAACCGGGGCAGCTCGTCGGCGGCCACCTCGATACGAACGACCGTGTCGTGGAAGCGGCAGCGGAACTGGTGGAACCCGTGTGCGCGGAGCACGGCCTCGCAGGCGCCGATCCGCTGAAGTCGCTCGGGCGTGATCTCCGTACCGTAGGGGAAGCGTGAACCGAGGCAGGCGAAGGCGGCCTTGCGGGCGGTGCGCAGCCCGAGCGCCGCGCTGGCGCTCCGGATGTCTGCTTTGGTCATGCCGGCTTCGATGAGCGGGGATCGCACCTCGTGCTCTTTCGCCGCCTGCCGTCCCGGACGATAGTCGCCGAGGTCATCGAGATTACAGCCGTCGAGGACCCACGGGATGTTGCGACGCCGCGCTTCGGCGCACGCCAGCGTGTAGAGCTCCGTCTTGCAGAAGTAGCAACGGTTCGGGGCGTTCTTCCGGTAGCCGTCCTGCTCCAGCTCGTGGGAGTCGACCAATACGTGCTGGGCGCCGAGCTCCTGGGCCAGCGCCTTCGCGTCGTCGTACTCGGCCTCCGGCAGGGTCCCCGACACGGCGGTGAGAGCCACGACGCGGTCGTCCAGGACCTGCCTCGCCACGGCCAAGAGGTAGGTGCTGTCTACTCCCCCGCTGAACGCGACGACCGCGGAGCCGCACTCCGAGAGCAGGGCCTCGAGTCGGGCCACCTTCTCAGTCAGGAGGGTGTCGTTCATGGGGTGCTTCGTGGCCTCAGGCGGCGCGGAGGGTTCGCGGGGCGCTCGCCCACGCGCCGGGCGTCACTGCGTCATGTCCTGGAAAACGGAGACCGTTTGGTCGGCCTTGATGGTGAAGCCGACTCGCTTGGAGACGCCACCCTGCTCGAACGTCGCGGTGTGCTTGCCGCTGGGGAGCTCGAGCACGCAGCTCGTTAGGCAGCTCTTGCCCGACACGGAGACCTTCGCCCAGGGCTTGGCCTTGAACGCGACCTTGCCCGGGCCGCTAGCTACCACCACGGGCCGCTTGAGTGCGTAGGACTTCGTGAGCTCGGCGCTGGTGATGCGGAGCTTCTCCGACTCCTTCTTGTAGCCCGGCGCCGTGACCTCGATCTCGATGTCCTCACCCACCTTGTAGCCGAGCACCTTGAACTGACCTGGGGCCGCTGGGGGCTGCGGCTGCCCATTGATCGACAGCACGGCGTCGGCGGGTGTTACCGTGACGCTCATCGTCGCGGCGGCGGCGACCGCTTCGACTGGCACTGGCGCCGCTACCACCTTCTTCGTGGTGAGCGGCACGTCGACGCTGCGGTCCACCTCGCCAACCCGCTCGGTCTGAACCACCTGCTCGTAGTCGGGGTGCGTCACGACGGCCACGATCTGGTCGCCGGCGCTGGCCTCGATGCTGAGGGTGCCGGTTCCCTTCTGGCCGCGCGCTTCGATGGTGGCGTCCGTGGGGATCGCGTTGAACGTGAGCTTTGCCACCTTGGGCTTCACGGGCTCCGGGGCGGCCTCGGGTTTCGGCTCTTCACGGGGTGCGGGCTCGACGGGCGCGGCGGGAGGCGTTGCCGTCTCCGGCTGTGGCGCGGGCGCCGGAGGCACCGGTGTGGGAACCGCGGCTGCCTGCGCCTGGCTGGCGGCAGCAGCGGCCTGGGCGGCCTGTTGCGTGGACCACCAATACCAGCCGCCCACACCGCCACCGACGAGCAGCACACCCAACACGACGAACAGAGGCGCGTTGCTCTTCTTCTTGGGTGTGAGGTTCAGGGACGCCGCGTCCACCGCTACGGTGCGCTCCGCGTTGAGCCCGGCCGCTCCGACGTCGAGCGCGATGGTGCGCGCGTCGTTCGGGGCCACGGCCTTGAGGTTGGACCGCGACCCGGTCTGGGGGCGCTGGCCGGACCCTGTGAGCGACGTGGAAGAGAGCGTTCGGTTGCTGCGGACCTGCTCGTGGACGTCCGCCACCTGCGTGCGCCCGTCGTCCCTCTGCATCTCGCGCAGCGCCCGGATGTCGTCGGCGAACACCTCGTCCATGTAGGGGCCGAGCTCGCCAGCCTGCCGGTCAGGGGCCGTGGAGTACAGCCAGCCCTCGAGCTCCCGGGCGAACTCCTTGCAGTCGGCCTGGCGCTCGTCGCGCTCTTTGTTCAGGCACTTCAGCACCACGGCGTCGAGCGCGGGCGGGACGTCCGGGTTGAACTGAGACGGCGGCGGCGCGTCCTGCTTGAGGACGTTGGAGAGGGTCTCGAAGTCGCTGTCTCCCGCGAAGAGGCGCCGCCCAGTGAGCATCTCCCAGAGCATGACGCCGACCGCGAACATGTCGGAGCGGCCGTCGAGGTTCTTCCCGCGCGCCTGCTCGGGCGACATGTAGGCGCACTTGCCCTTGACCGTGCCGGCTCGCGTCTTCGTGGACCGCGCAGCTGCCTTGGCGATGCCGAAGTCCATGACCTTGACGTCGCCGTCGTAGCTGACCATCACGTTGTGTGGGGAGACGTCGCGGTGGACGATGTTGAGCGGTTGACCCCGATCGAGCTTCGTGTGGGCGTTGTGGAGACCCTTGCAGGTCTCGATGGCCACATGGACCATCTGATACACGGTGAGCGGCTTGTTTCCCTTGGCGGCGAGGTCGACCACCCGCTTCAGGTCTTTACCCTCCACGTACTCCATCGCGATGTAGTAGGTGCCGTCCTGGAGGTCGAAGTCGTAGATCTGGACGATGTTCGGGTGAGTGAGCTTCGACGAGACCTTGGCCTCGTCGATGAACATGGTGACGAACGCCTCATCCTCCGTGAAGTGCGGGAGGATGCGCTTGATGACGACTTCCTTCTCGAACCCCTCGGCGCCAAGGGTCTTGGCACGGAATATCTCCGCCATGCCGCCCATCGCGATCTTGTTGAGTAGGATGTATTTCCCGAAGGGCTGGGGAAGCGCGTTGCTCATGCTTGAGGGCCGGCTCCTCTTGCTCTGGCCAGGGGCGCGAGGCTAACACAGGTGCGCCGAGTCGCAAGACACACGCCTTGTGTCAGACTTCGCAACGCCTGAACGCGTCTGGAGGTTCGTTCGATGTATCGCGCGTGGTTCTCTTGCTTCGACGGGTGCTGCTCCGAGAAATGGGCCCTCACCGATGTGATCACACGGTGTCCCAATGGTTCGCTCCTTGATGTGAGCCATGATGTCTCGGCCCTCGGCTCGCGCTCGGCCGCAGCCTGGATGCAGCTGTTCGATCAGCGGTGGATGCGGTCCGCGTGGCCATTCGGGTCCGGCGTCTGGGGGAAGCTCGAGTGGGTGTACCCGACGATCTCGCACGATTCGGTCGTCAGCTTCGCCGAGGGCGGGACCAACCTCCTCTGGGCGGAGCGCTACGGAGCGTCACTTGGGCTCCGGGACCTCTGGGTCAAGCAGTGCGGCAACTCGCACACGGCGTCCTTCAAAGATCTCGGCATGACCGTCCTCGTGTCTGCAGTGCGCGAGATGATTCGCAGCGGGCGTGGCGTGCGCGCGGTGGCGTGCGCCAGCACCGGGGACACGAGCGCGGCGCTCTCCGCCTACTGCGCGGCCGCGGGGCTCCCCTGCATCGTCTTCTTGCCGAGGGCCAAGGTGAGCCCCGAGCAGCTCGTCCAGCCCATGGCCAACGGCGCCGTGGTCATGAGCCTCGACACGGACTTCGACGGCTGCATGGCCGTGGTCCAAGAGGTGGCGAAGGACGGAGGCATCTACCTTGCCAACTCCATGAACCCGCTTCGAATCGAGGGGCAGAAGACCATCGCGGTGGAGCTGGTCCAGCAGTTCGACTGGGAGGTGCCCGACGTGGTGATCGTTCCGGGCGGCAACCTCGGAAACATCTACGCGTTCGCCCGCGGCTTCGAGCTCATGGAGAGCCTGGGGCTCATCCGGAAGCGTCCGCGGCTCGTCTGCGCTCAGGCCCACAACGCCAACCCGCTTTACCGCGCCTACGTCAATGGCTGGGACCGGTACGAACCCATACGGGCCGCGCCGACCGCGGCCTCGGCGATTCAGATCGGCAACCCCGTCAGCATCCACCGGGCCATCAAGGCGCTGCGTGCGTTCGACGGGATCGTCGAAGAGGCCACCGAAGCAGAGCTCTTGAACGCCGCGGCGCGGGCCGACCGCACGGGCATGTTCTGCTGCCCGCACACCGGCGTGGCGTTGGCGGCGCTCGAGAAGTTGATCGCCAAGGGCACCATCACCCGGGACCAGCGGGTGGTCGTGGTGAGCACCGCCCACGGTCTGAAGTTCGCGCAGACGAAGACCGCGTTCCACGCGGGTGGCCTGGACGGCGTGGACCCGACTCTGCGCAACATGCCGGTCGAGCTCCCCGCCTCCGTGGACGCGGTCAAGCGCGCCATCGATCGCCTACTCCCCGGGTGAGCGCGCCCGCGCCCTTCGTCACCGCGAGAGGACCAGATCGACCCAGCCGAAATAGTCGAGGTCCACGTGCGCCTTCAGGGGAATGCCCTGGCTCGGGTCGGTCCACAACGTGAGGGTGCGCGTGCGCCCGGGGCGCGTCGCCGTCAGCTCCCAACGGCGGGCCTTCCGCGGACCGAGCGGGAGCGTGATCACCTCGAGGTCCTTGCGGACCGCGAAGACGTCATACAGAAAGTAGCCCGCGAAGGCCGCGGCGCGCGGCGCCTCCTCCCCGTCCTGACGCGCCAGCCAGAAGCCGAAGCCGATGAGATCCAGGATCGGGACCCCGCGGGTCTCGTCGGTCCGCTGCGCGACCTCCTCCCCGTGAGAGGTGGTGGCTCGCAGCCGGCCGCCCTCGATCTGGCCCTTGGCGGATCGCGGGGCGCCGAAGATCCAGAACTTCCATCGGAAGCCGCTCGTGCCCTCGGGCGTGAGGCTGGAGTGGGAGTCGAGCTCCAGCGTGAGGTTCGAGCCCGGCACAGTGAGCTTGCCCTTGGTGTGCAGCTTGCCCTCCTTATGGCGGAAGGCGATGCGGCCGACGTCGCGGTCCATGTGCCGGACGGTCCACGCGAGCGTCGCCGGGACGGGCGGCGGGGCGCTGGCGAGGAGGGAGAGCGTGGAGGCGACGAGCAGTGGGAGCATGTTCACCTAAACAGTCCAGCGGCGTTCGTTGTGCCCAAAGAAGTCCCGGGGGCCCTCGCAGCGCAGGTGTCGCGTGCTTGGGTTTCGCCGCCCGTCGCGACTATGCGCTGGACCGGCGCGCGGGTGCCGTGGAGACTCGTGGCCCATGCGGGTCTACCTCGACCACAACGCCACCGCCCCTCTCTGCGCGCCCGCCCGCGAGGCCATGCTGCACTGGCTCGGCCGCACGGGCAACGCCTCGAGCGTCCACGCCGAAGGCCGGGCTGCGCGAGACGCGATCAGCGTCGCGCGGTTGCAGGTGGCGCGCGCGCTGGGACTACCGGAGCGCGACGCAGAGCGCTGCGTTGTCTTCACCTCCGGCGCCACCGAGGCGAACCGGCGCGTGCTCGAGGGTGCCCGGGAGGTGGTGACCACGGCGATCGAGCACCCGTCCGTGGCGCTCCCGGCCAAGGCGCGAGGCGCGCGCGTCGTTCCCGTGGACCGCGCTGCGCAGCTCGATCCCGAGGCCGCGCGCGCCGCTCTCACCCGTGACGCGCTCTTCGCGGTGGTCCTGGCTCACCACGAGCTCGGTGTCATCGCGGACGTCGCCCGCCTGCGTGAGCTCGCCATCGAGCGGAGCGCGCGCCTCCACCTGGACGCGACCCAGGCGTTCGGGAGGATCCCCGTGGACGTACAGACACTTGGGTGTGACACGCTGGCGGTCTCGGGCCACAAGATCGGCGGCCCGCAGGGCGTCGGGGCGCTCGTCGCGGCACCGGGCATCGCGCTCCCCACCGACTTCGGCGGCCATCAGGAGCGCGGCCGGCGCGCGGGCACCGAGAATGTCCTGGCGATCGTCGGCTTCGGCGCGGCTTGCGAGGCAGTCGAGGGGCGCTTGCGGGTGATGCCCGAGGTCGAGCGCCGCCGCGACCGGCTGCTGGCAGGGCTGGGTGACCTCGTGGAGAGCGTCATCACCGCGCCCGCGCGACTCCCCAACACGCTCTGTCTGCGCGCTCCGGGAGTGGACGCGGAGGGGCTGGTCATGGCGCTGGATCTTGCCGGCGTGGCCGTCTCGCGCGGCGCTGCGTGCACCTCCGGGACCACCGAGACGAGCCCGTCCCTGCGCGCGCTGGGGCTCACGACCGAGCAGGCGCTCGAGGTCTTCCGCGTGAGCCTCGGGCCGGAGACCGACGACGCTGCCGTTGAGCTCGCAGTCGAACGAATCGAGCGCGTGCTCCGCCGCCTCCGAGGGCTGCGATGAGCCGCGTCGTGGTGGCAATGAGCGGCGGCGTGGACTCCTCGGTGGCCGCTGCGCTGATGGTGGAGGCGGGGCACGAGGTCATCGGGATCACCATGCACCTCGCGGACGCCCCGGTCACCGAGCGCACCGGGACCTGCTGCGCGCCAGATGACGCTCACGACGCCAGAAGGGTGGCGACGCACCTCGGCATCCCCCACTACGTGGCCAATTACAAGGCGGCCTTCAAGACCGCGGTGATCGACCGATTCGTCGCCGACTATCAGGCGGGGCTCACCCCCAGCCCATGCGTGCGATGCAACGACGTACTCAAGTTCCGCCTCCTACTCCACCGCGCGCGCGAACTGGACGCTGACTTCCTCGCCACCGGCCACTACGCGCAGGTGCTCGCGGGCTCGTCGGGCCCCGAGCTCCACCGAGCGGTAGACCTGGCGAAGGACCAGTCCTACTTCCTCTTTGGGGCCGACACCGATGCGCTCGCGCAGGTGCTGTTTCCCGTCGGGGGGCTCACGAAGCCAGAGGTCCGCGACGTGGCCCGCCGTCACTGCCTCCCGGTGGCGGAGAAGGCCGAGTCCATGGACATCTGCTTCGTGCCGGACGGCGACTATGCGCGCTTCGTGGAGTCCCACGCCACGCCGCGTCCCGGTGCGCTGGTCTCCGAGGACGGCGAGATCCTCGGCGAGCACGCCGGCGTCCATCGATTCCCCGTGGGCCAGCGCACGGGGCTGGGGCTCGGCGGCGGCCCGCCGCGGTTCGTGATTCGGATCGACGGAGGAGAAGGCCGCGTCGTCGTGGGTGGCGCCGATCGCCTCCTCGCCGCGGGCCTCGAGGGAGACCGGCCCAATTGGCTCGCCCCCGTGCGTGCTGGAGCGGCCGTGCTGGCCCGAGTGCGCCACCGGAGCGAGCCCGTCCCAGCGACCATCGTCCAGGCCGACGCGGACACCTTCACGTTGCGATTCACCGAGCCGGTTCGGGCCGTCGCGCCTGGTCAGGCTGCGGTGCTCTACGACCCCGCTCGGCCGTCGCGGGTGCTGGGCGGCGGCTGGATCCGGGCCGCCGTTCCCACGTGAGCGCCGCTCTCCCCGCCACGCAGGGACCGTTCGTCGTCACGCATGGCTGCAAGGCCAACCAGGCAGACGGCGCGTGGTTGGAGGGCGCCCTCGCGGGCCGCGAGGTCGTGGTGGTGAACACCTGCACGGTCACTCAGGCGGCGGATGCGGACGCGAGACAAGCCATCCGGGCAGCGTCGAGGGAGCGACCCGGTGTGCCAATCCTCGTGACCGGATGTTCCGCCACCATCGCGCCCGAGGCCTATCGGGACATGCCGGAGGTGCGATGGGTCGTTCCGAACCCACTGAAGACCACGATCCCACAGCTCTTGGAGGCCAAGGCGCCGGCGGACCGCGTGGACTTCATGTTGGGGCCGGGGCAGCAGAGCTCCCCGGCCCGGTTCACCTCCGCGCGCTCGCGCTCCGGTGCATTCCGTTGGGGGACCCGGCCCTTCGTGAAGGTCCAGGACGGATGCGACTACGTCTGCAGCTTCTGTGTGATCCCCGCGGCGCGGGGACCGGCGCGCTCGCGACCGCTCGACGAGGTGGTCACCGAGGTGCGAGCGCTCGAGCGCGCGGGTGCCCGGGAGGTGGTGCTGACCGGTATTCACCTCGGCCATTGGGGACGCGATCACACGCCGAGACGCACGCTGGCGGAGCTCGTCGACCAGCTGCTAGAGGCCACCTCGGTGGCTCGTATTCGCCTCGGCTCCGTGGAGCCGAACGAGGTCGACGCGCATCTCGTCCGGCTCGTGAGCGCGCACCCGAGGGTCTGCCGGCACCTGCACGTCCCGCTTCAGTCCGGCGACGATCGCGTATTGGCGCTGATGCGTCGCGTCTACCGCGTGGCGGCATATCGCCGCGTGGTCGAGGCCGTGAAGGCCCGGGCACCCGGTGTCGCGGTCTCGGCGGATGTCCTCGTGGGCTTCCCGGGCGAAGACACGGCGGCGTTCGAGCGCACCCGGGCATTGGTGGAGGATCTCGGCCTCGCGTATCTGCACGTCTTCCCGTACAGCCAGCGGCCCGGAACGGCGGCGCTCCGACTCCCGGGAGGGGTCCCGAAGGGAGAGCTCCGCGTCCGGGCCGAGCAGATGCGGGCGACCGCCGACTCCCTGCGAGCGCGCTTCGAGGCATCCAGCGTGGGCACGTACGCGACCGTGTTGGTCGAGCGCCGCCGCCAGCAGGGGCTTCTCTTCGGTCGTTCCGAGCGGTATATTGGGGTTCGTTTTGACGGCAGAGATTCGTTGATCGGGAGCCTCGCGGAAGTCCTCGTGACTGGCTACGACGGCGGCGTCGCGCTGGGGCGACACCACGCGGGAGAGTGACAATGAGCTCACACGACTCGATCTTGGGGTTGACCGCGCGCCCTTCCGGCAGCCGCTCCAGGCCGAGCGCGGCCGTGGTTCCGGTCGACCCCAATGGCCCCGAGGGCCTCGACGGCCTAGAGGCGCGGCTCGGGTACGCATTTCGGGATCGTGGCCTCCTCCTCGAGGCCCTCACCCACATGAGCTTTGCCAACGAGAACCGGGGGTTCGAGTCGAACGAGCGCCTCGAGTTCCTCGGGGACGCCGTTCTCGGCGCCGCCGTCTGCCATCTCTTGATGACGCGCTTTCCCAGCGAGCGCGAAGGTCCTCTCACGCGCTTCAAGAGTCTGCTGGTCAGCGAGAACGGCCTCAGCGAAATCGGCACCGCGCTGGGGCTCTCGCAGCACCTGCGGCTCGGACGCGGCGAGGCGAACAGCGGCGGGCGGGAGAAGCCCTCGCTCGTCGCCAACGCGATGGAGGCGGTCGTCGCGGCGGTCTTTCTGGACGGCGGGTTCGATGGTGTAACTCGGACGGTTGATCATCTCTTCGGCGGGCGGCTGGGCGCGTTGCCACCAACGGACCTGCGCGCCGATTACAAGACCCGCTTCCAGGAGTTCGTGCAGACCCACTGCAAGACGGTGCCGACCTACCGTGTCACCGCGATGGAGGGCCCTGACCACGACCGACGCTTCACCGTGGAGGCGTGGGTGGCAGGCGAGCTGGTGGGAGTTGGGCACGCGGACGGCAAGCGTCGCGCCGAGCAGCTCGCTGCGCGCGACGGGTTTCGCCGAATGCGGGACGCGTGGCAGGTCATCCCCGAGCATGACAGCGCCGATCTCCCCGCCCAGAGGTTCTGAACCAAGGCGAGTCGAGCGCAGCTGAAAAGGGGACGGCGTGTGCGGTCGCCGTTGCCGCACACGCCGTCCGAGTCAGGTGGACTGACCCCCGTCCTCGGCGTGGTCGGACGTCGCTTGCGGCGCCGACCCGTCATCGCTGAGGAGAGTGAGGGGGTTCTCAGAAGTCGCTCTTGGACACCGAAGTCGTCATCCGTCGCCGTGAATTCCGGATGGCGTTTGTCGTCGCCTAGAACAGGGGTAGCCGCCGCGGAAAGTCGCCGTCCGCGGATTTTCACCTGACCCACGCCTGGCCGAGCTCTTCGCCCGCCGTAGGTCGCACCGACACCCTTTTCACGCCCCGTGCCAACGCACGCTGTTCGAGCGACGCGAGGCGATTCACGGGCCTCTGGCGGGGTGCTCGTAGCCCACGCTGGGACATCCATGTCAGGGGGTGGCCGCGAGCCGTCTCCAAGTCCCCCGGGTCTTCTGGCGCTCTACGGCTTCATGTCGATGTAGAAGCAGTCACTTGCGACGGTTCGAGGTCTCGCGGCTGGGGCCGTGTCCGTGGCTTCAAGCGACGGCAGCGCTCTGCCATCCGTGTCATGGGGGTTGCGGGAGCTCCGCTGGCCGGCGTGGCTGCGAGTTCACCTGGGTGCGCGACCGCGCCCCCACGCTCCCGAATCGAGCCGGCGTACTGCGAGATGAAATGCGCTTGACGGAGAAGCGGTCGTGCGTATTCTCCGCGCCCGAGCCTGGGTAGCTCAGTTGGTAGAGCACGCGACTGAAAATCGCGGTGTCGACAGTTCAATTCTGTCCCCAGGCACCAAGCGCATCAGCGGCTTCGCTGGCGCCTACAAAAGGTTCGGCTAACGCTGAACGCACGGCGCAGCAGGCCGTTCGCCTTTCCGGCGCCCAAGCCGGCGAGGCAAGGCACCCCGAGAAAGTACGGGTCGTCCGCCCATCCCCCCGGCGGTCGCCCGGGGGGGCCTCTTCCGAGCAGGTGTCCCTCGTCACGCGGTCCGCACGCGGGACTCGGGGCCAGTATCGTGTTGTCAGACAGGCCACGTGGGGGATAACTATGAGTGTCTCTGGTAGCACACCGACGACCACGGAAGCTGGTGCCTTCAGGGTGGTCGCCTTCGACTGCCTCAGCGTGGTGGCCTTTCGGGACGCCGCGTGGGTCTTGCGCCCGGAGGATGTCATCGCCCTCCGCGCCGCGCTGAACCACGCGACTGACGCGCTGCCCAGCCGGCTCGAACAGACCCTCTCGGCGGGTGCTGCCGGTGAGATTCCAGAGGTTACTGCGGCGGTCACTCCCGGTCCGCGGCCCGAGCTCCCGGCGCCCGGCGTCGTGTCGGAGCGGCCGATCAGGGAGGTTGACGACTCGCGCGGCACGGCGGAGGCCAAGGCAGGGCGACCCCAGAACGAGGTCTTCAGCGAGTCGATTATCGAGTACTTGGGATCAAGGGAGCGCCCGCAGGGCTTCGAGGCCATCCTCCGCGCCATGAAGCGGGTGCCAGGCGCCCCCTCTGAGGTCGGAGTGCTGGTGCGGGAGCTGCTGAAGCACCTCGAGAAGCGCAAGACGATTCGGCGGACTCCCGCGGGGCGCTTCTTCGTCAACTGAGCGCGGCGCTTCCGCACACGGGGGGACTACGAACTACCAAGTCGGATCCGGGTACCAGCTCGGAGCGGCGTCGGGCGTCTCCGTGGACTTGGCTGCCTCGAGCACGGGGTTCGGCGTCCAGGTCGGGTCGGGGTACGCGTCCGGTCCGCCAAATGAGTCCGGGTCGGGATGCCAGGTGGGGTCCGGGTACCACGTCGGATCCGGGTACCACGTTGGATCCGGGTACCACGTGGGGTCTGGGTAGAAGTCGGGCTCGAACGCGAGCCTCTCCGTGAGGTTGGCGTAGGCCGTTCCGGTCACGCGCAGGCCCTGCGTGGTGCCCACGTTCCTCGTCACCGTGCTGCCCATCAGCTCACCGATGGCCCAGCAGCTCTCCGGGGCTCCGTTGATCGAGGCGCAGAGGGCGGCCATCGAGGCGTCGCGCCAGCTCGGGCCGGCTACGGTCAAGCGGATGGCGTCGAAGTCAGAGCCCGTGGATCCCGTGAAAGTCAGGACTCCCCCGCGGATGGACATCCGGTCCGTCGACTCCTGCCCGAAGGCGTGTGCCGCCACGATCGCGCCGTCGGTGGCCCGGAGCTTCACGTTCCACGAGCCCTGGACGGCCGGCGTCCCCGGCAGGTGGCCGAACGCCACCTCGACCTGTGCCTGAGGTGCGGCGTGGCTGCCGGGGCAAGCCTTCTGGACCACCACGACCTGACCCGGCTTCGTGGAGTGGCGCAGCCGGATGGGCGCGCATCCCATGGTGGCCGGGTCGATGAGGAGAGGCGGAACATCGCGGATCGCCACGTTGAGGCGCATCGCTCCGGTGGCCGGCGGCGTCAGTCGGAGGACCGCACCGTCGGGCTCGATCTCGGTCGTCGAGGCGACCGTGAGGGAGCTGCTGCGAGCGGTGAGCGTGTCCGTGGACTCGACGTTATGGGTGCTGACGAGGGAGAGGCTACCGCCCTCGAGGCTAACGCTGCCGCTCCAGCGGGTCTCGCCCGCGCTGGCGTCTGCGCCGAGCGGGCCCCAGGTCACCGCCACCTCCACCGAACCAGGGGCTGCCGCTGCGGCCGCGGCCTTGCCTGCGTCCAGCCCAGCGGGCGCGGCGCCCAGCGTCTCCTCGGGGCCACCTACGGCGCAACCCAGGAGGAGCGCCGCTGCAGAAGTCGTTGACCAGCTTTTCATCGTGGATCTCCCCGTCCGTTCGGAACGGCGAAGGGGAGTACACGGGTCGTGCCAGGTTAGATCGTATGCAGAAACAGGTGGTTACGGCGTATTGGTGTGGGTCTTCGGCGACCCGCAGGGTCAGAACGTGCTCTCGAATTGCTCGATGTCGGCCTCGAGGGATCGCATCCGCTTCGCTGGCGCGGGCGCCGGCATGGCCCCGCTCTCGACGGCCGCGCGGTACCGGGCCACGAAGTCGGTGGGGTAATCCAGGGTGTACGAGATCCGCCAGCTGCGTTTCTCGCCGGGCGCCAGCGTCTCCGTCCAGCGGATCAGCCCCTCGCTGTCGGGCGCCGCGTCCTTTGGGGTCTCGACGTCGTCGACCTCGATCTCGTCTGTGCGGCTCACGGGCACACGGTCGGAGAAGTCCAGGGTGAGCGGATGGGCCCCGAGGTTCTGTGCCGTGACCACGTGGGAGATGGTCATCTGCGTCCGCTTCCCTCGACGGCTCAGCGCGGACGACTTCTTGTCCAGCACGCGCTCCAGCTTCACCTGGTCGACCATGCCGAGGAAGGTGGTGAACTTCTCGCCTGGCGCGACGAAGGGTACCTCGCTGGTCCCGACGAACGCTCCGTCCACGAACAGCGCGAAGGTGCCTGGTAGGATGGGTTGGGTCCCGCCGTTGACGAGCGCCGCCGTCGCGACCGCGTTCAGCGACACCTCCGGGACCGCCACGATGTGCCGCGCGGCGTCGAAGGTGCCGAGCGCGATCGGCACGCGCACCGGCTTTCCGTCCGTGCGCACCGTGCGCCCGCTCATGGCCTTGAAGTGCGCGGTGGTCCCGCGCTCCCGCAGCTCTGCGAAGCGACCGGCGGCTCGAGTCTGCATCGTCTGCTGGCGCTGCATGTTGGCGCGCCAGAACTCGTCTTTGTTGGCCTGTTTCTCGTTGTCTTCCGCGTACATCATCTGGGCCTTGTTGAAGCTCTCTCCGGCCTTGCCGACCGCGGCTGTGAGCCCCTCGCCGGAGCCATCGAGGAGCAGGCCGTGCGCCGTCGGGATGTCCAGGACGTCCCCCGGGCTCTGGGTGGAGAACGCCAGTTCGGCCTGGCTCCAGTCCTCACCGGTGGTCTGGATGACCGTGGCCACCTGCGAGACCTCGACGCGGTCGCCCTTCGCCCCGGACGCGACCCGAACATCGCCCGTCGGCTCCCAGGTGGCGCCGGGGCACATGTACGTTAGCTCCAGGCGCGCACTGGCCTTCAGCTCCACCTCGACCACGATGGCGGTCTGACGCAGCTGAGTGCGCGCAGTGAGCTCCGCGAGCTCTCGCTGGCGGGCGGCGAGCACGGGGACCAGATCGCGTCGCTTGCGGCCGAACTCCCGGATGGCGGCGCGATCCGCCCGCAAGGCTTCGGTCACGAAGCCGAGCGTGTCCTTCAGCGCCTTGACCGGGACGTCACGGGTTTGCAGGTCCTTCGGGAGCGAGTCGAGGCGGAAGGCTCGGATCGCCTCGAGGCGCTGTACTTCGTCGGCCAGCGTCTTCAGCTCGTCGTCTAGGCCGCTGATCGCGTCTGCCGTCTCGCGGACCTTGGCCTCGGCCTCGCGCACGGCGTCGCTGGAGGCCTCAGCGAGGTGGCGGGTCTCCACTGAGACATCGAGCACGCGCCCAGCGGCCATAGGAGCCAACGCGACGCGAACGGAGTCGGCGTCGACCCATCCGGGGAGCCCGGTGAAGACGTAACGGCCCGTGCCGGTCAACGCATCGGTCGAGGTGCGGACCACCTGGGCGCGATCCGAGTACACAGTGACCCGACCGATGCGGCTCTTCAGGGGCTCCGCGCCCGACGGGTCTTCGGCGAGGGCGACGACCGGGCACAGCGCCAGGGCGAGCGAGAGCGGGAGACGAGGACTCATGGTGGCTCCTGGGTTGGGCGGCTCGTTGGACTCGTTTCAGTAGACCGCGGCGCGCCCAAACGCACGAACTCGAACTTCGGTCTCCCGGGCGTGAGCGCGCGTGTCGATCGCCCTGTTCCCCGTGGAGTGGCTCTGGTATAGACGCGCCCGAAAAGCGGGTCGACCGCTGTCCCAGGGCTTCACCCCAGCCGCACGGGTCGCCGCGGAGGATGCACATGTCAGTCGCCGACAGCGCTCCAGACGTCGGAACCCTCCTCCTCGAGCGGTATCGCCTCGACATGCGCCTCGCCGGAAGTGTCGCGGCCGTGTACCTGGCCACCGATCTGGCGCTTGGCGAGCGTGTCCTCGTCAAGGTGTTCCCTCCTCAGGTCGTCACGCCCGAGCGCCGGGTCATCAATCAGTTCCGCCTCAGCCGCGCGCTTGCATACCGACACGAGAGCATCGTGCGTGTCCACGACGTGCAAGTGCTGCCCAAGGTGTCGTTCGCGGTCACGGACATCCTGCCGGATGGCGCGCTCACGTTCGACAGGTGGGTGCGCTCCAAGAGCGTCGTTCAGAACTGGGAGGTGAGCGAGATCTTCCGGCAGCTCGGCGCCGCGTTCTCGTTGCTCCACCGCATCGGCGTCCACGGCAATCTCAAGCCCTCGAACGTGCACGTCGTCGACGGGCGCAGGGTCCTCATCACGGATCCCTGGCACGTCCTCGGGATGGACGACGAACAGCCCGCCTCCGGCGTAGCCGCGATGTTCCGCGCGCCCGAGCAACGGCTGGCGCCGGATCGGGACGACCCCGCCTCCGACATCTGGGGCCTCGGCCTCCTCCTCGGGATGGCGGTGGTTCGCACGCCTGTCCACCCAGGGGTACGCCTCTCGGCCCAGGGACCTGGGGTCCCTTACGAGGCGGACGCAGTCTTCCTGCGCGCCACCGACGCCGACCCGCGGCGGCGCTTCCCATCGGTTGCCGAGCTCGTCGAGGCGATCCGGACGGCCCTGCCCAACGAATCTGCGGTGGTCGAGGCGGTCAATCCCGACCGGGTCACTACCGGCGGCCCGGCTCCCGCTGCGGCTGGTGGGTGGGCGCCGGCCCGCGTAGAGCTTCAAGTCGGCCCCGAAGACGCGCTCGGATGGACAGAGTCCGCGGAGGTCGACTGGACCGACGTGGAGACGGTCGCTGAGTGGACCGACCAGGCCACCGATTGGGCGGGCTCCGGCGTCACCACCGAGCTCCGCGCCGAGGGCGAGAGCGCTCCGGCTGACGCGCGCCTCCCCGCGGACGAACGCGGTCCGGACACAGTGGAGACGGTCGTCGAGACGGTCGCCGAGGCGTCGAGCGAGCTAGAGGTCGAGGTCGAGGTCGAGCCTGACGACGTGGTCGTCTCGGCGCTTGTCACCGAGGCTGTGGTCTCTCACGTACCGGCGACGCCACCCACCGAGATCCCGCCCACCCCAGAGCCTCCAGCGGCCGTCGAGCAGTTGGCGCCTGACGCCGACCCCGACGAGATCTCGAGCCCCACGCTCGAGCTTCGCCCGTCGTTCCTCTCCGATCCGGCCCCGATCGTCTTCGACACCAGCGCGTTCCAGCCGGCCCCGGTGGCTGCCGCCGGGCCGTCGGGGAAGAAGAAGAAGAAGAAGAAGGGCCGGGGAGGCGAGGCGCCCGAAGTGCCGGCCCCGACCCCGCCGTCGCAAGCATGGCTCCCGCCCGCCTCGCCCCCCCGCGCCGGCGAGGTGCCGCCCAGCGCGGTCCCACCCGCGCTCCCTGAGGAGACGCTCCCCCCCGAGCTCCCGTCGGCCGAGCCCGTCGCTCCGCCGCAGTTGCCCAGCGATCCGCCGGGCCTCGTACCCCAAAGCTCGGCCCGGGACGGTGTCCCAGCGAACGAGAGCCCCGCTGCCGCTGCCGAGAGCCCCGTGCAGGCGGCCGCCGCGCCAGCAACTTCCCACGCGGCGAGCGAGTCACCCGCGGTGCAGGCTGCCACCCCGGCCCGCGAGACCACCGCCCCGGCCTCGAGTCACGCGCCGGCAGTTCCGGTGGCCCGCGAAGAGGCAGCGGCGGGCGTCGCCGCGTCCGCTGTGTCTCCCCCGCCCGTGACCACCGCGCCCCAGGCTCCGACCCAGTCGCCTGCCGCGCCCCCGCCTGCCGCGCCCGCTCAAGCACCGGTCGCGCCGCCCCGGTCGGCCACGCCCCCCGCGGCGCCGCTAGCCGCTGAGCCGAAGTCTGGGCTCGGCCTCGCACGCTCCACGCCGCCGCCGGCGGTCCCCCCGGCCAAGGGCTCGTGGGGGATCGTCGCGCTCGGAGCTACGGCGGTCATCGTGGGGGTGGGCCTCCTCGTCTGGTCCAGCCGCTCCGGAACCAAGCCGGCCGCCCCGCCCACCCGGCCCACGCTCGCCACCGCGGCCCCCGACGTTCGCGTAGAAGCTCCGCCGCCTGCGCCCCCGGATGTGCCTGCGCCTGTCGCGCCCGACGCGGGGACGCCGGACCTTGGTGGCACTGCGGCCGTCCCGGTGCCGCCTGCACCGGACATCGTCAGCCCGGACGACCTCGTCGCCAGCTCCGACCTCGCTGATAGCTCCGACGTCGCTGTCGACGTGGAGCTCGCGGACGCCCCCGATCTGGGCGAGCCGCCGGACGTGGCCGTGGCCGCCGCTGAGCTGGCTGACGCCGCTGAGCTAGCTGACGCCGCCGCCCAGGCGGATGCCCTCGCCGCGCCGGATGTGGCGTCCGACCTCACCGAGGCCCCCGCCGACGTTGGCGCGCCCGCAGCGCCGCCGGTGGAGGACGTCGTCGCGGTCGACGTGGCCGCAGCGCCGCCGGCAGCCGCTGGCGACCTGCGCCTCGTGCCGCCCGAGCTGCTCGCATGCGCCGAGGGGACGGTGAAGGTGTCGAAGAAGGTCAGCATCGAGCTCGACGGCAAGAAGCAGACGGGCTTCGACACCGTGTGCATCGACAAGAAGGAGTTCCCCGGATCGGGCCCTCCCAAGACTCAGCTCACGCTCGCCGAGGCCGAGGCCGCCTGCGTCGGGGTCGGCAAGCGCCTCTGTACTCCAGAGGAGTGGAAGCGGAGCTGCGCCGGGAGCGCGGGCGCCTACTTCGAGGAGGGCCGTTGCAATGTGCGCGGCCTCGACGGCGGAACCCGCGGCGTCGTGCCCTCTGGCACCTACGGTCGATGCCGGAGCGGCGCGGGCCTGCTCGATATGATCGGCAACGTGGCCGAGTACACGGCGGACGGCATGGTCCGCGGCGGCGACGCCACCAGCAACGGGCAGACGGCCGGCTGCGGCCTCTCGCGCAAGGCGCCCGCCGAAGGGGGCACCAAGCTCGTTGGCTTCCGCTGCTGCGCGGCCCCCACCCTTGGAGAGGCCACGCCGTGATCGGGCGCTACGCGAGGGCCGAGCTCACGGAAGTGTGGTCAGACGGCGCTCGCTTCGCCCTCTGGCTGGACGTGGAGTGCGCGCACCTCGAGGCGCGTGAGCGCCGCGGGCAGGCCCCGTCCGGCGCCGCCGAGCGGATTCGCGCCGCGGTCGGGGGGCGCTTGTCGCCCGAGCGGATCCTCGAGATCGAGCGGACCTCCCAGCACGACGTCATCGCTTTCCTGACCCACCTCGAAGAGCTCGCCGGGCCAGATGTCCGGTTCCTTCATGTGGGGCTCACGTCCTCCGACGTCCTCGACACCGCGCTCGCGCTACAGCTGGTGCGCGCGACCGACCTCATCCTCGAGGGCACGGAGCTGCTGCTTGCCGCTCTCCTGGCTCGGGCGCGAGAGCACAAGCACACGCCCATGATCGGGCGGTCCCACGGCATCCACGCCGAGGTCACCACCTTCGGGCTCGCGCTGCTCGGGCACTACGCAGAGCTGGAGCGGGCGCGCGCCTCGCTGGTTGCCGCCCGCGCCGACATCGCCGTCGGCAAGCTCTCGGGCCCCGTGGGCACCTTCGCGGCCACGAGCCCGGACGTGGAGGGGGAGGCCCTCGGGCGCCTCGGTCTCTCGCCGGACCCGGTGTCGACGCAGGTGGTCGCCCGCGACCGCCACGCGCGTTATTTCAGCGTCCTCGCGGTCCTCGCGTCCGTGGTCGAGCGGCTGGCCATCAACATCCGCCACGGCCAACGCTCCGAGGTGGGCGAGGTGCAGGAGCCGTTCGGCAAGGGTCAGAAGG
>SXOO01000172.1 GCA_005776725.1 Pseudomonadota bacterium | reverse complement strand
GCTTCGGCTGGGGCGGCGGTGGGGGTGGCGGCGGTGGCGGCTGGATCCCGCCCGCTGTGCCGGCGCAGCCCGTGCCGGGTAGCCCGGGATGCGATCCTTGCGAACACCCGGACCTGTCGTCAGCGGAGAAGGAGTGCTGCAAGGCCAACAAAGCGCAGCCGTCGCAAAGCACGGTGGACCTCATCACGGGCGCCTATGAGGACGAGGCGGTCGACTTCATCGTGGGCGTGGCAGGGCACGACCTCGCGGTGGAGCGCTACTACTACGACAGCCGATGGCACCTGCGCTTCTTCGACGCCGATCTCGCGCTCACGCTGGCCGGCACGGTGGTGATCCGCATCGATCACCTCGGCGTGTCGTACACGCCCGCGGACGCCACGGGCACCGTCTTCCGCGACGGCAAGGGCTCGAACCGCATCGACCGCTTGGGCGACGGCTCCTTCCGCTTCCTCGACCGACTGGGCAATACGCGGTCGTTCGACGCCAGCGGGCGGCTCGTAGCCTTTGCTGACGCCAACGGGCGCGAGGTCGCCATGCAGCGCGACACGGCCGGGAAGCTGATTCGACTCGTCGACGACGCGGGCACGCCGGTGGTGGAGTACACGTGGACGGCTGGCAAGGTCAGCAAGGTCACGGACCTGCTCGGGGCGCGCTCCGTCAGCTACGGCTGGACCGGGGACAACCTCACGACCGTCACGGACGTGTTGGGCCGCGCCTCCACGTACAGCTACGACGCCAAGGGGCGGATCATCCAGAAGGCCCTGGCCACCGGGAAGACCACGAAGGTGACCTACGCGGCCTCGGGCGTGACCGCCTCGGTGCTCGATGGCGACGGCGTCGGGATGTACCTCGACTACGGCTACAACTCGACCACACAACAAAACTACGCCTCGGTGCTCCTCACCGACGGGACCGTCCGCGAGAAGTGGTTCGACAAGTACGGCAAGGTTGTTCAGGAGCTCGTGAACGGCGCGCCGGTGAAGACCGTGAGCGGCCCCGGCTCGGCAGTGATCGCGTCCGACGGCACGGTGTCCGGGGGCAAGGACGCCGACGGCCAGGTGGCCGAGTCGTTCCAATACGGGATCTTCGGCCAGCTCACGCGCCGCGTGGACCGCCGCGGCGTGGTCACCACGTTCAGCTACGACTCGCGCGGCAACCTCACTGAGCACGTGATCGGCGCGGGTCGCCCGGACCAACGGCGCGTGACCTACACGATCGACGCCCAGGGCAACCGCACCGCGGAGACGCACCACGCGGGCGCCGACTCGCTCACGTGGAAGTACGGCTATGACGCCGCCGGCAACCTCACGTCCTTCGAGGACCCGAAGGGCCGCAAGACGCTGCAGACCTGGAACGGCAGCCGGCAGCTGCTCACCGTCCTCGATCCTTCGGGCGCGCTGCGGACCCAAACCTACGACGCCGCGGGCCGCCTCACGAAGGTGACGCTCACGCCGTCCGGAGGAGCGCCGCTGACGCTCGAGGAGCACGCCTACGAGCCGCTCAAGGATGGCGCTGGCGCCGTGGTGGGCGAGAAGCACTCGGTCACGGACGCCGACGGCGAGGTCACCGTCATTCACGTGGACCCGCACGGGCGCACCACGCGCACTGTCGATCCACAGGGCCGAGCCACGCGTTACGAGTACGACGCCCAGAGCCGGCTGGTGGCGCAGCGCTTCGACGACGGCACGGACGTCACCTTCGTCTACGAGACGCTGCCGCTCGGCAACACGCGGGTCACCGAGAAGATCGAGGACGTCACAACGAAGGTCGTGGAGAAGGACGCTTACGGCCGCGTCACGAAGCAGACGCAGCGTGGCGTGGACACGGTGTTCATCTACGACGGCGGCGCCCGCCGTCCCGCCCAGATCCAGCGCCCTGGCCTCACCGAGGTGCTCACCTACGACGCTCGTGAGAACCTCCTGTCGCGGCGCTACGTCTGGGCTGACGGGGAGACGTTCACGGAGTCTTACGCATACGAGGGCAACGATCAGGTCGGCTTCACGAACGGGCTCGGCGCGGGCTGGGTGACCGAGATCGGCGCCGACGGGCGCCTCACCGAGCGCACCCACGGCTCGGTAACAGAGAAGCAGGAGCGGGACGGCCTGGGCCGCCTCACCGGCAAGGTCGACGGTCGAGGCAACCGGCAGCTCGAGACCACCTACGACTCCGACGGCGTCGCCACGCGCGAGGTCGCCGGGTACGACGTGGGCACCACGCGCGACTCCCTCGGCCGCTCGGTGCTCGACACCGGCGCCGATGGGACCACCGTGAGCCACGCGTACGACGCGCTGGGACGGGAGACCACCACCACCTGGACCCGCGGCGCGGTCACCGAGATCCTCGACAAGGCCTACGACGCCGTGGGGCGCGTCACGAGCCTGGCGAACGACACGGTCACCCAGACCTTCGACTGGGACCCGGACGCTCGCGTGCGCACCGAGACAACGGACTTCGGGCCCTTCGCCGCGACCCTCGCGTATCGCTTCGACGCTCTGGGCCGAAAGGTGGGCCTCGTGGGCCCAGACGGCGCGGAGACCACCTTTGCCTACACCGCCGATGGGCGCCTGGCCACCGTGACCCACCCGGTCGCGGGGACGGTCACCCACAGCTATCCCAGCCCCTATGACACACAGGTGGCTCAGCCAAACGGCGTGGTCGTCACCACCTCCAGCGGGGCGCGGCAGCGTACCGAGGCGATCCGCGCGGCCAAGGGCGCGACGACGCTGTTCGAGCTCGACTACGACTGGACCGCGCACCGGCTCGCGAAGGTGACAGAGACCGTGTCCGGCAACGCCGTGACGTACGCCTACGACGACTCCGACCAGCTGGTCGCCACCACGAAGGGCGGGGCCCCGGCCGAGTCGTTCACCTACGACGCCGCGGGCAACCGCACGGGCGCGGCCGGGCTCGCGTGGACCGCCGACGCCGCGAACCGCCTCACGTCCTCCGGGCCGGGCAGCGCGCTCACGTACGACGCGCGCGGCAACCTCACCGAGTGGGTCACGCCGGCGCGTACCCTGCGCTTCGAGTGGAACCTGGCGGCGCAGCTGGTCCGCGTCACGGACGGCAGCGGCGCCGAGCTCGCAACCTACGGCTACGACGCCCGCGGCCACATGAGCCGCCGCACGGTGGGCGGCGTCACGCGCTACTACCTCTACGGCGACGAGGGCCTCGTGGCCGAGCTCGATGCCACCGGGAACGTCGTCACGCAATCCCTCTGGGCGCCCAACACCCCGTGGCAGTCGGCGCTGGTCGCTCAGCTCCAGCCGGCCATCAGCGGCGGCGGGATTCGCGCCTGGTACCCGGTCTTAGACCGCCTGGGCACGGTCGTTCGGCTCACGGACGACACCGGGGCGATCGCCTGGGGGCTGGACGCGCAGGCCTTCCTGGGCGCCACGGTGCTGCCGGGCGCCACGGTCGACGTGGCGCTCCGCGGCTCGGGCCAGCTCTGGGTGCCGGAGACCGGGCTCCACTACAACCGCTTCCGCTGGTACGCGCCCTCGCTCGGGCGGTATATCTCGCTCGACCCGCTGTTCGCGATGCTCGACCGGGCCAACGCCTACGAGTTCGCGGACAACAGCCCCGTGCTCCGGACAGACCGGGACGGCCTGGACACCGGCGGCGGGATCAACGTCGGCAGCGACGGGACCGTCACCGGCGGCGTCAACGGCAGCGTCGGGGGCTACGCGGGCCTCGGCGGCGAGGTGACGGGCGGCGTCGAAGTCACCGTCAAGGACTGCTGCAAGCAGGAGCCGGGCAAGCCGGCCGTGGTCATCAAGAACGGCGAGAAGTGCTTCACCGTGAAGGTCGGCGTCGAGGGCGGCATCGGCGCCGGCGGCAAAGCGGGCATCGCCGGCGGCACCGCCAAGCTCATCACGGTGGGGGCCGAGAACGCGTGCTCCCTCTGCAACAAGTGCGGCGAGTCGTCGCTCACCTACAACTGCTGCGTCACAGTCTCCGTGAAGCTGGTCAGCGTCAGCGCCAACCTCGGCATCATCACCATCGAGTTCACGCTGGGCAGCTACGAGTACAAGGTCTGCTACGGCATGGACGGGTTCAAGCACGAGGGACAAGCCAACGGCCCGCAGGGCAAGGGTGGCCTCGGCTACTCCGGAGGCGGCGGCGACGACAGTGGCGGAGGGGGCGAGTGATGATCACACCCACTCTCGTAGGCGCCTGCGTGGCGCTGTTCGTGCTGGGTCCGGGGCAGCAGAGCTCCCCGGCCCGGTTCACCTCCGCGCCCCCGCGCTCCGGTGAATTCGTCGCCGCTGAGGGCCCGACCGCCCCGCCCAGCGGCGTCCAGATCGTGGACCTGCGCGACGACGCGGCGTTCGCTCGCGGACGCCTGCCCGGGTCCGTACAGCGACGCCCGTGGGAGCTCCGCCTGCTCCGCGGCCCGGTGCTGCTCGTGGACGCTGGCGTCCCGGGGGGCCCTGCCGAGAGGGGCGCCGCGGCGCTCAAGGCCCGCGGCGTGTCCGTGGAGGTGCTCGCCGGTGGCTTCCGGGCCTGGTGTGAGCGCGGCGGCGAGGTCCTCGGCACCTGCGAGCGTGCGGACGTGGTCACCCCGTCGCAGGCCGGTCGCATGGTGGCCGTGGCGCGGTGCGCCGAGGAGGCCGAGCTCCTCGCGGGCCTGGGCGTCACCGTGGTGGCCCCTGAAGCCCTCCCGAATGGCGCCGTCGTGGCCGCCGCTTCCGTCGGTGCAGCGCGGCCGGGCGTCTTCTGGCTGGACGGCGGCGTCGACGCACTGCTCGCCGCCCGGGCGCCTGCCGGCGTGGGAGAGACCCAGCGGACGCTGTCGGGTCGGATCGCGCCGATCGGCACGGCCCCCGCGGGCAAAGGAGGCTGCGGATGTCAGCACTGAAGCTCGCCGCCGTGCTCTGGCTCGCTGCCACCACCGCAGCCGCGGACGTCGTCATCGAGGTGGCCGCCGCGCGCGGGGACGTCCTGGTGGCGCGGTGGCGCTATCAGGTCACCCACACCGGGCGCGAGGCCCTCACGGATGCCCGCTTCACGGCGGCGGTCCCCCTGCCCCGCCACGGCGACCTGACGCTCCTGCGGCTGCGGGTCACGCACCCGGCCAGCCGCACCCCGAGCGGGCTCGAGGTGCGCTTGGGACGCCTCGAGCCCGGCGCTTCGGCGATGGTCACGGTCACGGCCGAGCTCGCGCGCGGCGGGGTGGCCCGGGACCGCGCAGCAGCTACACCAGCCGGGACGTCCACGCCTTCGACACCGGCGATCGCCGCGTTCGCGGACGCGGTGCGCGCAGCGCCGCAGGGAAAGCGTGGCGAGGCCCTGTTGGCCACGCTGAGCCACCTCACGCCAGACAGCTTTCACGCCGCGCCGAGAGCCGTGGAGAACACGCTGCGCCTCGGGCGGGGCGACTGCACCGACCTGGCGTTGGTCGTAGCTGCCGTCGCTTCGGCCGCGGGCCTCCCCACGCGCCTCGCCAGCGGATGGCCGCTGGGCGCTTCGGGGCTCCTGGGGCCCGAGGCCTTCCACGACTGGGCGGAGATCTTCGAGGGCGGCCGGTGGCGCGCCGTGGATCTCCACGCGCGGGCCGTGGATCGGACAGATCTCGTGGCCACCTTCACAGCGACGGACGGCACGACCGGCCGACGCTTCTCGACAAATGAGCCGCAGCTCGACATCCGCATGCTGGCGCCCGGGGGAACCACGGGCGCGCCTTCTGGAGGTGCCCGATGAGCGCCCTCATTCGTGTATTGCCGGTCCTCGCGCTCGCCTTCGTGAGCGCGCCGGCCGGCGCCGACGTCTGCGCCAAGGTGAAGATCGAGATCGTGCAGGAGCTGACGCTGGAGCGTCAGGCCTTCGACGCACACATGAAGGTCACCAACGGCCTCACCACGTTGTCCATCGAGGACTTCGGCGTGGAGGTCGTGTTCTGGGACGCGGCCGGGAACCCCGTGAAGGCCACGAACAACCCCAACGACACCACCGCGCTCTTCTTCCTCACGCTCGACAGCACCACCGGCGTCAGCAACGTGGGCGGCACCGGCAAGATCGCCCCCGGCGCTACGGCCGACATCCACTGGCTCATCATCCCCGCGCCCGGGGCCGCCGGTCCGAACCCGTCCGGCACGCGGTACGAGGTGGGCGCGAAGGTGAACTACTCGCTGGGCGGCGAGGACCACGAGGTCTCCGTGGTGCCCGACACCATCACCGTCCGGCCCATGCCCGAGCTGCACCTCGACTACTTCCTGCCCTCCGACGTCAACAGCGACAACCCGTTCACCGCGGTCACCGAGCCACCTGAGCCCTTCACCCTGGGCGTGCGGGTGTCGAATCGGGGCTACGGCCCGGCCGTGAACCTCAAGATCAACTCGTCCCAACCGCGCATCATCGAGAACGAGCTCGGCCTCCTGATCGCGTTCGAGATCATCGGCAGCGACGTGAACGGCAAGCCGTTCCAGAACTCGCTCCTCATCGACTTCGGCACGATCGCGCCGTCCGAGGCCGGGGTGGGACGCTGGTTCATGACCACGACCCTGCAGGGCCGGTTCACGGAGTTCACGGCCACGTTCACCCACGACGACGCGCTCGGCGGAGAGCTCACGTCGCTGCTCGAGTCAGTCACCACGCACACGCTGGTCCACGACGTCCGCGTCGACGCCCCGGGCCGCGACAACCGCGACGACTTCCTGGCGATCTCGGGCACCACCTACAAGGCCTACGAGTCCGACGCGGTCGACACGCCCGTGAGCGACGCCACCGCCCTCGCGTCCTTGTCGGCCGAAGGACCGAAGGTCCAGCGCCTGGCGATCGGGCCGGTCTCAGGGCTCTTCGTGGTGAAGAAGACGGACCCGTACTCCGGCAAATACAAGCTCCTCTCGGCCGTGCGCAGCGACGGCAAGGTGCTGCCCGGAACCAACGCGTGGGTCACTCGCTCGTGGCGGCCGCTCACCAACGACTACTCCTTCTGGCTCTACCTGTTCGACAGCGGCTCCTCGGGCCAGTCGTACGTGCTCACCTTTGGCGACGGCCCGCTCGTCAACTCGCCACCCACGTTTGCGCCGGTGGCGGGGCGCACGGTGCGCGTTGGGGACCTGCTGGAGGTGGTGGTGTCCGCCAGCGACGCGGACGGCGACTTGCTCATGCTCAGCAGCGGCGCGCTCCCCGTGGGGGCCACGTTCACCGACCTCGGCAACGGGACCGGCGTCCTCCGCTGGACCCCCGGCGCCGCTCAGGTGGGCAGCTACGCCATCGTGCTCGACGCGTCCGACGGCACGGACGCCGCGTCGGTGGCGGTGCCCGTCGAGGTGGTGCCGGCCGACACGGAGAACGCCCCGCCAAGCGCCGCATCGCTGTCCCTGGAGACTACTGTAGAAACGCCCGTTGAGGGCGTCCCCACCGTCGTGGACACCGACGCTGGCGACACGCACACCTTCGAGGTGGTCACGCAGCCGGCCCACGGCGCGGCGGTCGTGGCCGGCGCGGGCCTGCGCTACACCCCAGCCCCCGGTACCTTCGGGAACGACAGCTTCACGTTCCGTGCGATCGACCCCTACGGGCAGTCGGTGGTGGGCACGGCCACCGTAAAGGTCCGGGTGGTTTGCATCGGGGACGCGGTGGGTGATCCGGACGAGGACGGCCGCTGCGGCGCCGTCGACAACTGCCCCACGCTGGCCAACATGGGCCAGGAGGACGGCGACGGCGACGGGGTCGGTGACACCTGCGACGTCTGCGTCGCTGTCCCCGACTCCAGCCAGGCGAACGGCGACCACGCGTTCCACCCCGCCGGGCTCAACGCGGATGTCGAGGTCCCTCTGCGGGCCTCGCTGGGGGATGGCGCCTTGTGGACCGGCCCGGTCACGCTGAACGCGTCCGGCGACATGGTCACGGTGCCCGACGCGCAGCCGCTCTTCCCGGAGAGCTGGGGCTTCTCCAGTCGCGACCTGGTCACGCGCGGCGCCCGGGGTGCGGGTCGGGCCCTGGACGTAGGCGCCGGCGCCACCGTTTGGTTGCCGGTAGACACCACAGCCGCCTCACGGCTCCGCGTCGCCTGGCGCGCCAGCGACGACGCCATCGCCACGCTGCACCTCGGCGACACCCTGCTCCTCGACTGCCAGGGGGCGTGCGCCGCCCCGCCGGCCTGGGTGATCTCGGATGTGGGCGCTACGCGCCTCACGCTGCGCGTCACGGGGGGCTCGGTGCGCCTCGACGACGTGGAGCTTGGCACCGCCGCCCCGGACGCGCGCGGCGACGCCTGTGATCTCTGCCCCGGGATCACGGACGACGCGGTGGACACGGACGGCGACCTCCTGGGCGACGCCTGCGATCTCTGCCCAGCAAACGACGACCCCGACCAGGACGACCTCGACGGCGACGGCGCCGGGGATCTCTGCGATCTCGACGACGACGACGACGGCGCCCCGGACACCACGGACGTGTGCCCCCCCCTCGCCGGGCCGCAGGTCGACACGGACAGCGACGGCGACGGCGACGCCTGCGACGACGACGACGACGACGACGGCGCGCCTGACGCCACCGACGTCTGCCCCCTGGTGGCCGATCCCGCGCAGCTCGACAGCGACGGCGACGGCGACGGCGACGCGTGTGACGGCGACCGCGACGGCGACCAGATCCCCGACGACGCCGACAACTGCCCGGACCTCGCCTCCACCGACGTCACGGACCTCGACGGCGACCTCCTCGGCGATCCCTGCGATCCCGACGACGACGCCGACGGCACGGCGGACCCCACCGACAACTGCCCGCGCGACGCCAACGAGGCGCAGGACGACCTGGATCTCGACGACAAGGGCGACGTCTGCGACCTCGACGACGACGCCGACTCGGCGCCGGACCTCACGGACAACTGCCCGCGCGACTCCAACGCCGACCAGGCAGACCTCGACGGCGACAAGCTCGGCGACGTGTGCGACGCCGACGACGACGCGGACGGGACGGCGGACCTCGCCGACAACTGCCCGCGCGACGTGAACGCCGACCAGGCCGACCTCGACGGAGACAAGGTCGGCGACGTGTGCGACGCCGACGTCGATGGCGACGGCACGCCGGACCTCACGGACAACTGCCCCACGCTCGCCAGCGCGGACCTCGGGGATCTCGACGGCGACACCCAGGGTGATCCCTGCGACGCCGACGACGACGGCGACGGCGTCCCGGACCTCACGGACCTCTGCCCCCGCGTGGTGGATCCGAGCCAGGGCGATCTCGACCAGGACAGCGTCGGTGACCTCTGCGACCCGGATGACGACGCCGACGGCACGCCGGACGCCACGGACAACTGCCCACGCGTCGCCAACCCCGACCAGGCCGACCTGGACGGCGACAAGGTCGGAGACGCGTGCGAGGGCGACTCCGACGGTGACGGCGTCCCCGACGCCGTGGATCTGTGCCCCCAGGTCCAAGACCCCGACCAGGCGGACCTCGACGGCGACCTCGCCGGCGACGCCTGTGATCCCGACGACGACGCCGATGGCGTGGCCGACGCCACGGACGTCTGCCCGCGCCTCGCCGATCCTGCTCAGGCGGATCTGGAAGGCGACGGTGTGGGCGATCTCTGCGACGCCGACGACGACAACGACGGCGCGCCCGACGCGACGGACGTGTGCCCGACCGTGAAGGACCCCGCCCAGGGAGATGCCGACGGGAACGGCGTGGGCGACGCCTGCGAGGACGACGACGACGCCGACGGCGTGCCCGACGTGGACGACGACGCGCCCACCGATCCGAAGATCTGCGCCGACGGCGACAGCGACACGTGCGACGACTGCTCCGTTGGGAAGGTCGACAGCAAGAACGACGGTCTGGACACGGATGGCGACGGCGCCTGCAACGCGGGCGACCCCGACGACGACGACGACGGCGTCGCGGACGCGGACGACGGCGCGCCCACCGACCCGAAGAGCTGCGCCGACGGCGACAGCGACACGTGCGACGACTGCGCAAGCGGCGCCGTGAACCAATCGGGCGACGGCCAGGACACCGACGGCGACGGCCTCTGCGACGCGGGCGATCCCGACGACGACGACGACGGCGTGGCGGACGCGGACGACGTGGCGCCCACCAACCCGAAGAGCTGCGCCGACGGCGACAACGACACCTGCGACGACTGCCAGAGCGGTGCGTTGGCCCCCAAGAACGACGGCCCCGACCTCGACGGCGACGACCTCTGCGACGCGGGGGATCCGGACGACGACAACGACGGGGTTGGCGATCTCGACGACTCGGCGCCGACTGACCCGAAGCTCTGCCAGGACGAGGACCAGGACGCCTGCGAGGACTGCGTGAGCGGCCACGTCGCGCCGGGCGACGACGGCGCGGATCTCGACAAGGACGGGCTCTGCGACTCGGGCGACCTCGACGACGACGGCGACGGTGAGCCGGACGCCACCGACGCCTGCCCGACCATCGCGGGCGCGCCAGCCGCAGAGAGCTGCAATGGGCTCGACGACGACTGCGACGGCACGCCGGATAACGCGGTCCCGCCGGGCGCCGCCTGCAACGCGGGCAGCGGCGCTTGCCTCCGGACGGGCGCCGAGCAGTGCGTCGGCGGCACCTGGGCCTGCGACGCGGTCGCGGGCGCCCCAGGCACCGAGAGCTGCAACGCGCTGGACGACGACTGCAACGGCGTGACCGACGACGGCGCCGACGTGGGCGTCCCGTGCACCACGGGCGTCGGGGCGTGCGCCGCGGCCGGCGAGACCACCTGCGCCGCGGGCGTGATCGGGTGCAACGCCGTGGCCCAAGCCGGCGGCCCCGAGACCTGCAACGAGCAAGACGACGACTGCGACGGCGAGACCGACGAGGGGCTCGGCCTCGGCGACACCTGCTCGGTGGGCGTTGGCGGCTGCGCCCGAAGCGGCGCGCTCGTCTGTGACGACGCAGGTGGCGTGGTCTGCGACGCCACGGCGGGCACTCCCGGCGACGAAGCCTGCAACGGCGTCGACGACGACTGCGACGGGCTCACGGACCAGGACTTCCCGGTGGCCGCCGGATGCACGGCGGGCCTCGGGGTGTGCGCCGCCACAGGCGTGCTGGGCTGCGTGGACGGCGCCCTCGCCTGCGACGCCTCGGTCCCAGCGGCGGGCGTGGAGACCTGCGAGAACGGGCTGGACGACGACTGCGACGGCTCCGTCGACGAGGGATGCGCGTGCACCGACGCGGTGTCGTGCGGGCTGGACGTAGGCGAGTGCGAGCGCGGCGCGGCGGCGTGCGACGACACCCGCGGCGAGTGTGTCGGGGCGGTGTGGCCGGCGCTCGAGACGTGCAACGGCAAAGACGACGACTGCAACGGCGTGGTCGACGACGGCTGCCCGTGCGCGGCCACGGCCGGCGCCACCGAGCTCTGCGGCCTGGAGGAGGGCGCGTGTACCACTGGGCAGCGCCAGTGCCTCATCGGGGTCTGGTCGGCGTGCGAGAGCGCGGTGAGCCCCGCCACCGAGCAGTGCAACGGCGAGGACGACGACTGCGATGGCGAGACCGACGAGGCGTGCTCGAACGAGGAGCCGCCGCCCCCGGTGGATCCCGGCCCCACGCCCGGCGGCGAGGACATCAAGGTCACGGGCGACGTTGTGGTGCCCACGGACACGAACACCCCGCCGATCGGCGCCGACACCCAGCCCCCGGCGACGGAGGGCGGCAGCGATGACGGTGGGTGCAGCCACGACGGGGACCAGCCCGCGCAGGCACCCTGGGCCGCCCTAGGCCTGCTGCTGGGCCTGGTGGCGCTGCGTCTACGCCGCCGCTCAGCTTCAACAAGGCCCCCCCGAGCCTCTCCGTACGCGCGCCGCTGAGCTACTGGCGCACCCCGCGCGGCTCCTGAGCTGCGGGTGCGCGGGTCGCCACAGCTCCCAACTTCACTGCCTCACCGACCCCACTGCCGACTGCGTCAGACACGGGCCCCGCGGCCTTCTGCCCTGCCGCGAGCGCCGCTCCGGCGTCGGAGGCTGCCTGCGTGGCGCCCTTGACGGGTTGTCCCATGCCGGCGCCGACCGCGCCGCCCAACATCGCGCCCATCGCTGCGGTGGCGGCCGCCCCTGCGTCGAAGTCCTTCGTCGGGTCGACGGCGGCCTTCAGGGCTTCCCCACCGAACTCCACCGCACCGTCCTTGAGCGCGGCCCCCACAGGCGTGGCCAGCGCCTCCATGGCCTTCTTGGCCACGCCGCTGAGCTCTTCGCCCCACTTCGCTCCGTATGTCCCGGTCGCGTACTGCAGGACGCCACCGAGGGCCCCCACGCCCATCTCGCCAGCGTACGTCTGCCAGCTCGACATCTTGCCGTTGATGGCGTCTACGCCGAGCTGCTTTGCGCCGGCAGTCGCCGCGCCAACACACGCCGCCGCGAATAGGCCGGCGACGAGCCCGACGCCGCTCGCCGTGAGCGCCCCAATAGCCACGGTGCCGATCACAGCTGCCGCGACGCTCGCCGCCGCACTCGCGAGCGGCTGCGTCGCCGTCTGTACACCGTCAGCCGCTTTCTCGGCGGCGATGGGGATCTTGTACGAGATCTCGCCGAGGCAGCGGTCGAGCTGAGCCGCGAACGCCTCCTGCGTGATCTGCAGGTGGGGGCCGAGCATTCGCTCGGTGAGCGCTTCGCCATCGGCCCGGAGGCTCCCCACCGCGTGAGCGACGGCGTCCCGCCAACGCGTCTCGCTCCCCTCGAGGGCCGTCATGAAGTGCCCGTGAACGCCCGCGACGATCACGCTGACCCGCGCGCCCACGTCCATCGCCGCGCGGGAGTACGATGCCGCCGAGTCCTGCGCCAGGCCGCGGGCCAGGTGCGCCTGCTGCTCCATGACCCGCCGCGCCGTGTGGGCGAGCCCGGTGCGGCTCTCAGCTGCGCTCGCGGCTACGCTCTCGGCTGGAGCCCGACCGAGACGCTGGGCCAGAGCCTGACCCAAGCGCCGCCGCTCCGCCGTGCGTTGGCTGTGGACCCCAGTCCCGGCAACTTCTGCGGTCGCCGCGATGGCGGCGTCGCAGGCGCGGCCGTCTGCGGCGAGCTGGGCGCTCCGCCAGCGGTGCTGCGCGGAGAGCAGCGTATCGACCTTGGCTTGACCCTCGGTGAGCGTATGCAGGGCGGCCGTCCTGGCCGCCTCGCCCTCTCGCAACGCCCGGTCCGCCGCGGCTTCGACCATGGCGTGGGCAGCGGCCACACGGGCTTCGAGCACCGCGATGACCTGAATCTTCTCGACCAACAGCGCCGCCGCGAGCTCGCCACCGAGGTCGCGGATACCTGCGGCGGCCGCCTCCGCGAGCGCTGTGGCCGCCGCGCTGCGCGCCGCCTGGCGCTCGCGGTGGTAGTTGCCACCGTCGCCGAGCGCGCCGTCTGCGGCACGGTGGCCGGCGTAGCGGTGTGAAAACGACCGCCCCAGGCCCAGGGCGTCGTCGGCCTTCGCTGCCCCCGTGTCCAGTGCCTTCTGCCGCGCGCCCGCAAACGCGCGATCGACGGCGCCGCGCTGCCGAGCGCCCTCCTGGTCGATGAGAGCCCTGTCGGCGACCAAGGCATCCATGATCGCATCCCGGCGGAGCTTTGCCTTGGCCTCGATACACGCCTCGGCATTGCGTCCGTCCGCGCGCACCGAGGTCGTCAATGTGGTTCGAACCCGGAAGACATGGGCCGAAGCGGCGTCGAACGCAGCAGCCACGCTGGCGCCGCCACGCGCCTCGGCAACGCCGACGACGGATTCGCGTCGGCGCGAGGCGCCGTCCAAGGTCTGGGGCTCCGCCTGCCGTCCCGACCTGACCTGCTCTGCGTGTGCCGGCACCGTTCCCCCAAACGCACGTCAATGTGCGAGCGGTAAACGGAGCCTTCGGCGGAGATTTCTCGCGAGGGGCGGCGTTGGCGTGGTGGACATCCGAACGGGGGCAAGCCCCCAGCTCCGGTGACCGGCTGCGCTACGCGATGGCGCTTGCGGCGGTGGCCGATACGTCGTTGTCCGTTTGCGCACTCAGCTCGCCGCCAAGGATCTCGGGCAGCCGAAAGTCTGCCTTTACGTTCCGCCCGACCAGCCGATTAGGCGCAACTGCGAAGCCGCGGGGGCGGCGACGGAGAGGTTGACCATGAGATTGCCAATGCCGAGGGAACATCACCGCGAGCGCACCAATGACGCTTCGCGCTCGCGATCGCACCAGTCGGCGACGTCCTCGGACGCATCCTGCCCCCCCTTGCCGTCGTCGACGCCCCTCGTCGCTTCGGTCCTGGCCCTTGCGACGGCGGTGCTCCTTCCGGGACTCGCGAAGGCTCAAGCCGCGCCGCCGTCGACCTGGCCAACGGCCTACACCACGGCCAACTGCGCGGTCTCTGGAGACTCTACCGACCTCCTCAGCGATGAGCCCGGCGCCAACCGAGCGCGCGACATCGTGGGCAGCGCGGCCTTCCCGGCCATGGGTTATACCGACGATGGCACGTACCTCTTCTTGCGGATCCGAGTGGACGGGTCACCGCTGGCGGTCGGTGGCGCTGCGCCCCTAGAGCAGTTCGGCTGGGGCTTCGGGCTCGATACCGACGGCGATACCACCCAGTACGAGTACGCCGTCGTCACCAACGGGATCACGGAGCAGGTGCTCTTCGTGCGCCGGTCCGACGACACCGTCCTCAAGGTGTTCACACCCACGGTCGGTGGCTGGGTGCGCGTCGATCCAGCCAGCGACGGCAGCAACATCAACGGCGACGGGGACTTCTTCATCACCTGGGCCGTCCCCTTCCACGAGCTCATCGCGCTGACGGCGGGTGATCCCTTCCCGCTGGAGACCGGTCCCCTTCAGGCGTGGGTGGCGACGTCAGCGAACGGGCGGACTCTCGACAAGGACTTCATGTGCTGGAACAACAACCAGCAGGGCGATCCCGTGCTGAACCTGGCTGTGACCGACCCCATCGTCATCGGGACCTACGTCGACATCCTCACGCCGGTCGCCGGGGCATCGGTCCTACCGACGGCAACCATTACCGGGAACGCTGAGCCCGGCGTCACGGTGACGGTCACCATCGGTTCGTTCAGCAGCAACGTGGTCGTGAGCGCCACGGGAACGTGGTCCTTCGCCATCCCCGCGCTCTGGGGTCTGCTACCGGGCACGAACGCGCTGATCACCGCGGCCGTCCTGAATGACGGCACCGGGCAGAGCGCCACTGACTCGGTCAGCGTGAGCATCGCGTGCGTCGCCGGGACCATCCTGGTCGGTCAGACCTGCGTCCTCATCGACACCGACCTCGATGGCATCAGCGACTCCGAGGAGCTGATCCTCGGCACCGACCCGAGCGACGAGGACACCGACGGCGACGGCCTCTCGGACAGCGAGGAGATCGGCGGCACGCTCGCGAGCGACTACGCCCCGCTGGTGGACACGAATCCCCGCGACGCCGACACCGATGACGACGGGCTCTCGGACGGTGACGAGGTGGCCGGATCGGGGCCGCTCGCGGGGATCGGCCAGACGGACCCGATGAACGCGGACTCCGACGGTGACGGCCTGGGCGACGGCCTCGAGGTAGGCGTGGACTCACCGATCCCCGGCGGCGCCTCCGCGGGCGGGGTGCCATTCTCCGGGACGGCGGCGGGCGTCGCGCTCGACGCGGACCCGACCACGACCACGGACCCGAACGACACGGACTCGGATGACGGCGGGATCCTCGACGGCGTCGAAGACGCCAACAGGGATGGTGCGGCCGCCGGTGGCGAGACGGACGCGACCGTGACGCTCGACGACTGTGCGTCCGGCTACGTGCCAGCGACCTCGGGTCTCGTGTGTGTGAACGTGGATGAGTGCGCGGACGGCGCGCTGAACGACTGCGACGCAAACGCGACCTGCACCGACACGCCGGGTGGCTACACCTGCGCGTGCAACCCGGGTTTCGGAGGCGACGGGTTCACCTGCCAGTTCGGTGATCCGGACGGTGACGGGATCCTGAGCTCCGACGAGGCGATCCTCGGTACCGATCCGAACGACGAAGACACTGACGGCGACGGCCTCTCGGACAGCGAGGAGATCGGCGGCACCACTGCGGGCCACTACGATCCGCTGGTCGATACGAACCCCCTCGACGCCGACACCGATGACGACGGGCTCTCGGACGGTGACGAGGTGGCCGGCGCAGGGCCGCTCTCGGGGATCGGCCAGACGGATCCGATGAACGCGGACACTGATGGTGACGGCCTGGGCGACGGTCTCGAGGTGGGCGTTGTCTCTCCGATCCCCGGTGGCGCTTCGGCGGGCGGGGTGCCCTTCTCCGGGACGGCGGCCGGTGTGGCGCTGGACGCGGACCCGACCACCACCACCGACCCGAACGACACCGACTCGGATGACGGCGGGATCCTCGACGGCGCCGAAGACGCCAACGGGGATGGTGCGGCCGCCGGTGGCGAGACGGACGCGACCGTCACGCTCGACGACTGCGGGGCCGGCTACGCGCCGGCAGCCTCGGGTCTCCTGTGTGAGAACGTGGATGAGTGCGCCGACAGCGCGCTGAATGACTGCGACGCAAACGCGACCTGCACCGACACTCCGGGCAGCCACACGTGCATGTGCAACGCCGGGTTCGACGGCGACGGGCTCACCTGCCAGCCGGATGATCCGGACAACGACGGGATCCCGAGCTCACAGGAAGCGGTCCTCGGCACCGATCCGAACGACGAAGACACCGACGGCGACGGCCTCTCGGACAGCGACGAGATCGGCGGGATCACCGCGGGCGCCTACGACCCACTGGTCGATACGAACCCCCTCGACGCCGACACGGACGACGACGCGCTCTCGGACGGTCACGAAGTGGCCGGCGCGGGGCCGCTCACCGGGATCGGGCCCACGGATCCGATGAACGCGGACTCCGACGGTGACGGCCTCGGCGACGGCCTCGAGGTGGGCGTGGACTCACAGGTCCCGAGTGGCGTCTCCGACAGCGGGGTGCCCTTCTCCGGGACGCCGGACGGCGTCGCGCTCGATGCGGACCCGAGCACGAGCACCGACCCGAACGACGCGGACTCGGACAACGGTGGGATCCTCGACGGCGTCGAAGACGCCGACGGCGATGGTGCAGCCGGGGGTGACGAGACGGACGCAAACGTCGCGCTCGACGACTGTGCGGCCGGCTACGCGGCATCAGCCTCGGGTCTCGTCTGTGAGAACGTCGATGAGTGCGCCGACAGCGCGCTGAACGACTGCGACCCGAACGCCACCTGCACCGACACGCCCGGCGGCTACACGTGTGCGTGCAACGCCGGATTCGACGGCGACGGATTCACCTGCCTGTCGGGTGATCCGGACGGTGACGGGATCCTGAGCTCGGACGAGGTGATCCTCGGCACCGACCCGAACGATGACGACACCGACGGCGACGGACTCTCGGACAGCGAGGAGCTCGGCGGGACTACGGCGGGAGACTACGATCCGCTCGTCGATACGAACCCCCTCGACGCCGACACCGATGACGACGGGCTCTCCGACGGTGACGAGGTGGCCGGGGTGGGGCCGCTCACGGGGATCGGCCAGACGAATCCCATGAACGCTGACTCCGACGGTGACGGCCTGGGTGACGGCCTCGAGGTGGGCGTGGACTCACCGATCCCCGGCGGCGCTTCCGCGGGCGGGGTGCCCTTCTCCGGAACAGCCGCCGGCGTCGCGCTCGACGCGGACCCGAACACCACCACCGATCCGAACGACACGGACTCGGACGACGGCGGGATCCTCGACGGCGTCGAAGACGCCAACGGGGATGGTGAGGCCGCCGGTGACGAGTCGGACGCGACCATCGGCCTCGACGACTGTGCCGCCGGCTACACGGCTTCGGCCTCGGGCCTCGTGTGTGAGAACGTCGATGAGTGCGCGGCCGGCGCGCCGAACAACTGCGACCCGAACGCGACCTGCACGGACACGCCAGGCGGCTATGCGTGCACCTGCAACGCGGGATTCGAAGGGGACGGAGTCACCTGCCAGTCGGACGACCTAGACGGGGATGGGATCTCGAACACCGACGAAGCGGTCCTCGGCACTGACCCGGCCGACGCCGACACCGACGGCGACGGACTCTCGGACAGCGAGGAGATCGGCGGCACCAAACCGGAGGACTTCGACCCCGCCACGGACACCGATCCGCTCGACGCCGACACGGACGACGACATGCTCACGGACGGCGACGAGGAGAATGGCACCGGACCACTCGAGCCGTTCGGGCCGACGGACCCAATGGAGCTGGACACGGATGGCGACGGTCTGGGTGACGGCCTCGAGGTGGGCGTAGACGAGCCCATCCCTGCCGGCGTGTCGGACGGCGGCGTGCCGTATCGCGGCACGGACGGTGAGGTCACCCCCGACGACGACCCGACCACGACGACGGATCCCACGAAGGTCGACACGGACGACGACGGGACACCGGACGGCGTCGAAGACGGCGACGGCGATGGTGCCCTCGATGAAGGCGAGACCGACCCGACCGTGCCGCCGGAGCCGCTAGCGGACATCGACGGCGACAACGTCGTCGATGCGATAGACAACTGCCCCTTCAATCCCAACGGGGCTCAGCTGGACGCGGACCAAGATGGGGTGGGCGATCGCTGCGACTACGATGACGGCAACGAGACTGTCGACCGCGCCGTGAGTGGGCTCGCGCTTCGCGGCGGCGGCGCCTGTAGCACCGCGGCGGGCTCGGCACCCGGCAACGCGGGGGTCCTTCTCCTCGCTGGCGTTGCCATCCTCGGGTTGCTCCGCCGTCGTCGCGTCGGAGCTGTCGCGACTCAGGGGGCCGTGCTGGCGGTGGCCTTGGGGTTTCCCGGTGGCGCGCGCGCGCAGTCTGGGGAGCTCGCGGTGGAGCAGTTTCGACACGTCTCGGACAAGGTCGGCATCCTTAACGTCTCGACCTCCAAGACCCTCGGGCACTTGGGCTGGAACACGGAGCTCGGAGTCATGTACGCCCACGAGCCACTTGCGCTGGTGAGTGTGGGCGACCGCGATCCTCGCGAGGACGGGGTGGTCATCCCGGGTCAGGTCCGCTTCGAGCTCATCGGCGGTGTGGGCGTCTACGACTGGCTGCAGATCGACGCCGGGATCCCCGTCGTCGTGGGCGTGGGAGACGCAGAGTACGGCGTTGCCGGCCGGGGGGCCTCCGACCTCACGGGCTTTGCGATGGGCGACATTCGGGTCGGGCTCGGCTTCGACGTGAAGGCGATGGGCGAGAAGGCGGCGCAGGAGAAGTGGGGAGGCCTCGGCTTCGGGTTTCGAGTGAACGTCTGGATGCCCACCGGCGACACCGCGTCGTTCAACGGGGAGGGCTCGGTTCGGGTGGAGCCCGAGCTCAGCCTCGACTATGCGCTCCCGGGCAACTGGAAGATCGCGGCGAACCTGGGCTATCACATTCGCCCTCGCTCTCAGGTGTTCAACGTCGTCAACGATGACCTCTTCCGCTATGGGCTGGGCGCCCGCGGCAATATCGGCGTGAAGGGCCTGGACGCGCTCGTTGCGCTGTCGGGCGGCATTCAGACCGCCGAACAAGTCGCTCCACTCGACCCGACCAACGAGGTGCGAGACGGGAGCTACAACCCGCTCGAGGTGCTCGTAGGGCTTGGTTACAACATCGCGGGCTTTCATGTGGTCGCGGCGGGCGGGCCTGGGATCAACGAGTCCATTGGGACCCCCGACTTTCGGGTCCTGCTGCAGGCGGGGTATGTGGCCGATGGTCGCAAAGACACGGACGGTGACGGGCTCTTCGATCACGTAGACCAATGCGTCAACGAACCCGAGGACAAGGACAACTTCGAAGACTCGGATGGCTGCCCCGACCTGGACGATGACCGGGATGGGATCCTGGACGTGGCGGACCGGTGCCGCCTCGAACCCGAAGACAAGGACACCTTCGAAGACGAGGACGGCTGCCCTGACCCCGACAACGACAAGGACGGGATCCTCGACGTCAAAGACAGCTGCCCGAGGGAGCCCGAAGACAAGGACCAGTTCGAGGACTCCAACGGCTGCCCGGATCCCGACAACGACAAGGACGGCGTCCTCGACGTGAACGACCGGTGCCCGATGGTGCCGGAGGACAAGGATCAGTTCGAGGACGAGGACGGCTGCGCCGAGCCCGGTCCGTGCGAGAAGGGCCCGGACGGCAGGTGCCTGGCGGAGGAGAAGGACGGCGTCATCGAGATCTACGAGCGCGTGGAGTTCGAGACCAACAAGGCGGTCATCCGTCCGGTGAGCTTCCCGGTGCTCGACGCGGTCATCACCATCCTGAAGAAGCATGGCCGCATCAAGAAGCTCGAGGTGCAGGGCCACACCGACAGCGACGGTCCGACTCAACGCAATCAGACCTTGTCCGAGAAGCGCGCGCGAGCGGTGGTGAAATACCTAGTGGAGAAGGGCGGTATCGACGTGGAGCGACTCACCTTCGCCGGCTACGGGGAGTCGAAGCCCGTGGAGCCGAACACGACCCGGGAAGGCAAGCAGAAGAACCGCCGCGTGCAGTTCGTGATCCTGGATCCGAAGCCGGACGGGACCATCCGAGAGAAGTAGTCGGACTCGGAGCCGTCGGTGGACGTGATCTCTGGCCTGACCTGAGAGGGCCCCGAGTCGCCCACGAGACGGCTCCGCCTCTTCAGCTCAGGGGAGGAAGCCGGAGCCGCCGGTGAGCGTGAGGAAGAACTGCAGCCGGTCGTCGGGATCGAAGGACTTCCCCTTGCGGTCAGGCTTCTGGCTGCGCTGGAACTGCGTCCCGACGTCCACCGAGAAGTACGGGCTGAGCGCCCAGCCTAGCTTCCCGTCCACGATCACCGTGTAGCCCTGCGGGTCGTATTCCTGCGGTGTGGTGTTCGAGATGATGGACGTAGCGGCCTTCACGAAGACGCCGCTCTTGCCCTTGTAGGCCGCGCCGAAGGTGCCCCCCACCCGCGGCGTGACCACTCCGGAGGCGCCCGAGGTGTACGGCTTCAGCGCGGTGCCCAGCGTCAGGTCCACCTGGTGGCCCTTGGGCCGCATCGCGAAGACGAGGTCCAGAGCCAGGAACGGAGCCAGATAGGCCTGCTCCAGGGTCTTGGTGGTGAAGTGTGTCCCGGCGACACCGCCGCGCACAGTGGCCTTGCTCTTCCCGAACAGGCTCATCTGCACGCCGACCGTGGCGGCGCCCACCATCGACTCAGCGCTGGTGGAGTATGTGCTGTACTCGTAGTCGATCGAGGGCAGCAGCTTGAACCGCTTGCCCATGGCGATCTTGGCCCCCACCTTCGCCACCGGGTTCAGGCGCTCGGGGAACGCGGTCTGCGCGCGCTCGTCCACGGCGCCGCTTCGCGTGAACTTGAAGCCCACACCCAGCGACGCCCCCTTGGCCAGCTCGAAGTCCAGCCCCAGGTCGGTGGCGGTCTTCAGTACGAACACCTGCTCGATGAGCGTGAGCCGATCGTCGAGCTGCTCCTCTGTGGGGAGCTCCACGTCCTCGGGCGGCTCCTCGCCCCCCTCCTCCGGGACGTCACCCTCCTCCACGGGCTCCCCGTCGCTTTCTTCCGCGAGCTCAGCCTCGTCGGTGCTCACTTCATCTGCGGCTCCCTCGTCGGTGACCTCGTCTGAGACCTCGGCAGACGCGTCGTCACCGGCCGTGTCATCCGGCAGCTCGGGCACGCCGCTGTCGATCGCCGGTACGGTGCTCTTGAAGTCTCGGAGACCCACCTCCACGTCCTGGCGGAGCTTCAGCCCCACGGTGCCGAACTTGCCCTTCCAGTCGAAGCGGATGCGGTGCAGATGGTCGAAGTCGCCGCTCCGCGGTCCCGCCAGGGGCAGAACGAGCCGGGGGTTGTACGTGAGCGCGAGGTCGTGCTTGCCGAAGCCCACCTTGCCCACGAGCTTGGGCCGCAGGTCCAGGTCGAACTCGAGCTCCTTCTCCGTGCGCGTGAGGTCCTTCTTGCCCTGGGAGAGGACCGTGAGGCCCACCTCCCCGCCCGTGCGCTTCTTGGGTTTCTTGGGCTTCTTCGCCTTCTTGGTCTTGGCTGCGCCCTCCGGGGGCTCGGCTCGGGCCGGCTCGGCGAGGCCGACCACCACTGCGAAGAGGCCTACGAACCAGCGCTGCGCTGCGGTTACTTTGTGCGTCGTCATGGCTCAGCCCTCCCCGCCGTCAGCGCCGGCATCGGTGGGCTGGTCAAAGCCATCGGCGGCGCCGTCGGCTGCATCGGCGCCGTCCGTGGCGTCTCCGCCACCCGCGGCGTCGAGCTCCGCGTCATCAGGGGAGAAGCAGTCCCCGGCATCGCTGCAGCAGACCGTGAGGTCGGCGGCACAACAGACGCGTGCGCCGGGATCGGCGGAATCGCACACGAAGCAGTCGTTGGCCACCTCGGTCTCGAAGCAGGCGCCGGAGGCGTAGCCCAGGGAGTCTGCGAATACGTCGCAGTCGTCCGCGAAGAGGGTGCCCGAGTCGCAGTACCGCACCTCCACGTCTGAGGCGCACTCGGCCGCGAAGTCGGGGGCGTCACTGCATACACCGGCCTCGTCGGCGATCTCGGTGGCGGTCTCGGAGGCCTCGGCCTTGGTGCCGGAGCTCTCCCCCGGATCGGCGCCGCCATCCGCGGTGCCCTTGGAGCCGGTCTTCTTGTTCTTGCCCGACTTCGGGAGCTTCTTGACCTCGTCCACGATCATGCAGCCCGACACCGCCGCGCTCCCTAAGAGCCACAGCGCCAGTCCCAACACAGGAGCACGCCTCACGTCACACCTCATCAGCCAGACCACGTTTGAGCGCGGAGAGGACGATCGGCGTGAGCCGTTGTCAAGGAGTCGGACGGGTGCCCACGGGTGCCCCCCGCTCGGAGCTCTAGCCCACCTCTCCGCGTGAGCGGTGGGCCCGATGCGCGCGCAGACCGTTGGCAAGAACACTCGCGGCGGCCTGCGCCCTGAGACGCGAGACGCCGCCCCTCCCCAAGGATACGCTCAGGCGATGCGCCCGCTCCTCGTCTTGCTCCTCCTCGCGGCGGCCTGCGCCGAACCCGCGGCATCACCCGCTGAAGGCCCCTCCGACGCAGGCGGCGACGTCACGCCGGGGTCCCCAGCGGACACCGCCGGGCTCGAGGCCGACGCGCTCGACTCGGCCAGCGACGCCGGCAGCTCCGGCGACACCGTCGGTGCCGCCCCAGAGCCGCCCGATCTCGCAGTGTTCGTGGACCCGCGGATCGGCACCAGCAACAGCGGCAACGTGGCCGTCGGCGCTGCCGTCCCGCACGGCTGGGTGCGGCTCGGGCCGGACACGGCGAACGAGGCGCTCGACATCGCGGCGTATCGCTGGGGCGCCACCCAGATCGAGGGCTTCACGCACACGCAGCTCTCCGGCGCCGGCGGCAGCGGCTACGGCTACAGCCACCTCCTGGTCATGCCCGTGGCGGGCGAGGCCACGCTCACCGGCCCTGACGCGTGGCGCGCCGACTTCTCGCACGACGACGAGCGCGTGGAGGCGGGCTTCTACAGCGTTCGCCTCGCCACCGGCGTATCGGCCGAGCTCACGGCCACGGGGCTCGCCGGGCTCCACCGCTACACCTTCCCCGCAGGACGGGCGCGCCTGGTCCTCGACGTCGGGCACTCGCTCGGCAAGTCCGTGGGCGGCCGCGTGGAGCCTGTGGACGCGCGTACGCTGCGCGGCTACGGCGACTACCAGGTGCACCCAACGATCGCGTTCCTGCTCGGCGACGGGGTCGCCGGCTCCGGGCGGCTCCCAACCGGCGCGCTCCGCGTCTACTTCACCGCGCGCTTGTCGCGCGACGCCGTGGCCGTGAGCGTGGCGCCGCGAGGCGCGCCCTGCCCCACCTGCACGGGCGCCGCCGAGGGCTCGGACCTCGTGGCCGAGCTGGAGCTGGGCGTGGTCCCCGAGGGCGACGTGGTGGGCCTCGAGGTGGGGGTGTCGCTGGTAGACGAGGCTACCGCGCTGCGGAACCTCGACGGCGAGGTGAACGCGGCGCTCGCGCTTCGACCCACCGAAGGCGCCATCGGGCGCTTCGAGGCCGTGCGGGCCGCCGCGCGCCATGCCTGGAACCTTCTGCTCTCCCGCGCGCAGGTCGTGGGCCCGGACGACGCCAAGACCGTGTTCTACACGGCGCTCTACCACACGCTCCTGCAGCCGGCAGACCTCACGGAGCGCGGCCCGAGCGGCCCCGTGTACGCCACCGCCTTCGACGGGATCCTGCGCACCCACCCCGCGGGTCAGCGCCGCTACTATACGGACGACTGGTGCGGGTGGGACACGTTCCGTACGTCGCATCCCCTCCGCACCCTGCTCGAGCCCGAGGTGATGGGCGACCTCATCGAGAGCTACGTCCACGCGTGGCGCGAGGGCGGGTGGCTCGACGTCTGCCCTTGGGCCGCGGCCGGCTACTCCCGCGTGATGATCGGCAACACGGCGTTCCCGATGGTCGCGGACGCGGTGCTGAAGGGCCTCGACGACTTCGACCACGAGGACGCCTGGAGCGCCCTGCTCCAGAGCGCCGATCATTACCTCGACAACCCCTTGGCCGAGGGCGCGTGCGGCTACCTCGAGCTGGGCACGCCCGACGCCTACCGCGAGCTCGGCTACGTGCCGGACGAGTGCGATCCCACGCAGGCCGCCTCCATGACCCTCGAGTACGCGTACCAGGACGCATGCCTCGCCACCGTGGCGGAGCGGTGGGGCCACCAAGCCGACGCCGAGCGGCTCTGGGTCCGATCGGGCAGCTGGCGCAACCACTGGAACCCCGCCATCCAGCACATGCAGAGCCGCCTCGCCAACGGCGCCTGGCGTGAGCCGTTCGACCCCGCGGACGGGTCGGCGAAGAGCGGCTTCGTGGAGTCCACCGCCTGGACGTACACCTTCCATGTGCCGCACGACGTCCCCGCGCTGATCGAGCTGATGGGGGGCGAAGCGGGCTTCCGGGCGAAGCTCGACGCCTTCTTCGCTGGCGGCCACTTCGACATGAGCAACGAGCCGGGTTTTCACATCCCGTGGCTCTACGCGCTGGCCGGGGCCCCGGCCGAGTCGGCCCTGCGCGTGCGCGGGCTGCTCGCAAAGCACTTCTCCACCACGCCCGGTGGCCTGCCCGGAAACGACGACAGCGGGGCCACCTCCGCGTGGGCGGCGTTCTCCCAGCTGGGCCTCTATCCGGTGAGCCTGGCGGACGCGCGCTACGTCCTCGGGAGCCCGGTGTTCGACAAGGCCACCCTCGCCCTGGTCCCCGGGGGCCCACCCCTGGTTATCCGTGCCCAACGCGGCTCCCCGGACGCGATGGTGCTCAAAGGCGCTACGCTCGACGGGGTGCCGGTAACCACCCCGTGGGTCACTCACGAGCAGCTGCTGGGCGCCCGAGAGCTGGTGCTCACGCTCGATCCGTGACGCGCGCCCGCCGCCCCCGCGATGTACCCACTGGCGCGTCACCCCGGCCGCCAATCGGGTCCTGCCGACCCCTCGCGAGCAAGGTCCTTAGCTGTTAGCTTGGCCCAGCGCAGCATGCGTAGAGGGCCGACGCGGAGGTCTCGAATGCCCACGACTCAGCTTCAGGAGGTTTCGCTTCAGGGCCAACAGGTGGGCTACACCTGCTTCCTCAAGTGCGCCGAGCTCATCCTGGCCGCTCAGGGCAAGACGTTTCCGTTCCCGCAGGCGAACCGGATCATCGCCACGGAGACCGCCGGGCGCGGCGACATCCGCGCTGCGATCCTCAAGGTGTGGTCCGACACCACACAGGCCCCGGAGGCCACGGTTCGCCGCGCGCTCCAAGCCGAGATGGCCCTTGTGGTGCCGCCGGCCAAGCTCACGGGGGTGCGGGCGGCGTGGGCGGAGAAGGAGCGCTACTGGGCGAATCCCGGGGCCTACCAGCGTGGCTCGACGGAGGCGAAGGCCGCGAACGTAACGCTCACCGAGGCCAGCGCGGGCTTCACGCAGGACATGTTCCTGAAGGCCTGCGGCTTCAGCAAGGTCGTGGTCGAGCAGGCAGCCTTCCGCAGCGGCGCCATCGAGCTCTCGGGGAAGCCCACCCTCATCATGGGCAAGCTTTGGAACGCCAAGAAGGCAGGAGACGAGCACACGACGGAGCTGTGTGGGCGGGCAATCAAGTACTTCAATACGAGCAAGTTCTCGGAGACAGGGGGACACGCCCTCGTGCTCTCCGGTGTGTTCTTCGACGGGGAAGCGTGGCGGTATCTGTTTAGGGATCCGAACCACGCGGGCTACTGGAAGTCGAAGCAGTGCGAGAAGTTCCCCGACGTGGAAGTGTGGCGTGCCTAGGCGGCTCGTGGCGTCGGATCATCGACTCGGCAGGCGCACGGCGCGGCAGCGAATGGGAGAGTAGGAGGGCGTTCACGCTTCAAAGCGGAGTCGAGCTGAGCGGCCGGGACACACGCCCCGCGTCAGAGCGGCTGCACGCCGATCGCGCCCGGTATGGCGGTGAAGCCGCTGCCGGTGGGGGACGCGCCCAGGTCCACGACTCCCCCCGGGACGAAGCGGAAGCTGCGAACTGCCACGTTCTCGACCACTAGCACCACGGGGTCCTCTCCCGGCACCAGCACCGCGTCCCCCGGTAGCGCCGGCGAGGCGCCCAGGTATTCGGGCTCCCCAAGGTCCACGAACGGCACCTCGGCGTCAGCGGAGTAGCCGACCACGCGCACCGCGTTGCCGTAGCCGCTCACCACGAGCACGCTGTCCCCCAGGGGCGACGCCACCAGAGCGACCGGATCCAGCACCGGCGTGACCGGCGCGAGCGCCTCGAGCGTGTCGCCATCGATGCGCGCCACGCCGATACGGTTGGGCAGCCCCGAGAACTCCGAGTGGTCGCCCACGAGGACGAAGCGGCGGTCTGCCGTGAGGGTGGCGGACGCCAGGATGTCGTCCGTGTCGGGAAACACCTTCGCTGAGGCGAGCAGCGCGCCGTCGGCTCCCACGAGGTGCACCTGCCCCTCCGGGCCCGACCCCACGCCGCGCCCCGGGACCACCCAGCGATCACCCAGCGGAAGCGCCGTAAGGGCCAGCTTGCTCGGCGTGAGCGCTGTAACCTCGCCCACGTCACCTTCGCAGCCGACGCTCACGCGGAAGAGGCCGCCGCCGTTCTCGGGCCAGTTCGGGTCCACCGCGATGAGCGAGAGCCCGTCCGGGGCAAACGCAGCGGTCTGCGCGTAGACCAGCTCGGGGTCGACCGTGGGCCCCGGGGTCGCGACGCCGGTCGCGGTCAGCGCGATCAGGTGGATCTCGCCGTGGTCGTCCACCGCCGCCGCGAGGCCCCCGTCGTGTCGGAACGCCACCACGCCGCTGACCGCGCGGCTCATCGTGAAGGCCTGCGCCTCGCCGAGCGCCCCGTCCTGGAGCAACGCCCGCGTCTCCCAGGCGTCGGCTTTCCCGCCGGACTCGGAGTAGGGCTTGGAGATCATGACCACTCGCGTGTGCTGAGGCGGCAGCCACTCGCAGCCGGGGGTTCCGGCGTCCTCCCCCGGGGCGACCCCGTCGGCGGCCGTGTCCACGGGGGCGCTCGCGTCGGGCAAAGGCTCCGCGACGTCGGATGCGCTGCTGTCTACGAGAACACTGGCATCCTCGCCCGTGCCGACCCCTCGGGTGTCCGGTGAATCACTGTCCCCCGGCGCGGAGACCTCGGCGGACGTGGCGTCGAGGCCAGTCAGGTGTCCGCCGTCGTCGGAGTCGGCGCACGCGAGCGTGAAGGCGAGGAGTGAAGCGGCTTTGCGCATGGTCGCCGTAGAGTACCACCGCGTCGAGTGGCGGGGGGCGGTAGCTGCAACCTGCGGGGGGACCAGTGGCTGCATGAGGACAACCGCGCGAAGCCCTATCGAAGCCCCCCAGCAGGGCGGTTCTTTCGGTACGGGGTGAGCAGCTCCCGCAGCGCCTGATCGGCCGCGCGCGACATGTCGTGGGTCGACTCCTTCGAGCCGCCGAAGAGCTTCACCTCCCCGCAGCCGAAGCACACCAGCGCGCGCCACGTGACGCCGGCCTTCTCCACCTCGATCGCGTAGTCGGGATGGAACCCGCCGCACTTCTTTTCGCCGCTCCACCGCTCGAGGGCGGCCGGCTCGCCGAGCAGCGCCCGGAGCTTCTCGGCGTCCTCCGTCTTCAGGACCAGCGGCGCCTCGTAGAACGGGTAGCCCGCAACCGTCTTGTGGGGCTTGGCGCGCTCCTTCTCGAAGATCTCGGACTCACCTTCGGGATGCGGCAAGCCCTCGAGGAGCGTGATGGCGGCGCTCCCCCGGATCGCCTGGGCGAAGGTGGACGGTGGCGGTGTTCCGGCGACGGCGACGCCAGCGAGGAGTACGGCGAGCACCAGGGTGAGGCGGGACATGCAGGGCTCCTTGGATGCGGTTGGCGGGAAGAGCCAGCTTGCACCCGCTACCGGACGATCTCAATCGACTGCAGGGCCAGCTTGGGTCCGGCGAAGCGGTACACCGTGTCGCCGCACCGCACGCTGGTACCGCCGCGGTTGACCTCCATGGCGCAGGCCGGCCCGCCGACGTCCTCCACGCGGGTCTCGGAGGTGATCGGCGCGGGACGGCCGGCCACACAGATCGAGCCGTCGCCCACCGCGATCGTCACGGGCCCGGCGCCCGGCTGGGACACGCCGAACGCCTCAGTCACACCCGCGGCGTCGGCGTAGTACGCGCAGGGGCGTGCGGCCGCCACCTGCGAACTGCCGCCGATGGCGACCCGCGCCTCGAGGCCGTTCTCCCCGAGCCTGGTCGTCAAGGAGACCCCCGCGCACTCGATGCGGTTGCCGCCCTCGAGGATCTGCTCGGGACCACACGTCCCTAACGCGGCCGCCAACTGGTGCAGAGTCGGGGCGCGCAGCGTGACCGGCTCGGTACCGGCAAGGGTCACGCACGCCGGCAACAGGGCGTCGAAAGTGACCAGGCGCTTCTCATCGTCAAACCGGAGGCGAGTCCCAGCGCCCGCGGGATCCGAGGGGCGGAACCAGCCGGGCAGCGCGTCGGCCGTCACCGCTGAGTCCTCCTGCAGAACGGTCCCCAAGGAGAAGCGTCCCAGGGACTGCCCCGGGACCAAGACGGCGCAGTCGGGCTCGGCGGACTCGGTCGGGGCGGGAGGACACATCGAGAGGGCGAAAGCAAAGACGGACAAGTGAATCATGGCGGGCTCCGGTACGTGTCAACGGTCGTGCCGCGATGGAACGCGTCGCCAGCGGGTTGGATCTGCGGCACGTGGCGTCTGCCGTCGCCGCCCTTGCCTTTACGCATGAAGCCGCTCGGCTCATGCTTTGCCGCATGGCAGTGCCCGACCCCGCCCCACTCGTGGCGACGCCGCCCCATCTCCTCCACTTTCGGATCTCCCACTACAACGAGAAGGTCCGCTGGGCGCTCGACCACAAGCGCTGGCCGCACACGAGGGAGGCGCTGACCCCGGGCTTTCATCACGTTCGCGTGCGCTGGCTCACCGGCCAGAACCAGCTCCCCGTCCTGATCCTGGATGGCGCGCCGCACGTTGGCTCGGCGCGGATCCTCGAGCTCATCGAGGCTCGCCGCCCCGATCCGCCGCTGTTTCCGGAGGATCCTGCGCTGCGGCGGCGCGCGCTCGCGCTGCAGGCCACCTTCGATGACGAGGTGGCGCCGGCCGTTCGGCGCTTGTTCTGGAGCACCTACCTCCCTCGCCCGGCGCACGCGACGGCGATGGCCACGGCCGGTGCCTCCTCGGCGGTGCGCGCCGCGTTCCGCGTGGCCTTCCCGCTGATGCGGCCGGTCTTCCATTGGAACCTTGCGGCGAACCGCGAGGCCAACGACGCGGCGCGCGCCGTACTGAACCGGGCCATCGACCGGGTCGAGGCTGAGATCGGGCCGAGCGGCTACCTCGTGGGGGAGCGGTTCGGCGTGGCGGACCTGTCGGTGGCGGCCGTGATGACGGCGATCCTGAGGCCCCCGGAGTTCCCGTATCCACTACCGGAGCCCTGGCCAGAGGAGCTGGTGGACCTTCGCGCGGCCATCGCGGCGCGGCCGGGGTGCCAGTGGGTATTCGAGATCTACAGGCGCCATCGCGACCCGTCGGCCGAGCTGCCGCGCCCCGAGGCGTAACTCACGCCGGGGGCCTCGACGCTCAGCGACCTGCCGGGCGCGACGCGAGATTCATGTTGGGGCCGGGGCAGCACAGCTCCCCGGCCCGGTTCACCTCCGCGCTCTCGCGCTCCGGTGAGTCAGTTGCTGACGGTGACGCTGCGCGGCGCGGACGTCACCGACTGACCATAGCTGTCGGAGAGGGTCGCGGTGAGCGTGTGGGCGCCGTTCGTGGTGAGCTTCGAGTTCCAGCTGAACGTGACCGAGTTCGAGGTGTTCGACTTGGTCAGGATCACGACTCCGTCGAGCTTCAGGGTGTACGTGCGGGTCCCGAGACCGTACGTCGAGCTGAGCTTGACCGAGACGTTGGTGCCGCTGACCGTGGCGCCCGCGTTCGGAGCCGTGAACGTCAGGGTCATGGCGCCCGGCTTCCCGTTGACCTTGTTCGAGTTGCCGCTAACGCCCGCGCTGTTTACGGAGCGAACCATGAAGTAGTACGTGGTGCCGTTCGTGAGGCCCGACGCCGTGAAGCTGGTGCCCGTCGCGGTCCCCACGACCGTGTAGGTCCCGTTGGACGAGGTGGAGCGGAGGATGTCGTAGCTCGTGGCGCCCGCACCGGCTACCCAGTTGAGGAGCATGATCGTGCTCCCAACCGTGCGCGTGAGGCTCGTGGGCGCGTTCGGCTTCAGCACTGCCGCGGCCTGTGCAGAGTTTGCCCCCTCGCCAGCGGCGTTCACGGCGGAGACCACGTAGTAGTACGTGACCCCCTTGGTCGTGGCGCTCGCGTCCGTGTAGGCGGCGGTGGCGCTGGTGGCCAGCTGCGTGTACGGGCCGCCGTTGGTGGTCGACCGCTTGACGCTATAGCTGGTCGCTCCCGCCACTGCCGTCCAGCTGAGCGCGATCGAGGCCGTGCCGCCCGTGGCGACGAGACCGGTCGGCGCCGCCGGCGGCTGCCCAGCGGGAACGGCGCTCGCTTCGCTGGAGCTCGGTCCCTCGCCGGCCGCGTTCGACGCGCTGACCACGAAGTACCAAGTGGTGCCGTTGGTGAGCGGGCTGTCGGTGAAGCTGGTGCCCGCCGTGGTGCCGACGGTGGTGTACGGACCACCGGAGGCGGTCGCGTGCTTCACCGTGTAGCTCGTGGCCCCGGCGACGGCGTTCCATTGTAGGGAAGCCGACCCGTCTCCAGCGGTGGCGATGAGGCCGGTGGGCGCGCCGGGCAGCGGAGGCTGCGGTGTCCCAACCACCTCGATGGAGTCCGGGCTCTCGCCGGACGCGTTGGAGGCGCTCACGACGTAGTACCAGGTGCCGCCGTTCGTCGCCGTGTTGTCTGAGTACGTGGTGGACGCCGTGGTCCCGAGGGTGGTGTACGGGCCGCCCGATGCGGTGCCCCGCTTGACGGTGTAGCTGGTCGCAGTGGCCGCGGCGCTCCAAGAGAGGTCCACGTGGGCGTCGCCCGACTCGGCGACCAGGCCGGTGGGCGCCGCAGGGGCTCCACCGCCGGTCGGCGTGGCGCTGGCCTCCTCGGAGAGAAAGCTCTGCCCGCCGCCGTTCTGCCCGGTCGTGAGCTGCGAGGCCACGCGGTAGTAGTACGTGGTGCCGTTGGTGAGGCCGCTGTCGAGGTAAGTGGTGGCGCTGGCAGCGCAGCCGATGGCGGTATACGGGCCGCCTGCGGTCAACGAGCGCTTCACGATGTAGCGCGAGACGGACGCCGACGCGGTCCAGTTGAGCGTGACCTGCCCAGAGGCAGGCGTGGCCGACAAGTTCGTGGGCGCGTCCATTCCGATGATGAGCGTGGCCGCCGTCTTCCTCGAGAGCGCGCCGCTCGTGCCGGTGAGCGTGAGCGAGAGCGCATAGGGCTGAGCGGTGGCGGCGACGTTCATGGTGAGCGTGCTGGTCCCGCCTCCGACGATCGTGGAGGGGCTGAAACCGCCGCTGGTGACGCCGGACGGGAAGCCGCTCTCGCTCCCGACGGTCAAGATCACCGAGCCGGTGAACCCTGAGAGCGGGGTGACGGTGACCGTGAACTGGGCGGGCGTGCCCGGGAGCACCCGCCGCGAGGTGGGCTCAACGGCGATCCGGAAGTCGGCGGTGGCCGGCACAACCGTGATCGTTCGCGTGGGCGGGTTCGGGTCCGTGTTACCCACCGCGTCGATCGCGGTCAAGGTGGCCACGTAGGTACCGGCGGTGTTGAACACCACCGCCCCGGGGTTCTGCAGGCTCGACTTCGACGGTGTGCCACCGGGGATGGACCACGAGTAACCCGAGGCGACCGTGCTGGTCCCGAACGACACCGAGCCGCCGACCGTGACGGTGGTGTCCACCGCAGGGGAGCCGATCGTGCCGGTGGGCGGCGTGGTGGCATGCAGAGACAGCTGCACCCAGCTGGCCTTCGACGGCACGCCGTTCGAGTCGAGCAGGAACAACATGTACCAGCCCGGGGGCGCCACGTTGCCGTTGGGCGGCGAGGTCAGCGCGATCGAGCCGCCGCTGCCCGCGCACGCCGTCTGGCCCGGGCGGGGGCCGCACAGCTCGACAAGGCGCTGCTCGGCGTCGAGCGCGTGGGTGGCAGCGCCGGGCCGCATGAGCACGGCCGTCTGGATGGGGGCGCCCGACGTGTACGTGGCCGTGAAGGACGCGCCGTAACCGAGCTTCGTGGCGCTGGTGCCGGTGATCGTGGGCCGGTTCGTGACGGGCTGGCCCGACGCAGTGAACAGGTACGTGGGCTTGTAGATCTCGATCGCCGGCTCGTAGGCGCCGCGGCCGCCCGGGTTCGAGCCGAACACGGCGAGGGTGGCGTCCGGCAGCAACAGCGACACGGAGTGATAGAGGCGCGAGTACGACGAGGTCCCTGCCGAGCCGATGGTGTTGGTGGCCGGATCGTAGAGATCGGCGTTCTTCGCGTGGGCATTGGGGGTGTTGTTGGTGGGGGAGCCGCCATGCGAGACGACCTTGCCGTTGGGGAGGAGGCTGGCGCTGTTGTGGATGCGGCCGCCGGTGAGCGCTGGGCCCGCGACCCAGGCCGGCGTGGCCGCGGAGAGGTCGATGCTCTCGGTGTCCGCGCGACCCGCACCGCCGAACGCGACGACCTTGTTCGCGTACGCGGGGCCGTACAGCGACAAGAGCACGGTGGCGCCGGCGTCGCGGTTGAAGAGCGGCGCGGCGGACGACGCCCAGGTGTTGGAGCCAGGCGTAAACAGCCACGAGTTCGCGGACTTCGTGCCGCTGCCCTGGCCCGTGTAGAAGACCTTGCCGTTCGAGAGCAGGTGGATGCGCGGGAACAGCGGGGGCGTGGGCACGCCGCCGTTCGGAGCGATTGGGGCGCTCCAGCCGTTGCCGGCCGAGCTGAGATCGTAGATCTCGACGTTGGCGTTGGTACCGCCGGCGAGCTTCGTGCCCGACCAGATGAAGACTCGCCCATCGCCCAACGTGACCATGGTGGGATACCAGCGGCCGTCAGCCATGCTCTGGACTTCGTTCAGCGACCCGGTCGTGGGGTTCCAGATCGAGACCCGGTTCTCGCCTTTGAACGAGTAGTCGCGGGAGCCACCGGCAAGGAGGGCGCGGCCATCGGGGAGCTGCGCCGAGGCAAGGCAGAAGAAGTCGTACTCGAGGTTGATGGCGGTGATCGCGCTCTGCGTGGTGCCGGTGGGATCCCACACCGCCGCGCGGTACGCCATGCTGCCGCTGCCGTAGACGTTGTATGCGTCATTCTCGGACCCGGCCAAGACGATGACGCGGCCATCCCGCATCAGCTCGACGGCGATCGGGTTGATCGGCATGACGTAGGGCAGCGTGAGCCACTCCCCATCGAGCTGCGGGACGCTGACGGGGCACGTTGGGTCCGCGGCGAGCGGCGCCTCGACGCCGTCCCCCGCGTCCGACGACACCGCCGAAGCGGGCTCCAACGGGAGGGACGCGTCCGGCGCGACCACCTCGCACGCCGCCGCGAGCCCAAGGAGAGAGAGAGAGACTGCGAACCTTGGCGACATGTCAGCCCTGCCTTCCGGGACCTCGATCCCACGAATGCCACTTCAGCCGAGCGTCCGACGGCGCGACTCCGGCACTAAGTATCAAAAAGAGGGGTGACTGAAAATACACCTCAAGTTATCCTGCGGACGGGTTAGCGACCCGCCATGTCAACCAAAAGGTCCGGAGCAGACGCATGCGCCTGAATACCCGTCGTTCCCTGTGGTCGGTGTTGGTCGTAACCCTTGGCTGTGAGATCGGCGAGAGCGCCGAGAGCGGCCCAGGCGACGCAGCGGCGGACCCGACCTACGCCACCGCGGAGCTCGCGGCCGTCGGCTCACTGGCGAACCTGCAGCTCTTCTCGAATCCCTCGGGACAACACGCCACCTTCAGCACGGCGGGCAGGACCAAGCTCTCCCACCCATTCTTCCTGCCCCTGGGCACCAACGGGCGGGCGTGCTCCACCTGCCACGAGCCCGCAGCCGGTTGGAGCCTCACGCCACCCCAGATCCAACAGCGGTTCGATGCGACGGGCGGCACGGATCCGCTGTTTCGTCCGGTCGACACCACGAACAACGCCAACGCCGACGTCTCCACCGTGGCCGCGCGCAGCGCCGCTTACAGCCTGTTCCTCTCGCGCGGCGTGGTCCGCTTCCACTTTGCGCCCCCGCCCGGCGCGGAGTTCCAGGTCCTCTTCTCGGACGACCCCTACGGCAACGACCCCAACCTGGGCCTCACGGTGTTCCGCCGGCCGCTGCCTGCCAGCGGCATGAAGTTCGTGTCCTCCGTCATGTGGGACGGGCGCGGCCTCGATCCCGCCAATGCCGGCACGGGAGGCCGCACGGGTGCGCTCACCGAGCAGGCGCTGGACGCGCATCAGGGGCACTCGGAGCCCGTCACGGATCCCACGGCCGCGCAGCTGAGCGCGATCGTCAACCTCGAGATCGGCATCTTCACCGCGCAGCAAACGGACAACGCGGCCGGCTCCCTCACCGGCGGGGGCGGCCTCGGCGGAGCGAAGAAGCTCGCCACTCAGACCGGCGCGGCGGGTCCGTTCACGCTCTTCAACGCGTGGCCAACCACCTCCACCACTCAGCCCGCCCGGGCCGCGATCCGTCGTGGCCAGGACCTCTTCAACACGATGCCGATTACGATGTCCGGCGTCCGCGGCCTCAACACCGAGGCCGAACCGGTGATTCAGGGCACTTGCGGGACCTGCCACGACATGGCGAACGTGGGCAGCCAGACCACCTTCTCCGCCTTCGACATCGGCGTGTCGGCGGCGTCTCGTCGCACGTCGGACGTCCCGCTCCACACGCTGTACAACCCCACCACGGGCGAGAGCGTCAGCATGACCGACCCGGGCCGCGCCATGGTGACCGGACTCTGGAGCGACCTTGGCCGCTTCAAGTCGCCGTCCCTGCGGGGCCTGGCGAGCCGTGCGCCCTATTTCCACGACGGCTCGGCCGCCACGATCGAAGACGTCGTCGAGTTCTACGACGGGCGCTTCCAGATCGGCATGTCCGCGGAGGACAAGGCGGACATGGCGGCGTTCCTGCGCGCCCTCTGAGGCCGCCCCTTACCGGGACCCCAACAGCGCGATTGGGGGCTTCCTCGGCCACGTGCGGCGCCTTGGCGTCGCGGAAGCTGCACTCTGTGAGGGCGGCTTGACAGTGTGGCGAGTGATAGAGATTCGGCGCTTGCAGCGGCGCGCGACTACCAGCCGCAGCCCTTCGCGAAGAAGTCCTTGTCGGCGCCCTGATACTCCGCGAACCAGGTGTCCCAGAAGTTGTGGGCACGCGTCACGAGGTCCGCCAGATCCGGATCGGCGGCGGCGGCTATCTTCATCGCGTCGCTCTTGAGGTCCAGGAGCGCGTCGGGCGTCCCAAGGCCGGGGACCCGCGTCGAGAGCCGCGGGAATCCCGGGTCCTCCGCCCAGGGGTCCTCGGGGGACGTCGGGTCGAGGCCTTCGATCGCCGACCAGGCCTCGATGAAGGTGGTCTCGCCGGCATCGTTGAACACGAACTCCTCGTAGATGGGACAGGGTCCCCCTTCGTATTGGAAGCTGACGTAACACCGGGCGAACGGCTGCACGGGGAAGTAACGGCAGTCGCGCGTGGGGACCGTGGACGGGTCGAACTGCCGCAGGATCGCGGCGGTGTCCAGCATGACCTGCTTACCGAGCCCGGTGAGGAGCAGCCACGGCGGCCACTCCCAGCGCACTACCTGCTCCGCGTACTTCGGGATGTTGTTGGGATCGGCGTCGACGTCCAGGGTGTCGAAATAAGCGAGCGCCTCGGCGATGTAGTGCTCCGGCGGATGCGTGGGCGAGAGACACCCCGCGGTGGCGGCCGAGGTCCCCGGGTCGCGGCAACCCGTCGCCAGCTCCGGGCCGGCCGCGTCGGCGCTCCCGAGGTCCGTAGCGGCGGCGGCAGCGTCGTCCGCCTGAGAGTCGCCCGTGGATCCACGTACATCCGCGCCCGCGCCACTGGCGGCATCAGCCCCAGCGTCCGATTTTGGCTCCGAGCCGGTGCAGGCGGTGGCCACACCCAGGCTCAGCGCCAGACCACGCGCGACCATTGCCGCAACTCCAGCTCTCCCCATCTGGCCACTCCATCGAACGCTCGCGGCTCCAGGTGCCACGAGCTGTTGCTGCGGGACGAACGCCCGCGCCGCGGGTTTGGGCTACGCTCTCCGGCATGCGCACGCGCCCCTTCAAGCAAGTCGACGTCTTCACCGACAAGCCGCTCCTTGGCAACCCACTCGCCGTCGTAATCGACGCCGACGGGCTCACTACCGAGTCCATGGTCGCCTTCACCCACTGGACGAACCTGTCCGAAGCGACGTTCCTGCTGCCGCCCACCCGCGCCGGGCGCGCGGCCGGGGCCCATTATCGAGCGCGGATCTTCTGCCCCGGTCGGGAGCTTCCGTTCGCAGGCCACCCCACGCTCGGCAGCGCTCACGCCTTCCTCGAGGCCAACCCCGCCTGCCAGGACGACGTCATCGTCCAGGAGTGTGGCGCTGGGCTCGTCCGCGTTCGTAGAGATGGGGACCGCCTCGCCTTCGCGGCCCCGCCGGTGAAGCGCTCGGGCCCGCTCGAACCGGAGCTGCTCGAGCGTATCGCCCGGGGCCTCGGCCTGTTGGCAGACGACATCGTGAGCCACTCGTGGTGCGACAACGGTCCGGGCTGGCAGGCGGTCCTCCTGAGGTCCGCCGAGCAGGTGCTGGCGCTGCGACCTGACCCGTCCGTACTCGGAGCGCTCGACCTCGGGGTGATCGGGCCGTGGCGCGAGGCGGGCGCGGGCGAGCCGGCGTTCGAGGTGCGCGCGTTCTTCCCGGGCAACAGCGGCCTCACCGAAGATCCCGTGACGGGGAGCCTCAACGCGGCGCTGGGCCAGTGGCTCATCGGCGCGGGGCTCGCGCCCGTGCAGTACGTTGCGGCGCAGGGGACGGCAATGGGGCGCGCGGGCCGGATCTTCGTGGCGCAGCGCGGCCCGGACCTGTGGGTGGGCGGGCACTGCGTCACCTGCGTGGACGGTCGGGCCGTGGCCGACCTCTCGTAACAGCGGAGTTCCTGACGGTGGTGGAAGCCGCCGCCAGGCGCCCGGCTCCTAGACCAGCTCCGCCGCGGCGGCGCGGCCCCGACGCCACGCCTCGGGCTGAACCCGCACGCCGCGGCCCGGCCCCAGGCGCAAGTGCTGAGCCACGTAGTCGTCCAGCGCCTGCCGGCGAGCAGCGGCAACCGGGTCCAGGCGCACCAAGGCCGCCGGCTCCTGTTCCCCACGAACGCCTGGGCTCACCGCGGCCAGGTGTTCACCCACCGCGGAGGCTGCGCCCACGCGGAAGGACTCGTGCCACTCCCGGTCTCTCCCCGCGCCGTGCGTGGCCGAGAGCCACTCGATCCGCTTCACGAGCCAGGCCCAGAGCTCAGCCACGGCGGCCCGATCGGCGGCCCGGCCCACCAACACGATGGCCTCACCGTCGCCCATGCGGCGGATGGTGGCGATACACCCGTTGGCCTCGGCCAGCGCTGCCGCGAGCACGACCTTCCACTTTCGCAGCTTCTTTGCGGGCCTGGCACGCCGCCCCGGGCGGGGGACCGCGGCCGGCTCGCCGCTCCCGGCGACCTCGAGCGGGCTGTCGAGCCCCTCCTCGATGGGATCGTGCGCCACGTCCTCGGCGGCGGCCAGCCAGACGTCGAGGCGGTGACGCTCGATCAGCGCCTGCGCCATGGCGGCGGCACTAGCGGCTTCGTGGACGTTCTGGGAGCTCGCCAGCGCCAAGAGCTTCTGAACGCGCGCGAGCAGCGCGCCGTGCGGTGACGACATACGTCGGGGCCTCCAGAGCGCGCCGATACCACGGGGCCCAAGGCCGTGGAAGGCCGGAGCCCCATCCGCACCGCACCCAGCGCGCCATGCAGTGGGTCACTCGGGCGGGCGGCGGGCCAGCACCCAGGGAGATCGCCCGACGGCGGCGCTCGACAACCGCTCGAGACTTCGCGAGGGTCGGCGGATGCGTGCCATCTCCCTCGCCCTCCTCACCCCCAGCGCTGCGCTGGCCCTCCACCTGCCGCTCCTGGCCGTGGCGCTGGCCTGCGCCGCGTCTCCCATTGGAGATGACCCCGTCGACGTCAGCTCGGGGAGCGAGCCCTCTCCGGACGCGTCCGCAGACGACTCGTCGCCGGCGGCACCCGACGCCGCGGAGGCCCCGCCGCTCCTGACCCGCGTCGCCGGCGCGGCCGGGGCCCACCCCGTGGGGAGGCGCACCCTCGAGCTGGTCGACACGACGCGCACCACACCGGCCAACGACACCTACGCGGGCAGCCCGGAGCGGCGGCTGGTGCTGGACGTGGTGTATCCGGCGGAGGCGGCCGAGTCCGACGCGCCGGTAGCGGCGGGGTCATTTCCCCTCGTGATTTACGCCCACGGCTTCATGTCGGACCGCGCCGAGAACACGCCGCTGCTCGAGTACCTGGCCTCGCACGGCGTGATCGTCCTCGCGCCCACCTTCCCGCTCAGTAACCGCGAGGCGCCGGGTGGGTCCACGCTGAGCGACACGATCAACCAGCCCGGCGATGTCCGTTTCCTGCTCGACCACGCCCTCGCGGGCGACTCGGCGCTCGCGTTCCTGAAGGGGCGCGTCGACCCACAACGCGTGGGCCTGGCCGGCCTGTCGCTCGGGGGGCTCACCGCCGCGTTGACCGGCTTCTTCGAGGGGTTCCGCGACCCCCGCGTGCGCGTGATCGCCACGCTCGCGGCGCCGCTCTGCCTGCTCCCAGCCGACGCCTGGCCAGCGGACGCGCCGCCGGCCCTGTTCGTGTACGGCACCGCCGACCAGATCGCGCCGTACGAGGCCAACGCGCGCAAGGCCTTGGAGAGCGCGAAGGCGCCCACCCTTCTGGCTACGGTGCACGGCGGGACCCACGTGGGCTTCGCCGCTGTCGCCGGTCCGATCTTCGCCGACATGGAGGACCCGGATCAGATCGGGTGCGCCGCCTTCAAGGCCAACGTGGGTGACCAGACGCTGGCCGGGATCGCGGCGGCGTCGGGTTTCGGAGGCGAGGCGTCGGACGCCGCGGCCTGCCCCGAGCCGTGTTCTCTCAGCGAGTGGCCCAAGGCGATGTCCACGGCCGCGCAGGCGGACCTGATCACGCTCTCCGTGGGCGCCTTCTTGCGGGGCCACCTGCAGGGCGAGCCAGACCTCTTGGACTTCGTGAGGCGCGGGCTGCCGGCGCAGCGCGCCGAGGTGACCATCGAAGCCAAGCTCGTCGATGAGCGCTAGCCCCCACGCAGCGATGGCCCGGCGCCTCGGGTTCGCCCTCGGCACCAGCTTCGCCTTGACCTGCACGGGTAATTTGGCAGCGCCGCCGGCCGATGCGGGCGCGCCGCCGGCCGATGCGGGCGCGCCGCCGGCCGATGCG
>SXOO01000171.1 GCA_005776725.1 Pseudomonadota bacterium | reverse complement strand
GTGCCCCCCCACCGCGTACCTCGTTGAGGCCCCCCGTGAACCCAACCATCGTCATCCTCTGCATCCTGGCCGGCTGCGCCACCGCGATCCAAGGCGGTCTCAACCGCCGCATCGCCGAGCTGTGGGGGGCCTCTCCGACCATCCTGCTGAACGGCCTCTCGCTGTGCGTTGCGGCCACGCTCACTGTCTGGCTCGCGTCTCGGTCCGACAGCGCCTTTGCGTCGCTGATCGGAGCGAAGCCCGGCGGGCTCACACGGCCGCACTGGTGGTACGTGATCCCTGGGCTCCTCGGCTTCTTCATGCTCATGGTGATGCCGGGCGCAATGGCCAAGCTCGGCGTGACCCAGGTCTTCGTGCTGCTGCTGGCCGGTCAGCTCCTCACCGCGCTCGTCTGGGACAAGTGGATCGAAGGGCTGAGCGTCTCGCTCAGCCGCGTCGGTGGCGTGATACTGGTATTCTTGGGTTCGTGGCTGTCTAGCCGTGGTTGAGCGACTGAAGCCGACGAGAACGGAGAAACACGTGAAGTCGAGTCTCTTCAGATACCTGTTATCGGCGCTGATCTTCGTCGGGGCCTGCGCCACCGAGGCCACGGCGCCCACCACCGACACCCCGAGCGACGGGGCAGGTCCCGGCGACGCCTCGTCCGATGGCTCCGGCGATGTCTCGTCCGATGGCTCGGCCGATGGCTCGGTCGATGTCTCGGCCAGTGAGGACGCCACCACGCCCGACACGGGACACGTGGAGGAGGTCGCGGAAGGCAGCGCCGCGGACACGGGCTCACCGGACACGGCCCTCTCGGACACGGACTCACCCGACACCCCTTCACCCGACTCGGGCCCCCCCGACGAGGACGCCGGACCCGGCGGGCCGCCGTGCTGCGACTTCAGCGTGGAGACCTGTCCCGACGGCCCCTGCATCAACGGCTTCTGTCTGCCCGGGTGGGACGACGGCAACAAGTGCTTCTCGTCAGAGGACTGCCCCTTCATCGGGTTCTCCTGCGTGGGGGGCGTGGCCAACCTCGGGAGCTGCCAGGAGGGGGGCTCGGCCCCCACGGTGGGCACGTGTGAGGCCGACGGTCCCGGTGGCTTCTGCATCACCGTCACCCCGGGCGCCTTCGGAGACTGTGAGGCTGTCCTCGGCTGGGCGTGGACCGGGGCTGGATGTCACGAGATCAGCGGGTGTGACTGCGGCCAATACTGCGAGAGCGTCTTCGAGAGCGAGAGCGAGTGCGTCGCCTCGTGCAGCCCGCCCGTGTGCTGCGGTGACGAGATGGACTGCCCGTCGGGGCTGCTGTGCGCTTCGGGCCACTGTGTGCTCCCGCCTCCCGAGGGCAGCTGCTACGGCGACGGCGACTGCGGCGCCGGGCAGTTTTGCGGTGAATCGCAGGTCTGCCCCTGCGGCGACAAGTACTGCGAACAGCTCGGGATCGAGGCGGCGAAGCCCGGCGTGTGCCTCGACCCTCCGGTCTGCTGCGAGGTCGTGGACGGCGCTCTCTCCGAGTGCAGCGACAACACGACTTGCGTCTTCTCGGGCTTCATCACGCCGCGCTGCCACCCCGCCGTCGAGTTCGGCTCCTGTTGGACGGCGGCGGATTGTAAATCGGAAGAGTTCTGCCTCGGCGCCGAGCCCTGTGACTGCAGCGAGACGTACTGCATCCCGAAAGCCGGGTCGTGCACTCCCAAGGCCGAGGGCTGCTGCACCGTCGACGCCGAGTGCTCGGACGGGCTCGTCTGCACGGCGGAGGTCGCTCTGCCGGGCAACGGCGTCTACTTCGGCAAGGAGGTGGGCGCTTGCACCACGCCGCCCGAGCCCGGTCAGTGCTTCGGGGACGAGTACTGCGCCGGGGACGAGCAGTGCGTCTCCTGGACGGGGTTCTCTTGTGGCGACGAGGGGCTCGACTTCCTCTACGCCGGCAGCTGTGTGCCACGCGACGGCGCGTGCTGCACGGAGGGGCTCGAGTGCAAAGAAGGCTACGAGTGCGCGTTCACGCTCCCCACGAGCGGCAAGGTCTGCAAGCCCGTCCCGGCCACGGGGAGCTGCTGGTTCGCCCTCGACTGTGAGGACGGGCAAGCCTGCATTGGCGCCGAGACCTGTGGCCTGTGCGGCCCGTGCGAGGGCGCCGGCACGCCCGGCACTTGCCTCGACGTAGACGATCCCGCCGCCGCCTGCTGTCTCAGCGACGACGACTGCGGCGAAGGCGAGGCCTGCACCGTGGCCGAGTCGGTGAAGTCGTGGAGCCCGCCGGGCGTCACGGCAGGACAGTGCGTCCCCGCGCCCGCGGAGCCCGGGACGTGCTTCGCCACGGCCCACTGTGCCCCCGGCGACTTCTGCCAGGGCTTCGCGGGCCATCCCTGCGGCATGGCCACCACCACTCCTCTTGGCTACGCGACCTTCTACCCCGGCTACTGCATGGTCGCTGACGGCGCGTGCTGCTACGCGGAGCTCGACTGCCCCACGGGCTACCACTGCGCCGGGCTCGATACGGCTGGCGACTCGGGGGTCTGCAAGCCGGAGCAGGCGGATGGCAGCTGCTGGAGCAACCTCGACTGTGGCGAGGGAACCTGCGAGGGCGAGCTCCTGTGCGGCTGTAAGGGCTGCCTGGATGGGGAGGTCAAGGGGGTCTGTCAGTAGGGCGCCCTGCCCGCACCGGGTGAGCCGAACCGAAGCGGTGGAGCACAGGCGAGGGCTCCGCAGACCCGCGTCGTGGAGCAGGACTCGCGTTCTCGCGCCCTCAGTGGCGAGGACGTAAGGTCGGCGCCATGAACGAGGCCCTCCACACCACTCGCGCACGCCCGGTCAATGCGATCGGCATCGGCCTCGTGGCCGCCAGCGTGCTCTGTTACCAGATCGTGCTCATGCGGACATTCGCGCTGGAGAGCTACGCGAGCTTCGGCGCGATGGTCATCTCGGTGGCCCTGCTGGGCTTCGGCCTGTCGGGCACCCTTCTCACGGTCTTCCGCGAGTGGTTCCTCACGCGCCGGGACAGCGTGTTGTTCGCTACGGCTTGGATGAGCGTGCCGCTGCTGGTGATCGCGCACTTCTGCCAACAGGCGGTGCCCTTCGTCCCCGGCAAGATGATCGCCGACCCGGATCACGCCTGGTGGCTCATGGCGTACTACGGGATCGCGCTAGTCCCGATGCTCACGCAGAGCTTCTTCATCGGCGTGACGCTCGTGGGCTTCACGCGCGACGTGCACAAGCTCTACTTCGCGGATCTGGCGGCCTCCGGGATCGGCGCGTTCGCGGTGTTGGGTCTGCTCTACGTCGTTCCGCCCGACCGCACGCTGCTGCTGCCGGTGGTGCCAGTGGGCGTCGCCGCGATCCTGCTGGCCTCATCCGCGATCTGGCGAGCGCTGTCTGGAGCCACTCTCGCCGGCGCGGTGGCCGTGATCGCCGTGTACGGCGTAATCGAGTTCAACGAGTTCAAGGGCATCCTCGGGACGCTGCGGACGACCGAGATCTCGGGCGCGCGCGTCATCGACGAGAGCTTCGGCCCCCACGGCTACATCCAGCTCGTCGAGTCGACCTCGGAGCGCACAGCAGCCGGGCTGTCTGCCGGGACGCCGTTCGGGATCCGCCCACCCGCGCAGCACGCCGTGTTCGTGGACGGTGAGAAGGTCGGCTCCCTGGCGCGCGGCCTCACGAAGGACCAGGGCCGCTTCCTGGACTGGCTGCTGAGCGCCCTGCCCTACCAGCTGACGGCGACTCCGCCGGCGGTGCTCGCGCTGCAGTCCGCCGGCGGCGAGGCGTTGGCCGAGGCGCGCCATCACGGGAGCCCCCGGGTGCTGGGCGTGACGTCGAACCCCGCGTTCGTCGACCTTCTGCGCGACCACGCCGACTACACCGGGCGCCTCCTCGAGCAGCCGGGGGTCACGCTGGAGGTGGGAGACGGACGCGCGATCGCGCGGGCACACCAGGGCGAGTTCGATCTGGTGATCCTGCGGGACCTCGACGCCTCGGGGCTCTCGGCCACGTCCACCCCCGGCATGAGCGAGACGTATCCGCTCACTGTGGAGGCCTTCGAGGCCTACCTCTCCGCGCTGCGGAAGGGCGGCATGGTCGCCGTGACCATGCGGCTGGGGGTGCCGCCCCACAACGGGATCCGCCTCATCCCCACCGCGGCCGCCGCGCTGCGTGCCGCCGGGATCGCCAACCCGGCGGACAAGGTGGTCTTCGTCCGCGACACGTTCCTCGGGCTGCTCCTGATTCGGCCGGAGGGCTTCACGCCCCCGCAGCTCGAGACCGTCCGAGCGTGGACTCGGCAGCGGAGCTTCGACATCAGCTATCTCCCGGGCGTTCGGGACGAAGAGGTGAACCAGTACACGGTGCTGCTCGAGGAGAGCTACACCAACATCGCGCGTGCGGTGCTCACGGCGCCAGACCAGGGCGCGGCCGCGCTCGACGCCTACCTGTTCAACATCACCGCCACCACTGACGACCGGCCGTACTTCGCGGATGTGGTCCGCTGGAGCACCATCGAGGGCCTGCGGGACTATCAGCGCCGGTCGATGGCGGCGCTCGACGCGTCTCCGGCGCTGGCACCCTCCGAGGCCGCGCCGCCCGGCGTGCCGGACGGTGACGCCCCCGGAGTGCCCGACGGCGACGCGCCCGGAGTCCCTGACGGCGACGCCCCCGGAGTCCCCGACGGTGACGCCCCCGGAGTCCCCGACGGTGACGCCCCAGGAGTCCCCGACGGTGACGCCCCAGGAGTCCCCGACGGTGACGCCCCCGGAGTGCCCGACGGTGACGCCCCAGGAGTCCCCGACGGTGACGCCCCCGGAGTGCCCGACGGCGACGCCCCCGGAGTGCCCGACGGCGGGGTGGCGACGGCCGTTAACGGCGCGCCCGGGGCCGGGCCGTCCGCGGCGGCGAACCCCTCGGCGCAGCCAGAGATGCCCACGGACTTCTGGTCCACACTGCAACAGATCCCCGTGGAGCTCTGGGGCGCCTACCTGCCCTGGATCACGCTGGTCCAGGCGCTGGTGGCGGCGCTCCTGATCATCGCCATCCCGATGCTGGGAGCCCGACGGGGCGTTCGCAAGGTGCCGGGCAAGCTGCGCGCGCTGGTGTACTTCGCGTGCCTCGGGCTCGGCTTCATGTTCGCGGAGATGGTGCTGATCCGGAAGCTCACGCTGTTCCTGGCCAGCCCGGTGTTCGCGACCACCGTGGTGCTGGCCGCGATCCTGCTCTTCTCGGGCATCGGGAGCCTCTACTCCGGGCGCTTTGCGAGCCCCCACGCGGCGGTGCGCTTCGCGGCATTGGTGGTGGTGGGCACCGTCGCCGCCGACGCCCTCTTCCTCGACACCATCCTGCGCGCCCTGCTCGGGCTGCCCATGGCGGCGCGGCTCGTGGTGGCCGTGCTCATCATCGCCCCCACGGCCTTCGCGCTCGGCTTCTTCTTCCCGTCTGCGATCGAGCCCCTGGGCGCGGATCCCGACCGGGCCGCGCTGGTCCCCTGGGCGTGGGCAATCAACGGCGCCACCAGCGTGATCGCCGCGGTGCTCGCCGAGCTCCTGGCGGTGCACCTCGGGTTCCGCATGGTCCTCGGGATCGTCATCGTGCTGTACCTGCTCGCGTGGGTCACCTTCCCGGTCAAACGCCCCACGTGAAGCTGCCCGTGACCGTCGCGACGCGCTCGGCACGCGGCACGGCGCGCGTCGCAGCCCGCCTCGCCGAGACCCTGGAGGGGGGTGAGGTGGTGGGGCTCTTCGGAGACCTCGGGGCCGGCAAGACGGTCTTCGCACGAGGGCTGGCGCGCGCGCTCGGGGTGCCCGAGTCCGTGCCCGTGAGCTCTCCCACGTTCACGATGATGAACGTGCTCCCCGGCCGGGTGCCCATGTATCACCTGGATCTCTACCGCGTGGGCGACGCCGAGGAGCTCTTGGCCATCGGCTTCCTCGACCTGCTGGGCGGCCCCGGCGTGGTCGTGGTCGAGTGGCCCGAGCGTGGCCAGGGCGTCCTGCCCGACGACCTCATCAGTGTGGTCTTCCGCGACCTCGGAGCGAACGCGCGCGAGCTGACGGTGCAGCGCGGCTGGCCGACCGACCTGGAAACACGGGCCGGCGCCGGCCCCACGGGAGCCCAATGAACACCCCCGACACCGCCTTCGCGGGCCGCACCGTCCTCATCACCGGGGCGTCACTGGGCGTGGGCGAGGCCTGTGCCCGCGCCTTCCACGCGGCCGGCGCCAACGTCGCGCTGGTGGCACGCCGGCGGGAGCCCCTCCTCGCGGTGGCGAAGGACCTGCCGAGGAGCCTCGTGGTGCCGGCGGACGTGGCGGACCTGGGGGCCTTGCGCGGGGCCGTAGACGCCACCGTGGCGCACTTCGGCGGCCTGAACGGGCTGGTGAACAACGCCGGGGCGCACTTTCGGGGCGCCGTGGAGAAGCGCAGCGCCGAAGAGATCGCCGCGATGGTCGACGTGAACCTCCGCGCCCCGCTCGTACTCTCTCGCCTCGTGCTGCCGCACCTCCGCGCCTCGGGCGGCTTCGTGGTCAACGTGGCCAGCCTGGCCGGCAAGGTGCCGCTGGATGGCGCGGCGACGTACTCGTCCACGAAGTTCGGGCTGCGGGCGTTCACCGTGGCGATGGCCGAGGAGCTGCGCGGCTCGGGCGTGACCGTGAGCGTGGTGAGCCCCGGGCCCATCTCGACCGGCTTCATCCTCGCCGAGCTCGACGAGGTGGAGGACATCGTGTTCAGCCAGACGATGTGCTCCGCAGAGGACGTAGCTGCGATGGTGCTGGCCTGCGCTCGCGACGGGCGCGTGGAGCGGGAGTTCCCGGTGTCGGGCGGTAAGCTGGCCACGCTGGGCTACCTGCTGCCCTCCCTGCGCCGCCTCCTGAAGCCGGCGCTGGTGGCGAAGGGGCGGCGGGCCAAGGCTCGCCTTCGCGACGCCCCCAGGTAAACCCAGCTGATCGCCCCGCGTCCCACGGACAACTGACCGCACCCGACCGTCACAGGACCTCCTCGCATGAAGAAAGCGTTCATCACCGGCATCACGGGGCAGGACGGCAGCTACCTCGCGGAGCAGCTGCTCGCGAAGGGGTACGAGGTGCACGGGCTCATCCGGCGGGCCTCCACGTTCAACACCGCCCGGATCGACCACCTCTACTCCGACCCGCACCTCGAGGGCGTCCGCCTGTTCCTGCACTACGGCGACCTCACGGACGGCAGCGCGCTCGCGCGGCTCCTGTCGCGGATTCAGCCCGACGAGATCTACAACCTTGCGGCGCAGTCGCACGTGCGGGTGTCGTTCGACATCCCGGAGTACACCGGCGACGTGGTCGCGCTGGGGACCACGCGCCTCCTCGAGGCCATCCGTGAGACCGGGATCAAGCCCCGCTTCTACCAGGCGAGCTCGTC
>SXOO01000170.1 GCA_005776725.1 Pseudomonadota bacterium | reverse complement strand
TTGCCTCGCGATGGGAGCCTTGCTTCGTGGGGGGGAAGACGACCGCGCGTTCGATCTTGGGTTCGGCGAGCTGCTGGGTGAGCAGCTTGCGCTTGTTCTCGTCGTCGACGTGATACAGGCGCTGCTCCACCGTGGCCACGGTGGTCCCGCTGACGGCCACCTCCGCGCGCACCGGCTGCTTCAGGAGGCTCCCGACCAGGTCCTCGAGCTCTTTCGGGAGCGTGGCCGAGAAGAACAGCGTTTGGCGCTTGGTGGGCAGCACCTTCTGGAGACGGCGGACGGCGGGGAGGAAGCCCACGTCCAACATCCGGTCGGCTTCGTCGAGGACCAGCACCTCCACGGCGCTGAGATCGATGAGGCGCTGCTGGAGGAGGTCTTCGAGGCGCCCAGGCGTGGCGACCAGAAGGTCGACGCCGCGCCGGAGCTGGGCCACCTGGGAGGTCTGGCCGACGCCGCCGAAGATCACCGCGGAGCGGACGCCGAGCCGCGAGCCGTACCGGACCACCTGATCCTCGATCTGGGCGGCGAGCTCACGGGTGGGCGAGAGGACGAGCGCGCGGATCCGGCGAGGCGACCGGTTCCACTCGATGCGCTGGAGGATGGGGAGCACGAAGGCGGCGGTCTTGCCGGTACCGGTCTGAGCCAGCCCGAGGACGTCACGGCCCTCCAGGGCCGCGGGGATCGCGGCTGCCTGGATCGGCGTGGGGATGGAGTGCCCGGCGGCGGTGACGGCGGAGAGCAGCTCTGAAGAGAGGCCGAGTGACGCGAAGGTCACCTCGGAGGAGACACCCGTACCGTTGACGCGGGACGGAGAGAGGGGCGATGGAGTCAAGGGTTCCTTGCGGGCCTAATGCGGCCCAAGAGGCTCAGCCGTCGTTTGGCGAGGCCTCGGGAGAGGGCTGACCGGCCACCGTGGGCGCGGGAGGCGCCTGTGTGGCGATCGACGGCTTGTCGATGATGCCGGCGCTCATGGCGATAGTCTGCCCGGGGAAGAAGCCCACCCACACAGTGGCGAGGGCGGTGAGCGCCATCGTGAGCGCCAGGCCGCGACCGGGGGCGGGCAGCTGGCCCGGCTCCGGCTCGCGCATGTACGCAGCCACAATGACACGAAGGTAATAGTAGACGCTGATGACGCTGCCAAGCATCGCGACGCAAACGAGCCACAAGAAGCGCGTCTGGCCCTCGCCATCCGTGGCCAGGGCGGCGCCGAAGAGCTGCAGCTTTCCGAAGAACCCGGCCGTGGGCGGGACGCCGGCCAGCGAGAGCAGGCCAACGGCGAGAACGAGCGCGGCGATGGGGTTACGGCGCGAGAGACCCGCGACGTGGTCGACGGTGACGTCTTCGTCCGCGACGCTGGCGCTGCGCACGAGCGAGGTGATCACGGCGAAGACCGCGAGGTTCGCGAGGGCGTAGGTGAACAAGTAGAAGAGCACGGGCCCGAGGTCGCCACCGCCCCGATGGGCTGCCATGACGCCAATGACCAGGTAGCCCGCGTGGGCGATGCTGGAGTAGCCGAGCATGCGCTTGAGGCTGGTCTGGTGGAGCGCGATCGCGTTACCGGCCAGGATCGTGAGGATGGCGAACAGCGACATGCCGTCCAGGAAGTCCTTCTGGAACGAGCCGGTCACCTCAGCCGGCATGGCCTGCGCGAAGAGGCGCGCCATACCGATGACGGCGGCGGTCTTCACGCCAGTGGCCATGAACGCGGCCACGGGCGGCGGGGAGCCGGCGTAAACGTCCGGCGTCCACATGTGGAACGGTACGAGGGCGATCTTGAAGCCGAACGCAACGCCCAGGAGCGCGAGGGCGAGGCCGAGATAGCCGGTTGGCTCGGTCTTGGACGCCAGGGCGGCGGCGATCCCCGAGTAAGAGAGCTGGCCGGTCTCGCCGTAGAGGTACGCCGAGCCGAACAGCAGGATGCCGGAGGCGAACGCGCCGAGGACGAAGTACTTGAGCCCAGCCTCAGCCGAGAGCGGGCTGGAGCGCTTGACGGCCGCGAGCACGTAGACCGCGATGGACATGATCTCGAGGCCGACGAACAAGGTGGCCAGGTGCGTGGCCGTGACCATGACCATCATGCCGAACGCGCCGAAGTGGATCAGCGCGTAGAACTCGCCGTGCCCGAAGCCTTGCTCCTCGGCGTGCTCGGCTGCCATGAGCGAGACGAAGAGGGTGATGACGAGGATGACCGAACACGCGGCCAGCTCGAAGGTGCCCATCGTCATCATGAGCTGGAACATCGGGGTGTCGAGGCTGCCGGTTGCGCGGCCCCAAAGGAGCCACACCGCGAACAACGACGCCGCCGCGCCGCCGGCCGAGATCGCGCCCAGGTAGCGCTTGCTGGCGCCTTCGGTCCCGGGGACGGTGTCGAGGAGGAGCAGGAAACAGCCCACCACGACGGTGAGCCAGATCGGCAAGGTGACTAGGAGATCGTGGAGCATCAGCCGCCCTCCCGCTCAACGCCGATCTCGGCGAGGGTGGGTGCCACGACGGGCGCCCCAGCGTCTGCCTGCTGGCGCGCGCGGAGCACACGCATGGTCTCGGGCGCGCGCACCTCTTGCACCCGCGGCTTGGTGAACTCGATGAGGGCGTCGACCGAGGTGCGCATCTTGTCGAAGCACGTCTGCGGGAAGAAGCCGATCAGGAACACGGCCACGACGAGCGGCAGCATGTAGGCGAACTCGCGGGGCGAGACGTCCTTGAGGTGCTTGTTCTCCTCGTGCTTCAGCTCGCCGAACATCACGCGCCGGAACATGCTGAGCATGTAGATGGCGCCGAGGATCACGCCCGACGCAGCCACGATGGCGGCCACCATGACCACCACGCGCCAGGACTGGGCGAACTCGACCAGCGGCAGCGAGAGGTCGAGGTGGTTGGAGAGCGCCTCCTCGAAGGTCCCGAGGATGATGATGAACTCGCCCACGAAGCCGTTCGTGCCGGGGAGGCCGATGCTCGAGAGGGTCATCACCATGAAGAACACGGCGAAGATCGGCAGCTGTTTGGCGATGCCGCCGTAGTCTTCGATGAGCCGCGAGTGCCGGCGCTCGTAGAGCATGCCCACGCACAAGAACAGGCCACCGGTGGAGATGCCGTGGTTCACCATCTGGAGGATTGCGCCCTCGACCCCGGATCGGCTGAGCGCGAACATCCCCAGCACCACGAAGCCGAGGTGGCTCACGGAGGAGTACGCGACCAGCTTCTTCACGTCGGTCTGGTTGTAGGCACAGAAGGCGCCGTAAACGATCCCGATAACCGCGAGACCGATGAACACCTTGGAGAAGTACCCCGTGGCCTCCGGGAACATCGGGAAGGCGAAGCGCAGGAAGCCGAAGGTGCCGACCTTCAGCATGATGGCCGCCAGGATCACGGAGCCGGCCGTGGGGGCCTCGGTGTGCGCGTCCGGCAGCCACGTGTGCAGCGGGAAGAGCGGCACCTTGATGGCGAAGGCCACCGCGAACGCCAAGAAGAGCCAGGTCTGCTCGCTGCTCCAGGGCTTGTCGCGGTTGAAGGTGAGCGTGGTCTCTACGACGTCGTGAAGAGCCGACGAGTCCGCGCCACCCTTCAGGTAGACGTAGACCATGGCCACCAGCATGAACACCGAGCCAGCCATGGTGAAGATGAAGAACTTCGTGGTGGCGTACAGCCGGTTCTTGCCGCCCCAGACCCCGATGAGGAGGTACATGGGGATGAGCATGGCCTCCCAGAAGACGTAGAAGAGGAACATGTCCACCGCGAGGAGCGCGCCGATCATGGCGGTCTCCAGCACCAGGACCGCGATGACGAACTCCTTCACACGGTGCTCGATGGCGCGCGTGGCCGACACGAGCGCGATCGGCGTGATGAAGGTGGTCAGCATGACGATGAGGAGGCTGATGCCGTCCACACCCAGGGCGTAGCCGATGCCTCCGGGCGCCCACGGCGCGCGGTCGACCAGCTGGAGGCCAGCGACGTCCTCGAAGCCACTCCACACGCCGAATGAGACGACGAGCGTGAGCAGCGACATGAAGATGCCGGTGCCACGGATGGCCGACTCGTTCTCCTTCGGGATGAAGGCGAGGAGCAGCGCTCCGATGAGCGGCAGGAAGGTGACGATCGTGAGCAGCGGAAAGTCGCTCGGCAGCTCGACGAACGGATTGGCGACCAGCGTTACCATAGCGTGGGCTTCATCCCGACGAGCCAGATGAGGACGGCGAGGCCGACGGCCACCGCCACTGCGTAGTTCTGCACGTTGCCCGCGTGGAGCGGCCGGAGCGCGCGCCCGAGCACTTTCCAGATCGACGCGGACCCGTGAACGAGCAGGCCGTCGACCGCCAGGCGGTCGATGACCTCATGGAGGAGCCGGGCCACCCATCGGAACGGCGTGACCACGATGAGGTGGTAGAGCTCGTCGACGTAGAACTTGTTGTTCAGGAGGGCGTAGAGACGCGGGAAGCTCGCGGCCAGCTCGGCGGGGCGCGTGGAGACGCGACCGTAGAAGGCGAACGCCAGGCCGATGCCAAGGATGCCGACGGCGGTAGGCACGTAGGCCATGAGCGTGTGGTGCGGTTCAGCCTGCAGCCGCGCGTCCGCCGTGGCCAGCACGGGGCCGAACCACGCTTGAAGGTCGGAGCCCCACCAGCCGCCGACCACGCTGAGCACCGCCAGGATGATGAGCGGGATGGTCATGTTGGGCGGGTTCTCGTGGCAGTGCGCCCAGACCTCAGGGTCGGCCCGCGTCTCGCCCTCGAACGTGATGAAGTAGAGGCGGAACATGTAGAAGGCAGTGAGCCCGGCGCTGATCGTGGCTAGGATCCAGAGCAGCTGATGGAACCACGGCTTCGACGGGACGCCCGAGCGCGGCACGAACGCGGTGGTCTCGCCCTGCGTCTCGAGGCGGTAGATCTGACGGTTGTCTGCCGTGAGGGTGGGGCCGCTGGCCCCCGCCACGACGCCCGTGAACAGAATGCCGGGAGGCCCGGTGTGAAGCTGGAAGTCGCCGCCCCAGGCGCCGTGCAGCGCCACGGCGATTGTTTGGTCGGCGCCCTGGAGCGAGCCCCGGCCGGCAAGCCACAGCTTGCCCTGATCATCCAGGGCCACTGAGCGGATCGCGAGGCTCTGAACTCCGGGCGCTTTGGCCACGGCCTTCTCCCAGCCCGCGGCCCCACGCTTCATCAGATCGCCGCGCTCGGTGGCCCCCACGAGGGTCCCTCCGGCGTTCATGAGGCTGACGATCGTGCCCGTGCCGATGCCGCTCTCCACGGCCCACGCCTTGCCATCCCAGCGCAGCAGCGTGCCTCCGCCGCCACCCGCTATGACGTCAGTGGCCGAGGTGCCGGTGATCGCCGTGAGCGACATGACCGTGGGCACCTCGACGCGCGTCCACTCCTTGCCGTTGTAGTGCACCACGAGGCCGCGGTCGCCCACGGCCCAGACGTCTTCGGGACCCGAGCCCCAAACGGCGTTGAGCGGAGCGCCCTTCTCGCTGACCTGATGCTCCAGCGTCCAGCCGCGGCCGCGCCCGCGATACACCGCGCCGGTGCCGGTGCTCACGTCGCCGCCGACGGCCCAGAACGAGTCGCCCACGGCCGTGATGCTACGGACGTCCGGATACCGGAGATGGCTCGTGCCCCGCGCTGACACCTTGACCGGCGGGACGAGGTCGGACTGCCAAGCGTCGCCTTCTCGGCGCAACACGACGCCGTCGCGGCCCCCGATGAAGCCGAAGCTCGCGTCCTCGTATACCGCCACGGCGCGATCGGGCACCGAGAGGAGCCTCTGCGTGGTGCGGACCTCCCAGAGGATGGCGTCCTTCGAGTAGAAGCCGGACAGGAAGGGGACGCCTGCGATGGCGAGCGTCCCGATCAAGAAGGTCCACCGCGTGATGGGGAGCTTCTTCTTGAGCCCGCCCATCTTGAAGATGT
>SXOO01000024.1 GCA_005776725.1 Pseudomonadota bacterium | reverse complement strand
TACGTCAAGCTCGACGAGACCATCAAGGGCTTCAAGATGATCCTCGCGGGCGACCTGGACCACGTCCCGGAGCCGTACTTCAACTTCAAGGGGCCGATCGAAGAGGTGTTCGCGCACTTCGAGCGGGAGAACAAGTAAGCCATGGCCGACGCGATGGATCTCGAGATCGTCACCCCGGAGGGGCTGAAGCTCCGTGAGTCCGTAAAGGAACTCACGGCGCCGGGCGCGCTCGGCGAGCTCGGCGTCCTCCCCGGGCACGTCGCGGTGCTCACGACCCTCGAGCCCGGCGCGTTGTCGTTCCAGTCGGCCAAGGGTGGCGGGCGAGCCCTCGCCGTGGCCGACGGCTACCTGCAGGTGCTCAGCGACCGGCTGATCGTGATCACCGAGGCAGCCGAGTTCAAAGAGGACATCGACGTGGCGCGCGCCAAGAAGTCCCTCGACGAGGCCAACAAGCAGCTCGAGTCGGCCTCCATTGGCGACTCGCAGTTCAAGCTGCACGAGCGTCGGCGCAAGCGCGCCGAGGCCCGCTTGGCGGTCGCCGCGCGCTGACATTCAGCGGCGGCGCGGGCCCCTCAGGGTAGCGCCGCCAGCGCCGTGACCAGGCGGTCTTGCACCTTCCTGGCCCCCGCGGCGCTCTTCATCTTCCCGTTCATCAAGACCACGAAGGCCAGCAGCCGTCCGCTGCGCGTCGGGACATAACCGGCCAGCGACGAGACTGCGTCCAGCGTCCCGGTCTTCGCACGCACGTGCTTCGCCGTCGTGGCGCCGAGCAGTCGGCCGGCCAGCGTCCCGTCAACACCCGCGACCGCGAGCGAAGCGTCGAAAGCGGCGAACGCGGGCTGTCCGTGCATCGCCGTGAGCAGCCGCGCCAGGGCGCGCGCGGTGATTCGTCCGCCGTCGTAGAGCCCCGAGCCGTTACGGACCTCGAGGGAACCGGTCTCGAGGCCCAGGGTGGCGGTGGCCACGCGTAAGACGGCCGCCGTGGCCGTCTCCCAGTTGGCCGGGCCGCGTCCTGCTTGCGCCTCGGTCAGCGCGATCGCCCGCAGGAGCATCTCCGCCCCGAAGTTGCTCGAGGTCTTGTTGACGTGCGCGACCAGCTCCGACAACGGTGCGGACCGTCGTGTGGCCAGGATCTTCGCGCCGGCCTCGACGGGTACCCGCCGGACGCGCGCCGGTCCGGAGACCGTGACGCCGTGCCGCTTCAGGAGGGCGCGGAAGGCCGTGGCCGCCACCAGGGACGGATCGTCCACGCGCCGCACGGCGACGGGATTCTGGGTGGCGTCCACGCCGAGTCGTCCCCTCACGACCAGCCCCGTCGCGCCTTTACTCTCCACGCCGATACGGCGTGACTTGCCAGCCACGGTGTTGGCCCTGTTGTCGAGCACCAGGTAGCTGCCCGGGGGATCCAACTCGACCTTCACGGGCGAACCGACCCGGGTGGGCGACAGCGTGACGCGATAGGTCCCCTCGTTGATGGCCGTATGACCCGTGGCGGCCCGATAAGCGGCGTCGGTAGCCTTCGCCTCGAAGCCCGGCGGCAGGGCGCTGCCCGCGAAGGGGGACTCGTCGGCCTCGACTGCGCTAGCCGCGGTCCCCCGGAGTGCGTCGGCGGCCGCAGCGGCGAGGGCGTCTAGCGCCGCAGTGTCGAGGCTCGGGTCGCCGCCGCCCGAGAGAACGACCACTCCCCCCGCCGCCAGCTTCACCGTGGCCTCGAACCGGTGCTCTGGTCCCAGGAGGACCAGAGCGGCTGCCGTGGTGGGCAGCTTCTCGTTGCTCGCTGGGTTCAGGAGGCGGTCGGCGTCGACCGCTGCCCACACGTCTCCAGTCGCTACGTCGGCGACTGCGACACCCGTTGCGAGCCCCAAGATCTCCGGCGCTGACTGCAGCGCCGCCACCGCCTCCGCGACACCCGTAGGGGGGCCCTCTGGCGGAGCCTCGACTTCCGGAGCCGAAGGGACCGGCGCGGCGGGCGGTGGCGGCTGCTGGGCGGGTGGCAGAGGCTGTGTAGACCGCGGCTGCTGCTGTGCGGGCGGGCTGGGTCGGACCTTGGGGGACGTCGGCGGGCGAGGTGGCTGCGCGGTGGCGGCCAGGGCCGCAGGCACCGCTTGCGGAGGATGTCCCGGCGTCTCGCGTGGCGGCGGCGCCGTACACCCGAGCGCGACCACCCAAAGGGCAGCGAAGGGGAGGGCTCGTCCAGATCGCACGCGGGTCCGTCTACCAACTCGCATGCGGCTCCGTCTACCAGCCGCTCCGGAGCGTGGCAACACAAGGTTGCCGACCGGACCGCGTGTGGTAGCTTTCACCGCCGCGCGACCGGCACGGCTGTTCAGTGCCATCGTGTCAATCTGGCGCCGTAGGTGTGTCCACGGGCGCACGCCGGGTGGGACGCTCGTCCGCGACCTTGGGCTGAAAAACCGGCCACGGGACGGCAGAGAGGGCGCAGGGGCGGCGTGTCTCGGCGCTGACGGACAACGCTGGCACGGGGAGTGCTGAAGGCTCGAGCGGGAGGCTTCTGATGTGCGCCGCGATTGTTAGTCATGCTTGGGGGACATCCGCCGTGCTCGGTCGGTCCCACACCCGCCGTCGTGGCGTTCGCCTTGCGCGGACGCTCGTGCTCGCCCTTCTAGGGGCCTGGGGCTGCGAGCGCACGGTCGCGCCGTCTCCGCCGGGAGCGCCCTCCACACCAACCCCTCCTGCCGCAGTCGCCCCTGTCGCTCACCCCACGGGCGCGGCGCCGATCGCTGGTGCGCCAGCCGCCGAGCCCGCCAAGAAGCCGCGCGCGCGAACCACGAGGAAGTTCGCAGACGCCCTGCTGCTCTCGATCCGCAAGCGCTTCGAGGGTGAGGGCGCGGCCGACGATGACACGCGCCGAGCGCTCGAGGTCGCCGCAGGGAAGGCCAAGCGGTTCCGCAAGCTGTTGGCGTCTGCATACGGCCTCCGCGACTACTCCCGGTGGCTCGGCCGAGGTGACGCGTTGTCGCCGGAGGGGCGAGCCGTGGTCGACCTGCTGTTGGACATCGAGTCCCACGGCGTGGAGCCATCTCCGTACCCCACTGCCCGGCTCACCAAATCGCTCGCTGATTACGAGGCGGCCTCGGCGCAGCTGGCCGCGGCGCTCGACGCGGATCCCCAGGGCGCGGTCGCTCGACTCGGCGCGATCCTCACGGCGTTCGAACCCGCGGACGGCGAGACGTACTCGGACCAGCGCAAACGCGTCGCCGCGGACCTTCTGGAGAAGGGGTTCTCGGACGACGACCCCTTCGATGTCTGGCTGGCAGATCTCGACGCCCGCGTCACCTCAGCGTCGGCGGCGCGCAAGGCGCTACGGGCGTCGCTGGTCGACCTGGATGTGGCGGCGGTCCAGGGCTTCATGCAGTACGCGCTCGACTTCAAGTACCTGATCGTCGCGCACCCGTTCGACGCACCGGGTCCCGAGGCCGCCGGCCGGGGCGCAGACAAGTTCAAGAAGGAGCTGCTCGCGGACTTCCAGGCCGCCGGTGAGAAGCCCGCGGCGGCGCTCAAGGCGATGTGGCCCCGGCACCCGTTCTACGAGCGTGCGCGTGGCGCGCTGGCCAAGTATCGCGCGCTGGACATCGCGCCGCTGAAGCTCCGCGGCGCGCTGAAGAAGGGGATGAAGGGTCCGAAGGTGATCGAGCTGAGGCACCGGCTCGCTGCGCAGGGCTTCCTCGAGCCGACGGCAGAGGGTGACGTCCTCAGCGAGGTGTTCGACGTCGCGCTCGACGAAGCGGTCAAGCGCTTCCAGAAGCACCACCAGCTCAGGGTCGACGGCGTGGTCAAAGACGCGCACGGGGTCGAAGGCGCGGTCAAGCGCAAGCTCAACGAGCCCATGAAAGACCGCGTCCGCCAGCTCTCGCTCTCGCTCCAACGCTGGCGCGAGTCTAACGTGACGCGGCGGGGCCACGACTTCTACTTCCGAGTGAACATCCCGCAGTTCGAGGTGGAGGTGTGGGACGGGGCCGACCAGGTCCGGAAGCACCGGGTTGTCGTGGGCAACAACAAGATGGAGGTGGACGCCGATCACGGGCGCAAGGGCCACTTGAATCGCACGGCGCTCTTGTCCAGCACCATCACGACGGTCGTGCTGAACCCCGTGTGGAACGTCCCGGAGCGGATCCGCATCCAGGAGGTCCTGGTTGAGGCGGCGAAGGACCCGACCTACCTCGAACGGCATGGATACAAGCGGCGGGTGTTGAACGACGGCCGAGAGCTCATCTTCCAGGAGGCGGGCCCCGACAACGCGCTCGGCCAGGTGAAGCTGCTGTTTCCGAACGAGTTTGCGATCTACATGCACGACACGCCGAAGAAGTCGTTGTTTGACCGGACGCTCCGGGCTTTCAGCCACGGGTGCATGCGGCTACACGATCCGGTGGGGATGGCCACCTACCTCCTCGAGCGGGACGGGATAGTGAACCGCGCCAAGGTTCAAGAGATCCTGAAGGCCAAGAAGGAGCGCGCGTTCAAGCTCAAGGCGCCTATCCCCGTGCACGTCGAATACAACACCGTCGCTTTTGACGCAGACAACCCCGAGCCCATCTTCCTGAACGACGTCTATGGCTACGATCAGGCCTTCTACGAAGGCGCGCTGCCCGTTCAGCGGGAGGAGGCGATCCCGATCGTGAAGTCCGAGGTGCCGATGATCGAGTGGGAGCGCACTGACGACCCGCGCGACGGCGATGAGTCCGAGATCCCGGCCCCGGCCCCTTCATTCGACCCCGACGAGAAGGAGCCACCCGCCAAGGAAGAGAAGCCCGAGCGCGACGAAGAGGAGCCGCCAACGCAGGATCCCTGATGGCACCGCGGGATCGGGAAGCACCCGGCTTCAGGCCACCTCGCCGACGCCTGCCATCACACGTAGGCCAGGGGCCCTCAGAGCTTCACCAGGAACCACACGCTCCCCACCCGCAGGAAGTGCGCCTCGCCGCTGACGTCCGCTTCACCGACGCGCCAAGTATAGCGAGCTTGGTAAAGGCCTACGGCCTGCCGGGCGCGACACGGGCCGGGCTTGCCTCCTGCGGGCACCTCCAGCAAATACCCCTCGTCAAAGCCGCGGAAGGTCACCGCGCCGCTCGTAGCCGCGCTGGTGGCAGCCTGCGCGCGGCCCGCGGCCACTTGGGCGGCCACGCCGGGCTCGCAGTCCGACACGGCCGCAAAGCTGAGGTCCGTGATGAAATAACGCTCGACCTCTCCGCGGTTCTGCGTGGAGAGGCCCTCGGCCACCCGTCGCATGATGCGATCGACCTCCGGTGGTGGCGGTGCCTTGGCGGAGCCGGGCGGCGGCCAGACGGCTTCTGCGGCGGCGGTGACTGTCTGCGATGACGCGCCGCCGGCTCCCTGTCCCTTCGGAGGCGGGGGAGCGCTCGCGGGCTCGGCGCGGTTGCAGCCGCTTGCGGCCAGGAGGACGAGAGTGATTATGAGCTCGGGAACACGCATCGTTGGATGATGGCGCGCCACCGACTGAACCATCAAGGCGCTTCTGGGGGTTTCGTTGGATTGGCGGTGGAGCGAGACGCGCACTTCCAAGCAATCGTTCGATTTTGCGCTTGCCCGCCGTCCGGGCCGCGGGTAGATCATCCGCCCGACTCGCGGGGACCGTTGGGCCTCGCTAGCGAAGAAGCCGGTGGCGCTCAGCTGCCGGCGCTTGTGTGGGGGACCCTCCCTACAGGAGATTGACCATGTCGGTTGTTGGTCTCACTTCCAAGGCGCGCGTCGTGACCCTGGCTACTCTGGCGCTGCTCGCAGGGGTGCCGGCGCTTGCGCAGGACCGCGTTTTCACCGACGGCGAGCGGCAGCTGTGCGCGTCCACCTGCGAGAAGCAGCTCACGTGCGCCGGGCAGGCGCAGCAGCGGGACCTCGTCTCGGGCTGCATGATCGCGTGTGAGGCCACTCTCCGGTCGGCCAACCTCACCACCTCCCGACCGTGGTGGGCGGCCGCCGGGTGCCTCAATCAGGCGTGCGGCGTGCCGTACAACGACTGCCTCGTCCGCACCATGAACACCGCGACGATCCCCGAGCAGAAGTGCACGGCCTCTTGTGGGCGGCGCACTCAGTGCGTGCCCGCGGGCAACCCCGCCGCGCAGTTCGGGGCGTGTCAGAGCGAGTGCGTCGCGCGGTCTCTGTTCGGCTCCACTGCGGAGCGGTCCTTCGAAGAGCTTCAGTACAACTGCTCGGGTCAGGCCTGCGGGATCGCCTGGGACGTATGCCTCGCCAAGGGGCAGGGCGGGGTCACGGCCGAGTGCGCCACGCTCTGCGAGAACCCCTTCCGATGCGGAACCGTAGCGGCCACGCCGACGGCCTTCCAGAGCTGCATGCAGGGTTGCGTACCCGCGGCGTCGGACCCGGCGCGGCGCAAAGATATCGAGGCAGCGCTGCGCTGCTCGGCTTCCTGTGGGCTCGAACAGCTGGCCTGCACCTCCAAGGCTCGGGGCGGTATGCCGCAGTTCTGCTTCGAAGCCTGCGCGAAGCAGCTCGGCTGTGGGGGCGCGGCCTCTGACGTGGCCGCGATGACCCAGTGCCTCTCCAGCTGCGAGACCGTGATGGCACAGACCGACCCTCAGCAGAAGCTGGGCTTCATCGCCGTCGACAAGTGCAAGGCGAAGGCGTGTGGTGCGGCCTACAACGCATGCGTCGTCGCGGTCTTTCAGCCGGTGGCCGCGCCAGCTCCGGTCTATACGCCGCAGCCCGTCTACACGCCGCCGCCGCCTCAGCCGGTGGCGCAGCCCGTCTACACGCCGCCGCCTCAGCCGGTTGCGCAGCCCGTGTACACGCCCCCGGCCCCTCGCCCGGTGGCGCAGCCCGTCTACACGCCGCCGCCTCAGCCGGTGGCGCAGCCTGTCTACACGCCGCCGCCACCCCGGCCGGTTGCGCAGCCTGTGTACACGCCTCCGACACCTCAGCCCGTCGCGCAGCCCGTGTACACGCCTCCGGCACCTCAGCCGGTCGCGCAGCCCGTCTACACGCCCCCACCGCCTCAGCCGGTCGCGCAGCCGGTGGTGGTCCCCCCGAAGCCGGTTCGCGATCCCGCAAGGGAAAAGTGCGAGGCCGCATGTGAGCGCTACGCCGCGTGTTACCCCGGGTCCGAGGGACCGGCCAGCGTCAACGGAGGAGGACAGTGCGTCGACAACTGCCTCACGGACCGGAGCGCGAGCGCGGCGTTCGCCGTCATCGGCCGCTGCGCGCCGCAGGCCAGCTGCGAGCGGTTCGCCGCTTGTGTGCTCGCAGGATCCCAGCTCACCAAGCGCATGAGGGACTGCGTCCCCTCGTGCCAGAAGGAGCTGGAGTGCGCGGCCTCGGGCGCCGCCGTCTCGCCGTTCGACACGGTCACGTGCGCCCGCTCTTGCTCCAAGAGCCCAGCAGAGCTCAAGGCGTCGGCTGAGTGCAAATCCGCGGCCTGCGATGGGTACTCGGCCTGCATGGTCAAGGCGCAGGAGATCCTCCCCAGCAAGGAGGAGGTTCGTTGTCGAAGCATCTGCGACCGGAGCGCCGGCTGCGGCGACCCCCCGGCGGCAGATGGCGAAGCGTGCGTGAAGCGGTGCCTCGACGACAAGAGCGCGCGCTTCGAGTTCAAGGTGCGCGAGAAGTGCGCGGCCTCCTGCAGCACCTACGGGAAGTGCATGCTGGTCGGGCTGGGGGTGCCCGAGTCGCGCCTCGTTTGCGAGGGGGCTTGCCGTCGCGACTTAGCGTGTGGCGCCGGCGTCCCAGCCGCCGCCGTACCCTTCGATGCCCTGGTTTCGTGCATGCGCTCGTGCCACCGGCCGTTGGACGAGCTCGAGGCCATCACGGCGTGCGCCGAGCTGCCCTGCAACTCCACGGGCTACCAGACCTGCATCGACTTCAAGCGCAAGGCAGCCATCGCGAAGGCCGCGCCTCCCCCGCAGAAGGACCCGGTGATGGAGCGCTGCACCGCTATCTGCACCCACCTTGAGCAGTGCGCGCCGGGCGCAGGCGGGAAGCCATGCATCGAGCGTTGCCAGTCGGACAAGGCCTCGCAGGCCGAGTTCAAGGCGCGAGAGGGCTGCGGCTCCACCTCGTGCGACGAGTACCACGCCTGCGTCGTGTCCAGGGCCGGTGTCTCCAAGGCGAAGGCTGCCTGCGCGGACGCCTGCCACCACGAGATCAACTGTCGTCCGCCAGGTGAGGCGCGGGACTTCGCCGCGCTCCTCGCGTGCAGCAAGACGTGCAACAAGGACAAGAAGGCGCTGGACGCCTGGGCCACTTGCGAAGCGCGCGGCTGCGGCGGTCCCTTTGAGCGCTGCCTGGCGGAGAAGTCGGGCCAGCTGGCCGCCGTCAAGGGCATCGCGGACCAGTGCACCCAGTGGTGCGAGACGTCCACGAAGTGTGGCGCCAAGGGCAACGACGGCTGCGTCAAGCGCTGCGTCGAGTCCAAGGGGCAGAGCGCGGAGTTCAAGGCCCGCTCCAGCTGCGCGAGCAAGGCCTGCGACCAGTACGACTCCTGCATGCTCGACAGCATGGGCGTGAGCTCGGAGGCGCGGCGCTGCGTCGAGTCGTGCCGATGGGACCTCAAGTGTGAGCGTGGCGATCAGTCTTCGGACTTCGGCCGCCTAGCCCAGTGTGCCGCCACCTGCAAGCTGAGCGACTTCGAGCTGACGATCCGGTCGGACTGCCAGATCATGAACTGCGGCACGGGGTTCCGCGAGTGCGTCGACCGCCGCCTGCGCGAGGCGGCCACCTCACCTAGCGCTCCGTCGAGCCCCACACCTCCCAAGTAGTCTCAGGCGCTCAGCCCGCGGCACCGTCACTCAGCTGGCGGCGCAGTCCTCGGGGCAGCTCTCCGGCGTCTCCTCGGGTGGGGCGCAGGTCCCGTCGCCACAGGGCGCGGGGAGTGGGCAGTCCGCCGGGCACGTCTCGGGGGTCTCCTCCGGTGCGGCGCAGGTCCCATCGCCACAAGGAACCGGGAGCTGGCAGTCCGTCGGGCACGTCTCGGGGGTCTCCTCCGGTGCAGCGCAGGTCCCATCGCCACAAGGAACCGGGAGCTGGCAGTCCACCGGGCAAGTCTCGGGGGTCTCCTCCGGCGCGGCGCAGGTCCCGTCGCCACAAGGAACCGGGAGCGGGCAGTCCGCCGGGCAAGTCTCGGGGGTCTCTTCGGGTGCGGCACAGGTGCCGTCGCCGCACGGGTTAGGGGGCGCGTAGCACCCTTTCTCCTCCGCGCACGAAGCCAACACGAGGATGAACCCCTGCGTATTGGCGGGCACCTTCGCCACGCATTGCAGCGCGCAGTCGGTGCCGTCGCACTCGCCCAGGCACGCGAGGCCCGCTTTGCACCCATCCGACACACAGGCGGCCGTAGCGCACTCGGCCACGATGCACGCCGCGGTGGTCACGCCGGCGCAGTCGTCGGGACACGAGGCGGGGTTCTCGATCGTGCCGCACGCGCCGTCTCCGCAGGTCTCGGGCGGGAGGCAGAGCACCGTGTAGTCGCCGCAGCAATCGCCATAGCCAAGGCACTCCGGGTCGCACTGGCAGGGCGCGCCCTCGACGAAGGGGCCGCACTTCCCCTCGCAGCCGGGAGGCTTGCAGTCGGCGGGACAGCCGTCTGCCGTCTCATCCCCCTCGCACTCACCGTCGCCACAAACGGATGGCTCTACCACGACGGGGCAGTCCGAGACACACACTTCGTCCTTGCCGCAAACGCCGTCCCCGCAGACCAGCTCCTTGCACGCCGGGCCCAGGTCCGGGCAGCAGTCGTCGTAGTCAACGCACTGGTCGTCGCATTGGCAGGGGTTCTTGTCGTTGTAGACGCCGCAGAGGCCCACGCACGACTTCGGCGCGCAGTCCTTGGGACAGCTCTCAGCGGTCTCTTCCTCCGCGCAGGTGCTGTCGCCGCAGGGGTCGGGCGGCGCCGAGCAGTCCTCTGGACAGGACTCTGGCGTCTCGGCCGCGTCGCAGACCTCATCTCCGCACACCGGGCCGTCCGCGCAGTCGTCCGGACACCCCTCGGGTGACTCCCCCGGGCCGCACAGGCCGTCACCGCAGCTGCCGCTGATGGGGCAGTCTTCGGGGCAACGCTCACCCTCGCCGCACACGCCGTCTCCGCACGTGTCCGTAGTCCCGAAACAGCCCTCGGTGACGCCGCACTCGAGGGCGGCCTCCAGCACCAGGCTCGCGCCGGGTGGCGTGCCGGCCACGCAGCTCGAGGCGCACGTTGAGGTTGCGCAGGCCTGCAGGCAGACGTAGGTGGCCAGGCAGTCGGCCAGCGCATCGCACGCCGCCACCTCGGGCCCACAGCTCGCTTCCAGGCAGGTGACCGCAGGGGCCACGGCGCAGTCGTCTGGGCACACCGCCGCGCTCTCGCCGTCATCGCAGCTCCCGTCGCCGCACACCGGGCCCGCGTCCACCCGGCCGACGTCCGGGTCGACCTCGCCCGTGACGTCGGGAACATCGGGGCCGCTGTCTAGAGTGGCGTCCTCGCCGGGCGGCGCTACGTCGCCGCTGGCGGTGTCCGCGATATCGCCTGGCACGCTCGAATCCCCGCCTGCGGCGTGCGGCTCGGGGGCGGCGCACGCGAGGGCAACGAGGAGGAGCGGGGCGAAGCGCATCAGCTCAGCCTAACACCAAGCGACGCTCACTTCCCCCAGCGCGGGGTGCTGTAACCGCCCGACTTCTCCGTGATGGGAAACTGGTAACGTCCGTCCGGCGTGGAGATGTAGATGCGCTTGCCACCCTCGCGCGCCGAGACGAAGGCCAGGTACTGCGCGTCGGGCGACCAGCAGGGATCCGTGTTCGTCCCCTGGTTCTGCGTGATGCGCTGCATGTTCCCGCCCTCGTCGGTCGTGAGGATGTCGGAGCCGGAGCCGGTCATCGCAGCGAAGGCGATCAAGCCATTCGAGCCCCAGGAGGGCGTGGAGTTGTATCCGCCGGCCATGGTCACGCGGGTGGCGCCGCCACCACCCGCGCTCATCACATAGACCTGGGGGCCACCCGAGCGGTCCGACACGAACGCGAGCTTACCCCCATCCGGAGACCAGGTGGGGGACACGTTCTGCCCTTCGCCGTTCGTGAGACGTGTGGTGGGGTTTCCGCCGCCGTCCAGGAGGTAGATGTCTGTCCCGCTACCCTTGGAGAGCGCAGCCGCGATCGTGCCGGACGGTCCCATCGACGCGCCGCGATAGTGGTGCGGGTTGTTCGTGAGCTTCTTCTTGCCGATGTAGAGGTCGGGCTTGCCGTCGCGGAAGCTGGTGTACAGCACCCCGCCGCCAGCGAAGCTCGGGAGCATGCTGATCGTGTCGCCCCCCACGATGCCCCCCTGATCCGCGCCGTCCATCTCCACGATCCCCACGCCTCGGGTCTGCTTCCCGGTCTTGATCGCGAAGACGAGCCGCGAGCCAAAGAGCCCCTTCTTGCCCGTGAGCGCCTCGACGGTGGAGTTCAAGAACTCGTCGACCGCGCCATGGACGGCTTTGGCGGAGAGGCCGGTGTGGCTCTGCCCCTTGACCGGCAGCACCTTCCCGTCGAGCACGTCGTGAAGGCGGAGCTCGACGGTATAGGGGCCCGAGCCAGACACCTCCGACTTGATGAGGTGGCGCGCGCCGACGCTGTTCCAGTCTGGGTAGTTGGTTTCACCGAGCGGGGCCTCGGCCGCCGCGGGGATGAACGTCTCCGGCTTGAGCAGCTCGAAGTAGAGGGCCACCTGCAGGTTTCGATTGAGCTGCGCGTGTACCTCCTTGCATACCGCCCCGCCGCCTTCGCAGCGCGTGGGCGCGACCGCAACGCGCATGAGCGAGAAGCCCTGCGGCCCCACGACGATCCGGGGGAGGCCTTCGTCATCGGCCAGGGGAGGCGGCTCGGTCTGGCTCCAAGCGGGGAGCGCGATCGAGAGTAGGGCCATGGCAAGGGCGACGCGCATGAGAGACCTCGTCTTGAAGCAGCGCTGGAGGTGGGGACCCACCGATCCGTTCGGCGGGGAACCCTAGAGCGATGCTCCGGATTCCCAGCGGGGGCGCAGTTGAGCACACGCACTGAGGCGTCTCAAGGAACAGGACGTCTCGCGCCGGCAGCACCAGGCTGCAGCGACGACGACGGTCGTAAGACGAAAGATGAGGGGGGTTGCCCTCGGCGGCGCGGATAAACCGCTCGGGAAGCCGCCGAAGGCTTTGGTCGGGGCGACTGGATTCGAACCAGCGGCCTTTCGGTCCCGAACCGAACGCGCTACCAGACTGCGCTACGCCCCGACACGCCGCCCTGAGGCGGATTCGAGACCGAGCAAGGCTCGGAAGCGTTCGATCACCGCTCCGTACTCACTTTGGCCAAAGATCGCGGTGCCAGCGACGAACCAGTCGGCGCCAGCTTGGTGAAGGCGGGCGACGTTGTCGACCACCACACCGCCGTCGACCTGAATGGCCAGGGCGGGGTGTCGGTCGTCGGCGATTCGTCTGAGCGCCGTGATCTTCGGGACTACGGACTCGATGAACTTCTGACCACCGAAGCCGGGGTTGACCGTCATCAGCAGCACGAAGTCGAGGTCCTCGAGAATCGGTAGAACCGCCTCGAGGCCCGTAGCCGGGTTGAGCGCCACTCCCGCCTGGCAGCCAAGGCCTTTGATGACCTGGATGGTGCGGTGGAGGTGGCGGCACGCTTCAGCGTGTACGGAGATTTTGTCAGCCCCCGCAGCGGCGAAGTCGCCGAGGTACCGGTCCGGCGCTTCGATCATCAGGTGACAATCGAGGGGCAACCGGGTGACGGTGCGGAGGTCGCGAACGACCGGAGGTCCGATGGTGATGTTGGGCACGAAGTGGCCGTCCATCACATCGACGTGGATCATGTCTGCGCCGGCGCTTTCGACCGCTCGCAGCTCGTCGCCGAGCTTGGAGAAGCGCGCCGCCAGGATGCTGGGGGCGAGCATTGCGTTGGGACGCTTGGTCATGGTTCCGGCTCGACTTCCTGGCCCTCCGGCCGCGAAGTGGGCGGACCTTAGCGGCGCCCCGCAGGCGGGTCAAGAGCGAAGTTGAGCCCTGCGGGTCCGAAGCTGGCGACCGAAGCCGGTGCCGCTCCGAGGAGCGGCCGTCCCGGCGAAACGCGTCGCTAGCATCCAATGGCATCCGATAGCGTCGGTCGTGCCCACCACGAGACCATTGACAGCGGCGCCGCGTCGATGCTAGAAGCCGCGTCCCCGTCGGGGTGCCGGGGCCCGCCAGATGCGCGTGGTGTCGACCCCCCGACTTCCTGCGTCGGAACTGCCGCGCGGTAACGATGGCGCGTCGTCTAAGGGCAGGACAACGGATTTTGATTCCGTTTATCTAGGTTCGAATCCTAGCGCGCCAAGTCAACGTTTGGAGTCGTCTCGTGAGCCTCACCCTCGAAGCACGTCGTCGCGTCGGAACCGGCAAGGGCGCCGGTCGTCGTATCCGCTCCAATGGTCTCGCGCCAGCTGTCCTGTACGGCCACGGCGGCGAGGCAGTGAACCTCGCGGTCGACCCGCGGGACGTGAAGCGCATCCTCGCCACTGAGCACGGGATGAACTCCACGTTCACGCTCAGCGTCAACGGCGGCGAGACGGTCGCGGTGGCAAAGATCGCAGACCTCCAGAAGCACCCCGTGAAGCGGTCGCTCGTCCACGTCGACCTGCTTCGCCTCGACCCCGAGCGCGCGCTCGAGGTCAAGGTGCCGCTAAACCTCAGCGGCGTGGGTCCGGCCCAGAAGATGGGCGCCCGGATTCGCCACGTCACCCGGGAGATCCGGGTGCGGTGCAAGCCGGCGCTGATCCCGGCCGCGATCACGGTCGACACCTCCACCCTCGAGCCGGCCACCAGCGTCAAGCTGGCCGACGTGAAGGTGGCCCCTGGCCTCGAGCTCGTCTACTCCCACAACGCTCTTGTGGTCGAGGCGGGTCCTGTCGTCATCGTCGCGAAGACGGAGACCGACGACAAGGCGAAGAAGCCGGCCAAGGGCAAGAAGTAGCCGTCTGCCGCGCCCGGAGGGGCGTCTCTGATGAAGCTGCTCGTCGGACTCGGCAACCCGGGCCGCGACTACGCGTCGCATCGCCACAACGTCGGCTTCATGGTCGTCGACGAGGTGATGCGGCGCGCCTCAGCTTCGTGGAGCGCCAAATTCAAGGGTGAGGTCGGCCGCCTGGAGATCCGGAGCCACTCCGCGATCGCCCTGAAGCCTCAGACCTACATGAACCTGTCCGGGGAGTCCGTGGGCGCGTGTGCGCGCTTCTACGGCGTCGGCGTCGAGGACGTCCTGGTCATTCACGACGAGCTCGACATTCCCTACGGCGAGGTCCGCGTAAAGCCCGGTGGCGGGCACGCGGGACATAACGGGCTTCGGTCGATCTTTCAGCACTTCGCGCCGAAGGGCGACTTTGCCCGTGTGCGCGTGGGGATCGGAAGACCGAAGCACGGGGACGTCTCCAGCTTCGTCTTGTCGTCCTTCTCCGCAGACGAGCGCATCGATCTCGATACGGTGCTTCAGCGGGGCGCGGACGCGGTCGAGTGCTTCGTCACCGATGGTCTTCACACCACGATGAACCGGTTCAACACCCGCTGAAGCGCGCCTTCCGGAGTAGTCGAGAACGCTTGACGGCCGGCTCCCCCCAGAGAGTGGTCTCCTCCGCCTCTAGAGCAGCTCCCGCAGGAACGCCTCGCTCTTCATCGGCCGGGTCAGGACGCGCTCGCGGAGCGCCTTGGTCAGCCTGCCCACCGCGCGTCGGCTGTCGGGTGACACGCTCCGGAACGCCACGAGAGCGTTGGCTCCATCGCGCTCTTCCGCGCTGAGGAGCGGAAATCCCGCCTCTCGGAGACCCTCCGGATCGAGCGGGGGGAGCACGCCGAGGCACTGGAACCAACCCAGCTGGAAGGCCAACACGGTGTCGAAGGGTGCCGCACAGGTCTGCCCGAGGCAGGTGACGAGCCAGTCGTAGGCGCGGGGGGAGGGGTCGTGCTCGGCCGTGGTCTCGAGCACCAGCTCCGTCACGAACGACGCGGCGGCGTAGGCCAGGACGTCGCCGCGAAGCCCCTCGTACGGTTCCACGATCGACAGCTCGTTCAAGACGGGGAGGCCGGTCCGCGTGCGGGCGAACGTGAAGCGCGCGCGAACGAAGTGGTCGAGCCCACCCCCGAAGCGGCGCGAGCTTCCCCTCGCACCTCGGGCCACCGCGGCGACTCGGCCCCCTTCGCGGAGGTAGAGCGTGGCTATGCGGTTCTTCTCGCCCACGTCAGCCAACCGCAGCACCACCCCCTCATCGTCGGTGAGCAAGGCGCTCAGCCGTGAAGTCCCAGCGCCATCGCCAGCGCGACCGCGATGCCGAAGTAGGAGAGGAGCCCGATGACGTCGAGCGAGCTCGTGACGAACGGCCCGGTAGCGACCGCGGGGTCGAGGCCGAAGCGGAAACAGGCGAGCGGGATCACGGCGCCAACCGTGGCGGCGATCAGCATGGACGCCGTGAGCGAGAGCCCGACGGCGAGTCCCGCGTAGACGATCTCCAGGGGAGGGCGGCCGTCGCTCTGGAGCCAGGCGACGAGCGCGGCGCCGGTCCCCACGATGAGGCCGTAGCCCACGCCGAGAGCCAGCCCGACCAGCACCTCGCGACGAACCACGGCGCCTGAGCGGGTGGTGTCGACCGCCCCCGTCGCCAGGCCGCGAACGATGATCGTGGAGGACTGGATGCCGACGTTACCGGCCATACCGGCCACGATGGGGACGAACGAGCCGAGGAACGCCCCGAGCGCGCCGATGAACGGCTCCAGGATGAACGCGGCGAGGAAGCCCGAGATGCAGCTGGCGATGAGCCAAGGGTAGCGCATCCGGAGGTGGTCGCGCGCGGGGGCCTCGGGCGCCAACTGCTCGCCGGCGCCCGCCAGCTTGAGGATGTCTTCGGTGGCCTCGTCCTTGATGACGTCGATGATGTCGTCGACCGTGACGATGCCTCGGAGCCGGTTGTTCTCGTCTACGACCGGGACCGCCAGGAAGTTGTACCGGGCCACGATCGAGGCCACGTCTTCCTGGTCGGCGTCGGTCGTGACCGAGATGACCTCGGGCTCCATCACCTCGGAGAGGCGGCGGTCTGGCTTCGAGGTGACTAGCTGGCGCAGCGAGACCACGCCCACGAGGTGCCCGTGCTCGTTGATGACGTAGATGTAGAACGCCATGTCGAGCTCTTCGCCGCGCTCCTGGAGCGTGCGGATCGCGTCGGTGACCGTGGTGTCGCGGTTCAGCGCGAAGTAGTCCGCGCTCATGATGCCGCCGGCGGTCTCGGGGCCGTAGCCGAGGATCTCCTCGACCAGCCCGCTCTCTTGGGCGTGGAGGGCGGCCAGCAGCGGCTCTGCTTTCTCGTCGGGCAGCGCGCGTAGGATGTCCGCGACGTCGTCGGTGTCGAGGGCGCGCAGCACCTCCACGATCCGCTGGAGCGGCAGCGGCTCGATCAGCTCCTGCGTGAAGCTGCGATCGGCCTCGGCCAGCACGAGCGCCTGCGTCTCTGCGGACGGCAGGAGGTCGAACACGCTGCGGCGATCGCGGACCGTGAGCCCCGGAAGGAGGTGCGCGATGTCTTCAGTGCGGGTCTTCTCGAGGAGGTGCTGGACGCGCGCTGTGGCGCCGCGCCGAAGCAGGCGCTGGATGGACTCTAGGAGCAGCCCTTGGCGAGTAGCCGCCACGGGCGTTCAGCGCGGAGCGGAGGGTACGCGGCCCGTGCTGGCCGTGTATGGGTTGGCGCCGCGGGCAGGGTCCCTGGGGCGACCCGAGGGCTCTACGCCCGCTGCGGGGCGGGCATCCGGCGCCAGCGTGGGTCGAAGGCCTGCCACGGAGCGGCTGGCGGCGCCGGGCGAGGCTGGAGCGTCCGCGCGTCCCGCGGTGGACGCGGGACGCCCGTCGTCACGTCCTGCAGCGGACTTGTCGTCGGAGACGCCCGCAGTGACGTAGGCGATGACCATCGTGATGGCCGCGAGCGCGAGGAGGAGCACGTGTGAGACCTGGAGGCCTCGAAACGAATCTCGCTGCACCTCTGCGCTGCCGCTGACGTACAGCAGGGGCGCGAGGACCGGCTCATCGTCGCTGGTGGGGGCGCGCAGCGTGGTCTCGTTCAAGTGCGCGTCGTAGAGCGCGAGGACGTCCGGCGGGTCGAGTCGGACCTCGCGAGCGTACGAACGGACGAAGCCGCGAACGAAGACCGAAGCCGGGAGCGCTTCGAAGTTGTTTTCCTCGAGGGCGACGAGCGAGCCCACCGGGATACGAGTGATCCGTGCCAGCTCGACGACGGAACGACCCGTCGCTTCGCGAGCAGCACGCAACACTTGTCCAACGGTCTCCGCCATGCTGTCGACTGCTCCCAATGACGGAAGGTTCGTGTGCGCCGGACGGCTAAGGAGCCGGCCGCTGGGTTCAAGTTGGCGCCCGGTGCTGCGAGCACCGAACTGGCTGCGTGTTCAGTGGGGGCTTTTGGCCCCCAGCTCCACCGATGAGGCTCGCGGACCCTAACAGACGCCTTTCCGGGGTGTCAATGCAGAAACCTGCGAGATTCTGGACTTGCAACAATTCCCGTGATCGCCGGGAAACCGCATTCTAAAACAATGACTTACTCTACCCAGCGGATCCCGTCCGCCGGGTGGAGTCGGCCAGCTCGGGCCGCCGTACGGGTGGTGGCGAGCAGCGTCACGACGAGCGTAGCCAGCGCCACCAGGGCCACTTCGACCCCGGAGAGGCTCACAGGGAGCCGATCGATGAGGTAGACCTCAGGCTCGAGCGGCCAGCCCACCGCCATGAGACCGCCGCAGATCCCGAGCCCGGCCAGCAGCCCCGCGGTCACACCAATCAGAGAGACCAGGAGGCCCTGGAGAAGAAAGACCCGGCGCACGCGCCGCGCGGACAGCCCCATCGCCTTGAGGATGGCTATCTCGCGGGTCTTCTGGCGCACCATGACGATCTGCGTCCCGACGACGTTGAACGCCGCCACGACGATGATGATGATGAAGAAGATCGTGATGACGAGCTTCTGGAGCTTGAGCGCTTCGAACAGCGGGCCGTTCACCTCGCGCCACGAAATGACGGACCAGGACGTGTCGCGACTGAAAGCGGAGGGCAGGCCGCTGCGCAGGAAGGCGGTGCCTCGCGCGGCGTTGCGGAGGACGGCTAGCGCGGAGCTTGGGGGCTCCACCTCGAACTGCGAGACGTCGCCCCGATAAAGGGCGCCGAGCCGGCGCTGCACCCGAGTCAGGTCCTCGGTGTACGTGGCCAGGGAATACGGCTCGAGCAGGCTCTCGACCTCGCTGCGGCGACTTTCGACCTCGAGGACGTCGTCGACCGCCACCTCGAGCCACTTCGCCCGATCACCGTTGCCGAGGAAGCGGGTGGCTGCGCCGAACGCCACGAGGGCGAAGCGCTTGTCGTAGTCGTAATAGCCGCTCTCGAAGACCCCGGTCACGGCGAAGCGGCCGGAGGTGGGCTCGAGCCCCGGCGGACCTTCTCGGGAGTCGATGCCGCGATACGAGCTGGCCAGGGTGACGAAGTCGCCGACGGACGCGTTGAGGCGCGCAGCCAACGCCTGGCCGAGCACGACCCCGGGGGATCTCGCCGGCACGGTGTGCGCGGCGCCGTCGGCGGGGATCACCCCGTCGTCGACCACGACCGTGACCGGAGTGGGCTTTGAGCGCAGCTCCACCACCCGAACGGCGGCCTGTTCGGGGCCTGGGCGCGTGGACTGCACCGGGAGTAGGCGGCTCGTCGTGGTTCCCCCGTCTCGGGCCACCACGAGCAGCGCGCTGGTTCCCGAGTCCAGGACCGGCGCCGACTCGTTCGCGGTCTCGACGCCCTGAGCTGCACCCCCAGTTACGAAGCCCAGAGTCAGCCGCCCGGCCGGGAGCGTCACGGGCGATGATAGGGCCCCCGGCGCCAGCGCCGCCGCTACGGCGATGGGACCCTTGTCCGGGTCTTCGGATGCCACAGCGAGGTCGATGGCCTCGGGGCCCGCGTTGAGGACGCGGAGCGACGCCTCGTCGGGGAACGGGACCGCCGGCTCGTCCATGTGGAGGGTGGGACCCGAGTCCGTGAGCACCAACGTGTAGGCGACCTCCTGAAGGAGGTTCCGGAGCTCGAGGCGTCCGGGTGCGATCTCGGAGGCCGACGGCGTCTCGTCGAGCGCGTCCAGCGAGCCATCCTTGATGAGGGAGCGGAGGTCCACGACGTCCCCGATCGTGCGGGTGTCGATGCCCTTCACGACGGCGCCGGCGCGTCGATCCCCGTGTGCCACCATCATGTCGTCGTAGGTGGTGGGTGTGGCGCCTTTGATGTGGGGGTGCGCCCGGACGCGCTCGGCCACCTGGCGATAGTCGTGGAAGCTGTCGCTCCGGGGCCACACGATGAGGTGTGGGTGAAGGCCCAGGATCCGCTCACGGAAGGCCTCCTGGAAGCCACCGGTCACCGACAGCACCACCACCAGCGCCGTGACGCCGAAGGCGATGCCGGTGATGGCCACCACGGTGATCACCGACAGAAAACGCGACTTCTTGGACCGGACGATCCGCCACGCGAGCAGTAACTCGAGGCCCGCGAGACGGCCTTCGGCGGCATCTAATTGATTCTTGGGGGGGGGGTGTGGCAAAACTCGGCGGACCTTATCCCAAGGGGAGCCCCTCCGTGAAGCTGTCTCGAATCTCCGGTCTCCTGCGCGCCGGCGCTCTCCTAGCCCTCGTCTCGGTTTCGGCCTGTGGCGACGACGCCGCGGAGACCGTCTCCTCGGGCTCCTGCACCACCGTCGCCGATTGCCCTGACGGGCGCGTGTGCGTCGACCGACTGTGTGTCCCGATCTCAGGCAGCGACGTCTCGGTCCTCGAGGACGTGCCCTCCGCCCCGGCGGACACGGACGACCTGACGGACCTGGCCGCCCCGAATGACATCACAGCCCCCAAGGACACCAAGCCGCCGGCCGATCCAGGCCCGGCGCCCGACCTCATCCCCGACAAAGAGGCGCCTACGCTCAAGTCCACCACGCCCAAGGCGGGGGCTGTGGCCGTGGCGGTGCCGTGGTCCCTGCTGCTCACGTTCAGCGAGCCCGTGAAGAACGTGGAGGACAGCACGGTGGAGGTCACGGACACCGCGGGCGTGCCGCTCAAGGGGACGTTCACGTCGGATGACGCCAAGACCGTCTGGACCTTCAAGCCCACGGGAGAGCTCGCCTACGCCAGCCCCTACACGGCGAAGATCAACTTCCCCATCCAGGTGATCGCCGACATGGCCAACAACAAGATGGCCGGGATCACCGAGTTCCAGTTCTTCACGGCGCCGCCCAAGGACCGCGAGAACTACGCCGCACTCGCGCGTAAGTACTCGCCGCGACTTCGCGTATTGACCTCGGCGAAGCCCCACTACGACTACCCGGCCAAGATCGACCTGGACGGTGACCTCGACCTCAAGAACAACAAGACCTACCTGGACAAGGCCACCACCAACAAGCTCACGCCGGTGGTCTACTGGGACGCGCTCGAGTCTGAGAGCCACACCTACATCCACTACGTCTGGTACCACGTGGGCCGGACGGCCGAGGGCGACGCGTTCGAGAACGAAGCCGCCGGCGCGCTCGTGGTCCTGGAGAAGTTCCCGACCGAGCGCCCCGTCGAGGCTTTGGTGTGGTTCAAGAAGACGGGGGGCGACTACGTCCGCGCCTTCGCGACCGAGGAGTCGGGCATCCTCGGTGGCGGCGCCCTGGCGTCGGAGGGGCTGACCGCGGTGTTTGCCCAATCTGCGCTGTTCCCCGAGGGTCACATCGAGGTGGCGATCAAAGAGGGTGGGCACGAGGCCTGCCTGTGGCTCGATGAAGGCAATCAGGCCGCCTGCCACCTCCCGAACGGCGACCGCGTGATCTACGAAGACTTCACGGTCCTCCTCGACGCGGGCGACACCGCTTCCACCATCAAGAAGAACGGCGCGAACTGGCCGCGGTCCAACCAGGCGATCGGCGGCAGCGTCGGCGCCACGGTCTCTTACAAGCTCGAGGACATGCTCGCGATCTGGTGGCCATACCGAACGCAGACGGAGACCTTGTTCAACGACTCGTTCGCCGCCTACACCTTCACGGTGGGCGGCAAGACCAAGGCGGTGGAGGTACCTCGGTACTTCTTGGCCGCCGACGGCTCGCAGTCGGACGGACGCGCGCCCTGGGCCGTGATCTGGAAGCCGGGCGACAACACCATCTACGTCGACGGACTGCCCGCGGGACAGTTCTTCCTCGACCCTGCCGCGCACCTAGCGGCCCGCCACACCACGGCCTACACCGAGGCGACCTTCGACGCGACGGCGAAGACCGGCTTCAGCACCGCGTGGTGCTTCAACGCCTATCTGGGAATCGACATCCGGGGCACCGGCGACGCTTGTCCCAAGTGAAGCGGCGGGTCCGCTCCGTGACCGCCGGCTTCCTGTGGCGCTCGGGCGTGGCCTTGAGCCTAGTCGCGTGCTCCGAGTCTCTACCCGAGGTCCCGGATACCGGGCCCCCCATCCCCGACCTCTTCGGCCCCACGGAAGACGTGGTCATCCCCGACGACACGCCCGTGGCCCCCGACTCGGGTCCGCCGCCGACGAACCAGTGCTCGGAGGCGTGGACGTACACGATGCCCGAGAGCGGCACGGCGTCGCACCCGATCGTCGACGACGAAAACCGCGCGGTGATCGCCGCCGGTGACACGTTGCGCCGTGTGCTGGCCAACGGCACGAACGACCCAGCGTGTACCCCGTTCCGTCAGCCCGGCGACGAGCTCGGCACTCCGGCGCTCTCCGCCACGGGCACGCTCTACGTGGGCGGGCGCTCGGGCCGCATGTTCGCTGTGTCCCGGCAGTGCGCGGGCACCTGGGCGTCGCCGCCGGTGTTGCGTGAGCTGGCCTGCGCGAGCGCACAGGGCGAAGCCAAGGTCCGTTTTTGCACGGCGGGGGAGGGGGCGATCCGAGAGGCCCCCGCCTTGCTCGATGGCGCCTTGTTCGTGGTGGACGCTACGCCCGCCCTCTACCGCCTGAATGACGTGGGAGCACAGGCAGAGTTCGTCTGGTCACACCTCTCGGTGGATAATCAGCCGCTCGCCGGCTCCGCGCCCGTCATCGCGGGCGGCGACGTGCCGTTCGTCGCTTTCGCTACGCTCCAGACCGTGGTCGCCGTGGATACGACCGGGGGTCGCCGGTGGAGCTTCGAGGAGCTGCTCGCCGGGGAGCCTCGGGTCTTGACGGGGCCGCTTGCAGTCACGAAGGAAGGCGACCTGCTCCTCGTGACCGGCCGGCCAAACGGTGACGCATTCGACGACCTGCTCCTCTACCGCCTGCGCGCGACTTCGCCTGACAAGAAGGCCCGCGTGGCTCCGGGATTCCCCAAGGCCATACCGATCGTCTCGGACGCGGTGCGCGGCATGGCGGTGGCGCCTGACGAGTCGATCGTCTTGGCTATGGCCGGAAACGGTGTGGTCCGGCTAGACCCCTCTGGCGCCTTGCTCTGGAAGTTCATCGGCGACGCGGAGTCCCTTCGCGCGACCAGCGTGCCCACACTGGGCGATGACGGATCGATCTTTGTCACGGCCGAGCCTCGCTTCGTCTACGGAGTGAGCGGCGACGGGCGGCTGGTATTCCGGTACGAGTCGCCGGGCGAGGGGGTCAAGACAACCACCAGCCCCGCAATTCGTCCGGACGGCACGGTGCTCGTGCACTTCGGGAGCGAGCTCAAAGCCTACGCGTGCACGGAGACCTCCGGCCTCGCCACGTCCAGCTGGCCCCGATACCAGCGCAACAACCGCAACACGGGAAACCTGGGGGAGCCGGAGTGATCCAACGGCCTATCGATTGGCCGCGGGCGCTCGCCGCCGCGGTTCTCCATCGTCTCCGCGGCTGCCGCCGCGTACACAACCATGGTGGCGCGCTCTACGTGCAGGGAGTCGATGTCCCTTGGGTCTACGGCTCAGACCCGAACGTGCTCATCGAGCCTTGGACACACTGGCACGCGCTCCACCGGAAGAAGAACGGGTTTACCGCGGTCGCCCAGAGAGTGCGTTCACTGATCAAGAGTTCGGGACCCGACTTCGCCATCGAGGTCTGGGAAGTGGACAACGAACCGCTGGACGCGGAGCTCGTAGCCAAGTGGTCGCGCTTCCTCGAGCGGCCGTTGACCGTAGTCCTCCGAGCGGAGTTGGTACAGTACCTCGACGCCCTCGAGCGTAGCGCGCCCGGCGAGGCTCCGCGGGTCTACAATCCGCTGCTCGACATGTTGGACTTCGGCGCCACTTTGCGCGCCGGCCCGCAGGCGGCGCCCGCCGCGTGAGGCAGGGCAGCAACGCCCTGTACTGGCGGCTGTTCGTTTCAGTGGCGTAATGTTTCGACCGAAAGCACTCCAACCGGGTTGACGGCCGGACCGCCCTCGCGTGAAATCGGGCCGCGTTATTGGTGACGTCAAGCCCCGAGATCCGCCGCGTGCGGACCGTCGGTGGTGTTGGCCGTGGGGGGTTCACGGCTGGACGTCGACGCGTCGGGTACAGCGTGCCCGCGGCGGAAGAACCAGGCAGCGACGAAGGAGGGTCCGACAGATGGCAGAGAACGAAGAAGGGCTGCAGAGGCGGATCAGCGCCGCCCACGAGAGCCTCACAGAGATAGCCGCGAAGCGTAAGGTGCTGCGCTGGCTTAGAATCGCGGTCCCCGTGGTTGCGATCCTCCTGGTCGTCGTCGGCCTGATGATGCTCGCCGATTCAGCGCGCACCAATGTCGTGGAGCGGAAGGACGAGCTGTCCACCGAGTTCCAGAAGCGCGCCAGCCAGATGAACCTGGCGGAGCGTATCCAGCGCGAAGCCGAGCAGACCATCGATCGCGTCCTGCCCCGGCTTCAGCAGGAGATCGACGCCGCCCAGGCCAAGATCGTCGCCATCGTTCCGAAGACCCTCGAAACCGAGACGGCGGGGATGGAGGCGCGCGTCAAGAAGCACATGAACGACACGCTCAACACGTCCCTCGACGACGTCAAGAAGCGGCAGCGCGACTTCCTCATGAAGGAGTTTGGCGAGTACCTCGAGTGCAAGCCCACGGACTCCCGCGACATCTGCTCCAACAAGGAGAAGCAAATCGACGCGCTCATGGGTGAGCTCACCGGCGTCTTCCGGGACTGGGCCGTGGAGCAGATGACCGGGACCTTCAACGCGCACCTCAAGACCCTCGCAGACATCCACACCACGGTCGCGGCCTTCTCGAAGAAGGGCGCCGAGTCCGGTGACGCTGCGTCCAAGTCGGTTGCCTCCGGCACCGCGCCGTCCGACATGCTCCTGCTCTTCGTCGAGGCTGCGGCCGATGCGCTGGGCGGCGGAGAGTCGGCTTTTGGCGACGGCGGACCGCAGATCATCGAGACGGGCGCTGGCGACCACATGGCCGAGGAGGGCATCATCGTGCCCGTTGCCCCGGCCAACGGGGGGGCACCCACCGAGGGTGGCGCTCCGCCAGCCCCCGCTGAGGGCGCCGCACCGGCCCCCGCCGAGGGCGCTGCACCGGCCCCCGCTGAGGGCGCCGCACCGGCTCCCGCTGAGGGCGCCGCACCGGCCCCCGCCGAGGGCGC
>SXOO01000169.1 GCA_005776725.1 Pseudomonadota bacterium | reverse complement strand
GGGCCGGGGCAGCAGAGCTCCCCGGCCGGGTGATGTTGGGGCCGGGGCAGCAGAGCTCCCCGGCCGGGTGATGTTGGGGCCGGGGCAGCAGAGCTCCCCGGCCGGGTGATGTTGGGGCCGGGGCAGCAGAGCTCCCCGGCCCGGTTCACCTCCGCGCTCTCGCGCTTCGGTGAAATTCACGGACGGCTACTGGTCGTACCGACCCACCGCCGCGGTGAGACCCAGGTGATCGGCGATGCGGGTAGCGAACGCTTCACGGACCTGCCCCGTGAGCGGCTGTGACCAATCGATCCCGTCGAAGAGCGCCGCGTCGAGGACCAGGCTCAGCGCCACAGTGGCGCCGATGGGTCTGTCGCGCCCGAAGTCCGCAAACGCCGGGGCCTGCAGCGCCTCGCTCACGGCCAACGCCTCGGTGACGGAGAGCCCCTCCTCGGGCAAGCGGCGCGCCTCGCCTGTTCGGCGGTCGAAGACGCGCCCGGTCACACGGACCTCGGTGAGCGACAGCTGAGCGACCTGCATGGCGCCGGCGTCCACGAAGCAGTGGTCCCCGTCGGCCCCTTCCGGGCAGGCGCCGAGGGGGACGGTGGTCACCTCGCGGCCGATGGCTGTGAGGGGCGAGACGGGGAGCCGCGCCAGCGTGGCGCCGCCGGCCGCGCCGGCGCCTGCTAGCTCGGCCTCGATGTCGGCGTAGTCGACCAGACCCCCGGCGTCTGAGTGGCAGTGGCCGTTGTGGCAGAGGGTGTAGCCGGGTGGGGGATTGGCCGGGTCGAAGGCGCTGGGGCCGGAGGCACCGCCGGAGAAACGCAGCGCTACCGCGTCAATCCGGAGCTCCAGGCGGTCGACGCGGATCGCGAAGTCCGCCGCCGTAATGAGCCGCCCCTCTCCGTCGAGGCGGCCAGCGGGGACCTCGTGGACGGCGGTGAGCGTGAGCGCCACCTCGCCCCACGGGGCACCCGCCTCGAAGGCACAACCGGGTGTGATCGCAGCGAGCCAGAGCAGGAGCGGGAGGAGCGCTCGCATCAGTAGTCGTGGCCTCCGTGCGCCCCGATGAGGAACTCGACGTTGAGTATCGCGGCCCAGATGTCGCTGGCGCCATTCCATTGCGGGGCGTCGTAGTTGCCCTGCAGCCGGACGCGGGAGAAGTGAGACGGATACAGGGTGACCTGGAGGCTGGCCCGATGCCGGGGTGCGTCCTCCAGCGGATCGAGATAGTCCCCGTCCACGCCGCTCACGAAGTCGTAGCGGGCGCCGAGCTCCCAGGCCGGGGTGAGATTGGCGATGAGCTGCGCGTAGAGGCCCCAGTCGTAGAGCACGTCGCCCGGCACTTGCCGTGCGCGAAACATCCCCTCGGTCTGGAGCGACACCGCGACCCGGTCGGTCGAGCCGGCCGGCCGATAACGCAGATACAGGTCAGTGCCGTAGATCTCGCTCCGGTTGCCTTGTCCCGTGGGGTTCGGGCCAAGCTGCGCCGAGAGGCCCCACGACAGGCCCCAGTCCTCGCTGAGATCGAAGAACTGCTTGAGCGTGTTGGTGTAAACGAAGTCCTCGAAGCCTTCGACCTCGAGGCCGCTGCCGCCGTAGAAGCTGCGCGCGCAACACTCGCCGGCCGGCTCCGTCATGGCGGCGCCCAGCTCGAAATACCAGGGCAGGGGCGCGAGCCAGGAGATCTCGGCGCCCAGCCCCCGGCTTGCCTCGCCGCCAAAGAACTTCCCGTTGACGAGGGGTTGGTCGGCGAACTTCCAGGCGTGCGGGTGCGTCCCGTTGAGACGCCCGAACGGGATCAGGAACTGCCCCACGCGTACCTCGAGCCCTCCCGGGATAGCGGAGGTGCTCGCGTAGGCCTCCTCGACCTCCACCCCGAACTCGGCGAAGACGATGTTGGTCTCCATCCGGAAGTACGGATCCACGCTCGACTCCACGTGCAGCTCGAGCTGTTGAAACGTGAAGCCGGTCTTGGCGGGATCGTGCGCCCCGGTCTGCATGGGCTCGCTGGAGAAGTAGGCGCCAGCCACATCGAGGATGAACGAGATGTCTGGGATCAGGCCCTTCAGGACCTCGCGCAGGTTGGAGCCAGTGGCCACTGCCGTAGGTGGGTCTGCGACCTTCGACGGCTGCGCCGCCGGGTCTTCCGCGAGCTCGCGCTGCAACTCCTCCTCGAGTTGTCGCTTCTCGGCCTCGTCTCCGGGCGGGGTGGCGCCCGCCACCCGCGCGAGGCCCAGCGCGCCTGCAGCCAATAGTGCCAGGCAGCAGCGGAGCGCCGTTCGTAGGGGGGGCAAGAGCACGGGCCAGCTATAGCGGGGCGCTGTCGCAAATGCAAGTCATGTGCATCAGCAAGCGTGCTGCGCTATGCCTCGCTTCGGCGGTGGGGCAAGGGCCTCCGGCCAGGAGCGCGCTGAGCAGGACGGCTGAGCTGCGCCACGGTCCTGCCAATGGTCTAGAACCGACTGCTTTGGCCTAGGGCCGACCGCGGAAGCTCAATCGCCCCGACGGAACGCCGAGGCCGCGAGCGGGACGAGGAGCACGGCCACCATGGTCGGACCGACGGGGAGCGCCCACACGAACGCCAGGTAATAGCCCAGGCCGGCGGCGACGAGGCCGAGCACCGGCGCGAGCACGAAGACGCCCGCCAAGGGCAGGCCGAAGCGGAGGGCCGTGGCGGCTGGGAGGATGCTGAACGCAAAGGCGGGCAGGGCACCCACCACCACGGTGGCCAGGCCGATCGCGAGGCTGATCGCCACCCCGAGGGCGAGGCGCCATCGGGTCACGCGAACGCGCTGCGCGGTGGCGGAGTCCGGATCGAACAGGGCGAAGAGCAGGCGATACCGCAGCCGCCGCTCCGGAGCGAGCAGCGCCACGGCCACTCCGGCCATGAGCCACACCTCCCAGCGCGCGGCGACCACCGCGTCCCCGTAGAGCGCGTTCTGAACGTGCTGATACTCGCTGGTGAGCGTGGCGGCGCCCACGAGCGTGAGCGCCGAGGCCGCGATCACGGCCATGGCCAGAAGGGCGTCGTTGGGGGTGCGCGTGGTGGAGACCGGCATCGCGAACAGCGCCGTCCCGAGCACGCCGAACGCGAGCCCGCCGAGCCGGGCCGCGGGCTCCACGTGGTCGAGCAGGCCCCCGAAGAACAGAAGGACCACCACGACCCCGAGCCCCGCCAGCTGCGAGACGGCCGCGCTGACGAACGCCGCGCGGGCGAGCACGATGTAGACGCCGACCGTACCGAGCAGCGCTGCCACGATCGAGGACGCGAGGATGGGCGTGGCCCAGAGGTCAGCCGACTCCCAGAACCCCGGGGTGGAGACCGTCAGGAGCGCGGCCTCCACGGCCTGCGATGCGGGCTCCAGGGGCTCGGTGGGGATCTCGATCGGGTCGAGATCGAGGGGGGCGAGATCGAGGGGGTTCGCGTCATCCATGGTGCGCGTGCGCAGCCGCCCCTCCGGGGTGAGGGTGCCCGTGCTGGTGGGCGCCGATGTGGAGGTCGTAGTGGCAGTCGTGCTTCTCGACGTGCACCTGAACGCCGAAGACCTCGCTGAGTACGGCGCTGGTCATGACCTCGCCGGTGTCCCCGGCGCGGACGAAGGACCGCTCACGGCTCAGGAGGATGAGCTGCGTGGAGATCCCGGCGGTGTGGGCGAGGTTGTGGCTGACCAGGAGCACCGACTTACCCGAGCCATGGATGGCGCGGAGCTGGTGGTAGAGCTGCTGCTCGGCCACTGCGTCCAGCGCGGCCGCCGGCTCGTCCAGCACCAACAAGTCCGGGTCGGCCACGAGCGCGCGCGCCACCAGTACCCGCTGCCGCTGGCCCCCGGACAGCTGGCGAAACCGGCGCTTGGCGAGGTCCGCGATATGTAGCGTCTCGAGCACGGCCTCGGCGGCCTCGAGCTGCGCCCGGCCCAGCCCCTGCCACCGCGGGAGGCCGGGGAGGAGGCCCATCGCCACGACCTCGCGCGCCGTGAGCGGGAACACCGGATCGAGCGCGGCCTGCTGGGGCACGTAGCCGATGGTGGGGGGCCCGGACGGAAACCGAATCGCGCCCGCGATCGGGGGCAAGACACCGCACAGGGTGCGGATCAGCGTGGTCTTGCCCGAGCCGTGGGGTCCGACGACGCCGACGAACGCGCCACGGCCCACCGTGAGGTTGATGGGCGGCACGAGCGGCGAGCCCGGGCGATACCCGATCCCGACCTCGCGGAGCTCCAGCAGCGCGCTCACAGCGCCTCGGCGAGCCCGCTGACGATGACCTCGATGACGTCCTGGTAGCTGGCCACGCCCGGCGCGCCCACGTCCCCCGGCAGGCGAAGCAGCTGGGCGCCCGCCTTCTCCGCGACCAAGCGCGCCGTCTTGGCGTCGTACCAGGCCTCGGTGAGCACCACCCGGACCGTGGCCTTGCGCATGGCGAGGATGATCGCTGCCAGGTGGCCTGGCGTGGGCGAGATGCCCGGCAGCGGCTCGATAGTCCCGGCCGACCGCAGCCCGAGCCAGCGCGTCAGGTATTGGGCCGAGTCGTGAAACGTGACGATGGCCGCGCCTTTGTGCGCCGCCAGACGCTGCTGCCACGTGGCGATTCGCGTGACCATGGCCTGCTTGAAGGCCGCCGCCTGAGCGCGATAGGCGGCAGCGTTGGCCGGGTCGATCTCGGTGAGCCGGCGGGCGATGGCCAAGGCCACGTTCACGGCCATCCGCGGGTCCAGCAGGTAGTGCGGGTTGCCGCCAGCGTGCACGTCGCCGCGCGCCCGGTCCGTGGACTGTGTCACGCCGATGAGCGGCCCGGCCACGGTGGCTGCGTCCAGGTTGCCGGGGCTGCCGGGCAGGATGCTCCGGTTGCGCGCGTTCTCGACCAGCGGCGGCAGCCAGCCGACCTCGAGGTCGAGGCCCACGTGGATGAGGAGGTCGGCACTGCGCAGCGCCACGACGTAGCTCGGTCGACCGTCGACGAAGTGGGGGTCGCTGGTGGCCGGCGCGAGTGAGGTGACCTCGACGAGGTCTCCGCCTACCTGCGCGGCCAGGGAGCCCAGCGTGGGGATGCTGGCGACCACTTTGACGCGTGCCCAGGCTGCGGCCGGTGAGACCAAGCAGACCAGCAACAGCGCCCTGATGCGAATCGATTGCATCTGCAGACCATGCACGCCTCGCGTCGAGTTGTAAACACTCAGAACCCGACGGGGCGCGCGGCCACTGCCTCACGGCGCTGCGATCCTCCCACCCACGGCGGCCCAGCGCGCGTGCCGGGGACACTCGGATCTGGGCGACGCGCTTCGCGCCTCCGGACTGCGCCCAGCCCTCGAGGCCCCCTCGCGCCGGCTCAGTGCCCGGGATCGAGGTGCTGGTCCGCGTAGGCTCGGGGATCCTCGAGCGGCTCCAGGTGCGTGAGGACCGTGGCACGAGTCCCGGGGGCGTTCAGAGCCCCCCGGATAGCGGCTTCGATCTCCTCACAGAGCTCGTGGCCGTCGTGCACGCTCCAATCGCCCGGCACCAGGAGGTGGACCGACACGAAGGCTCGCGTGGCCGCCACCCGCGTGCGGAGGGCATGCCACTGCGCGCCCCGCGGCTGAGTCAGCTGGTCGAGCAGGCGTTCCAGGTCTGCCAGTGTCTGGGTGGGCAGCGCCGCGTCCATGAGTCCATCCGCGGCCCCGCTGAGGAGGCGCCAGGCGGTCAAGAGGATGTGCGCGGCCACCACGAGCGCTAACGCCGGGTCGAGCCAGTCCGCCCCTGTGGCGGAGACGAGGCCAAGGCCCGCGAGGACACCGAAGGTGGTCCACACGTCGGTCATCAGGTGGGCGCCGTCAGCAGAGAGCGCCACGGAGCCATGGCGGCGGCCCGCATCCAGGAGAACCCGCGCCACGGCGAGGTTCAGGAGAGTGGCGACGGTGGAGATCGCGACGCCGAAGCTCAGGCCACCGAGCTCCGCGGGGTTGAGCAAGCGATCGACCGCCGCGACCGCAGTGGCGATGCCCGCGATCAGGATCAGCAGCCCCTCGAAGCCGCTGGCGAAGTACTCGGCCTTCTCGTGGCCGTGTGCGTGCCGTTCGTCGGGGGGCTCGGCGCCGAGGCGCAGCATCCAGAGGGTGAACGCCGCGCCGGCGAGGTTGACGAGGGACTCGAGGGCGTCCGAAAGGAGGCTGACGCTCCCCGTTGCCGCAGCCGCCGCCGCCTTGAGCGCCATGGTGGTGAGCGCCGTAGCGATGGACAACCAAGCGTAGCGGGTGACCCGGTGCGCGGGCGATCCGCCTGGGGGCAGCGCACCCGTGGGGGTCACGCGGCGCCGCGGCCCAGCGCTTGCGGGGCGCCTGAACTGTGAGCGGGGCCGGCTGCGTCCCCGCGCCCGCCCGAAGCGAGCCACGCCCGCGTCTCCTCGGGGGACGCGATCTCTCTGCCCGCCTCGCGGGCCAAGGCGACCAGCGCCGCGACCAGCTCGCCGTTGGAGGACGCCTTCTCCCCATTGGGCAGATAGAAGGTGTCTTCCAGGCCAGTGCGGAGGTTGCCGCCCAGCTCGGCCGTGCGGCGATGCAGATCCCAGACCTCCGAGCGGCCGATGGCGATCGTCTGCCACTCGGCCCCGGGTGGCATCTCGGCGTGGAGCAACGGCAGCCACTCGGGCTTGTTCGGCATCCCGCTGGCCACGCCCATCACCAGCGAGACGTGCGCGGGCGCCTGGAGGAGGCCCACCTCCAGGAAGAGGCCCACGCTCCGCAGGATCCCGGTGTCGAAGCACTCGCACTCCGGGATGATCTCGAGGCGCGCCATGGCGTCCGCGAAGCCCTTGATCTTCTCGACGGGGTTGTCGAACAGCATCGGCGGCCAAGCCCACCCGCGGCCCCCCGAGCGAGCCTTGAGGTAGTTGAGGCTGCCGGCGTTGAGCGCCGCCATCTCCGGGCGCACTGCCTCGAGGCAGGCCACCGCGCCCGAGATGTCTGGCCCGATGACGCCGGTGGTCAGGTTGAGGAGCAGGCCCGGGCAAGCCGCCCGGATCGCGTCGCACACGTCCTTGGCCACCTTCGGATCCCACGAGGGGAGGCGCCCCATACCGGGCTCCTGGCGGCGGAAGTGGATGTGCACGATCGACGCGCCAGCATCCATCGCCCGTCGGGCCTCGGCGGCCATCTCCTCCGGCGTAACCGGGACGGCGTGTTCCTTCGGATCGGTGAGGACACCAGTGAGCGCACACGTGACGACGGCCTTCATGGGCGCGACACTAGCCGCATGCGGTGGACCCTCGTCAAGCCTCTCTCCCTCGTTCTTGCCGTCACCGCCCTCGCGGCGCCGCGGGGAGCGTTCGCCTCGGCGCCCGACGTGTCTGTAGAGCACTACGAGGTGGGCGGGAGCCCCGTCGTTGTGGTGCGTCCGAAGGAGGCCAAGGGTCCGTTGCCGTTGGTCGTGCTGATCGCCGGGCTCGGTGAGCTCGCCCGCGGTGCCAAGGCCGGGGCCGCGGGGCACGTGGAGCGCTACGGGCTCGTCCCGGCGTATCGGGCGGTCCTGTCCGGCCGGCTCGACGCGGAGTCGTTCCAGGGGCTCGTGACGGGCGACGACCTCGAGGGCTATCGGCAGCGCTTGGCGTGCGGCTTCGGCGGGCTGGTCCTCGTGGGGGTCGCGGCGCCCGTTGACTACAGCCGTCGCTTCGAGCGGTACGTCACCGAGACCGTGGTGCCCTGGGCCGAGCGGACGCTGAACGTCGTCCCGGGGCGGCGGGGCATCGACGGGATCTCGCTCGGTGCGAGGCACGCGCTGATCCTTGGCCTCGGCACCGGGAAGTTCGACGCCGTTGGGACCCAGCAAGCCGCGGTGAGGCGGCCCGCGGCGGTGCTGCGCGCGGCGCCTCGCGCCCGGGCCGGGGCGGTCGTGAACCTGCTCACCAGCACCCACGACCCGTTCCGCCCGGATGTCCTCCGGCTCGGTGCGGCGCTCGCGAAGGTCCCTGTCAGCACCGAGGTGCGCGTGTTACCTGGCCGTCACGACAAGCGCTTCGCGAAGGGCCCCGCGATGATCGACCTCCTGCTGTTTCATGACGGCGTGTTGCGGGGGCGGTGTCGCGGCGCGGCCGCCCAGAGGAGCCCGCCCTAGGGTCGCGCGCTCACCCTCGGCTACGGGGCCACGGCAATGCGGCGCAGACCGATGAAGTCCGGTCGGTACTCAGGCCCGACGCCGTCGAGCGCTTCCGGCGGAAGGGCGCCGCGTCGGACCAGCTTCTCCATGACCCCCCGCATCCGGGACACCCAGCGCTCGTTCCACTTGCGGTCCCGGGCCACGTAATAGGCATGGACGGGGTAAGGCTTGATCGCCATCAACCACGCGCCCTCCAGCGGCAGGAGATCCTCGGCGTTCTTCGCGAAGTACGCCTTCGAGGCGTTGCCGATCCCCCAGATCTTGGGGCCGTACTCGATGCAGTTCAGGTACAGCTCCAAGATGCGGTCCTTGGTCAAAGTGCGCTCCACGGCGGTGGCGATGATGGCCTCCTCCAGCTTGCGAGCGATGTTCTTCTTCCGCGTGAGGAAGAGGTTCTTCACCAGCTGTTGCGTGATGGTGCTCCCCCCGTACACGTAGCGGCGGTGCTCGAAGTTGAGCTTCAGCGCGCCCCGGACGAGGCTCTCCTTGAGGCCGTCGTGCTTGTAGAAGCCGCCGTCCTCGGTGCTGAGCGCGGCCTGCCGGACGAACATCGGGATCTTGGAGAGCTTCACGAAGCTGCGGGTCCCGGGGCCCACGCGAGGGCCCACGATCTCCCCATCCACCACCGGGGTGTGCTTGAAGCGGCCGGTGAGGCTTGCGAGCTTCGGATCCACCACGGGGCCGAGGCTCACCAGCTGACACTGCTCGATGTCGCCTTGGACCGTGAAGTCCAGAGACTCGGCGTGCGCGAGGTCCACGGACAGGTAGGCCCTGCCAGCCGCCGTACCACGCGCCGTCACTCGGCCGATCGTCCGCGTCAGGGTCTCCGGGATCGCGTCGGCCAGGGCCTGGCAGTCTTGATCCGGCACGTCGAGATCCACCGTGAAACGGGCGCTGCGCGGGTCGAAGCCGTCGAGGGACAGGGCGACCACCGCGCGTGCGCCCCCAACCGCGACCGGGCTGGCCACGAAGCGGGCGGTCTCCCGGGCGGGGTCCACGACGAGGTCGAAGCCCATGGCCGCCTCGATCGGGCCTACGGGGAGCTCGGCGATGCGCCAGTGCTGCAGCACCAGGTCGCGGAGCGCGGCGGTGCCCTGGGCCACGATGCGGCCGTCTGGCTCGAGCCGCGCCTCGAGGTGGAGGTCTGCTCGGCTCGCGGGTGAGACGGCCAGCGTACGCGTCACGCCCGTGGGGTCGAAGGCGATCCCGACGTTGCTCAGGTCCAATGTGGCAGTGGTTGGCCGCAGATCGCGGTCGACCCGGATCTGACCCGTGAGCCTTGGGAGAGAAACGCCGTCGTGCGCGTCGACCGACGTGGCCGGACCGAAGCGACCCGAGAGTGCCACGAGGTAACCATCGCTCGTCGGGGAGAGGCGCGCGGCGTCGAGGCCGAAGCGCTGACCGTGCGCCGTCACGCTGAGGCCCAATGCCTGGAGCGCGCGCCAAGTGGGCCGAGCGCCGGTCGGGTCTGGGTCCAGGTGCACCTCGAGTCGCTTCGCCTCGAGGACCGGCTCGAGCGCTGCCGGTAGCAGACCGGCCGGGGCCGAGGCCTCCACATCCCAGAGGGTGAGCGCGTCTGGGAGACCCCCGACGAGGGCGAGGCTGGCTCGGGACGCGCGGAGCGCGCAGGTGCCGGCCTCCCCGGGGGCGCAGACGCTGGTGACCGCGAGTGGCGAGAGGCTGATGCCCGCCGCGCTGACGGTGGCCTCCCGAAGCCCCGTGACCTCGGCTGAGCGTTCGCCGTGCCGCAGCGTGAAGCGAGGGCCGTCGTCGATCCAGAGGCGCAAGGCGGCGTCGCCGAGCCGGAGCGGCCACTGGGCCTCGAGCAGCGCGCGGCCAGTAAGGGAAGTGGCGTCGCCGACCGAGAGTCCCGGATGCACAACCGTGGCCACGCGGGCGTCTACGCGGCCCTCAGCGTTCACCTCGAGGCGGTAGCCGTGGAGGGCAACGCGGACCTCGGCCGAGAGGAGCTCGGCCACACCAACACCGGGCAGCGGACCCTCCACCCGAAGCGAGAACGGCGAGTCCAGCCAGGTCAGCGCCCGGCGCAGGGTCTCCGACCGCCCGCCCTCGGCGTTGGGGTCTCGGGAGGCAGCCGGCGCCGGCGCTGGACTCCTGTCGAGCGTGGCGAGGGTGACGGCTACGGAGCCGACGTGGAGCCCGCGAACGGCCTCGAAGGGGTCGCTCGCCGAGTAAGCCAGCGGGTCGAAGCGCGCCGTGAGGGTGTCAACCGTCAGACGGTCCCCCTGGCGCTCTAGCGTGATGCCGAACAGCCGCGCCTCGCCGAGAAGGTCGACCTCGACTCTCGCCACCGTGGCTCGCAGCCCCCGGGCCTCGGCGGCGCTCTGAAGGCGGCGCACCAGCTCTCCGGCGAGCCAGGAGGGCGCGCTGAGCCACACCAGGATTCCGCCGAGGACGAGCAGGCCCAAAGCGCCCAGCAGGAGGCGGCGCAGTACGCGGCGGGGTGGGGTGTTGGGGGCGACGGAGGTCACAGAACTCACCAGAAGCAAACGACGTGCCGGCACGACCGACGCCCGCGTGCACAGGAGCACTGGGCAAGCAGCGAACGGCCTTGTGTCAGTGCGCCCGCGAACGAGGGGCCCAGTGTGTCAACGGCGACGCTGCGGGGGCGCGGCGTGGCCGGCGCCCGAGGGGGGAGGGCGGTGGCGGACGCGAGTCTCTTGGCGCTAGTCGGCCCGGATACGGATGACGAGCCGCGTCCCAGCCGGGGCCGCGCCAGAGAGCGCCTCGCGCAGCTGCGGGATGACGCAGCGCCCCGCGTAGAGCCCACCCGACTCCTCGGGCATGTCGAGCCGAGCGACGCGGCCATCGTTGCCGATCCGCGCGATCAGCGTGGCGGTGCCGACGACCCTCCCGCACTGAACCGAGCGCGCTGCGCCATCGACCGCGTCAGCGACGCGCCGGCGGTCGACACGGCCGTCGACGTCCAGAGCCACCACCGTGATACGCGCTGCGCCGTCACCGCTGCCGACCCCACCACCCTGACCCGGAGGGGGATGGCAGCCCGGTCCGAAGAGCGGCGCGAGGGCGAGCGGTGCCAGGAAGAGCAAGCGACGGAGCATGTGAACCTCACGGCCCGGTGTCTTTGGGTCACTGCGCGCGAGTCGCCGTGCCCCGTGGGCCGCTGGCAAAATACTCGAAGGCGCTTGGCGCGTGAAGCCACCGCGCGGGACTCGCGTTTTCCGACGCCGGCAGATCGCTCGAGTGTCCCGTGCGTTACCGGCATGGCGCGGCGTTGGCCCGCGCGCATTTCACCGGAGCGCGGCAGCGCGGAGGTGAACCGGGCCGGGGAGCTCTGCTGCCCCGGCCCCAACATGAATTCCAGCGCGGGTCCGCCGACCCGCGCTCACCGCCCCGAAGGAGGCTCGCCGTGTGGATTCGACCGTCCCTGTTCATTCAGATCGTGGCGCTCAGCGTTGGAGCCGTGGCCGCCGCCGCGCCTCCAGGCAGAGCCCAGGCCCCGTACTTCGCGTCTCCCGCGGGCGAGGGCATCGAGGGTCTGCCGCTCGAGTCCACACGCACTGACGTGACCGTGGCTGGGGTGGTCGCCAACGCGGTGGTGAAGCAGCGCTACCGGAATCGCGGCAAGACCCCCATCGAGGCCGTCTACGTGTTTCCAGGCACGCACCGCTCCGCAGTGCACGCCTTGGTGATGCGGATCGGCGACCGCGTCGTCCGCGCTCGGATCGACGAGAAGGAGAAGGCCCGGAAGGCCTACGACGCGGCGAAGGCCGAGGGCAAGACGGCGAGCCTCCTCGAGCAGGATCGCCCCAACGTGTTCACGATGCGAGTGGCCAACATCCTCCCAGGAGACGTCATCGACGTGGAGCTGGACTACGCCGAGCTGCTCGAGTCAGTCGACGGCGAGTACGAGGTGGTGATCCCGGGCGTTGTGGGTCCGCGTTACACGGGAGGAGCTACCGCGAAGACCCCGTCCATGCCCGCCACCGCCCACCTGCGCGCCGGGCAGGCGGCCCCGTTCGATTGGGACGCCACGGTGACCATCGACGCCGGTGTTCCTGTGATCGGCGTGACCTCGCCGTCGCACCGGATCGACACCCGGATCGACGGGACGCGCGCCAAGACCGCGCCGCGCGACGGGGAGGCCCTGGGCAACGCCGACTTCGTGGTCCGTTATGCCCTCCGCGGTGACGCGATGAGCTCTGGGCTGATCCTGTTTCCCGGGCACGAGCCGGGCGACGAGCAGTTCTTCCTGCTCAACGTCCAGCCGCCGAAGGTGGTGGACGACGCCGCGGTCCCCCCGCGGGAGTACGTGTTCATCGTGGACGTGTCGGGCTCGATGCACGGCTTCCCGATCAACACCGCGAAGGACCTGATGAACGACCTGCTCGCCGGGCTCGACTCGAAGGACCAGTACAACATCCTCACGTTCTCCGGCGGGAGCGACACCCTCGCCGATCGGAGCCTGCCCGCCACTCCTCAGAACGTCTCGAAGGGCCTGGCCTTCATGTCGCGGTACGCCGGAGGGGGCGGGACCGAGATCGTCCCCGCGCTGAAGAAGGCCCTGTCGCTACCGGCGGCGGACGACATGGCGCGCGTCTTCGTCGTGGTCACCGACGGCTACGTGTCGGTCGAGGCCGAGGCCTTCGACCTGGTCGCGAAGAACCTCGGCAAGGCGAGCCTGTTCGCGTTCGGGATCGGCACCAGCGTCAACCGTCACCTCATCGACGGGCTCGCCCGCGCCGGCGCTGGGGAGCCGTTCGTGGTCCTCGGCCCCGACGACGTGACCCGTGAGGTGGGCCGACTGCAGAAGATGATCGCCACGCCCGCGCTCACCCGCGTGAAGGTGGCGTTCGAGGGCTTCGACGCCTACGACGTGGAGCCCGAGGCCGTACCGGACCTCTTCGCCGAGCGGCCCGTGGTGGTGTTCGGCAAGTACCGGGGGACGCCGAAGGGACGGATCGTGGTGAGCGGCCACTCGGGACAGGGGCCCGTGACCCGGCTCATCGACGCGGGAGCGGTCCGCCCAGACGCGGACAACGAGGCGCTCCGGGTGCTGTGGGCGCGGCACAAGGTGGCGCGCCTCGCCGACAACCAGCAGTTCGGCAATCGCGAGGCGCTGAAGCCAGCGATTACGGCCCTGGGCCTCCGTTACGGGATCCTCACCGCATACACGAGCTTCATCGCGGTTGATCAGCGCGTGCGCTCCGACGGGACGCCCGTGGAGGTGCCCCAGCCCCTGCCGCTGCCGCTCGGCGTTGAGGACACCGCCATCCCTGAGACGGTGGCCATGCCCGTGGTGCAGGGGCTGATGCTCCGGGGAAGTGGCTCCGGCGGGGGTGGCGTGGCGACCGGAAGGATCGGGCCACCGGCAGCGGCACCGGTTCGCCGGGTCCGTCCCAGTGAAGCCATGAAGGGCGGTGACAAGAGGGAAGACGCGCCCACCGCCCTACACATGGTGGTGCAGGTCTCGCAGGTGTCGGGTGCGCTCACCGCGGCCGACGCTCGGGGAATGGTCGCTCAGCTCCGTCGCGCCCTCTTCTGCCTCACGGGGCAGGGCTCGGGGACTCTGGAGATCGCAGTAGACGCCAGCGGTCGCGTGGTGTCGGTGCGCCTCGATGGTGCCAGCCTCGGGGACTTGGGGGGCTGCGAGGGCGCGCTGAAGGCGCTGGTCTTCCGCGCAGCTGGCGGTCCGTCGACGATCTCGCTGGCGATACACCGCGGCTAGACGGAGACGGGGCCGCCGTCCCCACCGGACGCTCAGTCGAGCAGCGCCGCCTCATCCAGCATCACGGCGGCTTGCCAGGTGTCGGTGAGGCGCGCGAGCAGCACGACCACGTCATCGGCGGGCCCCGTCTCGGTGCGACGAAGCGAGGTGGCGAGCCGACGCTGAACCTCCCGCGGTGGCGCGCCGAGGCGGCGGGCGGCTCCCTGGAGGCACCGCTGCACGCGGTCCTCCGCCAGCGCCAGCGCCTCGCGGGCGGCGCGCAGGTCGGACAATACGAAGGTGCCCGTTCGGGCGTCGAGGCGGGGGGCGAAGCCCACCACTTGAGCCAGCGCCGCCCACGTCGTGGCCGCCCGGACAAGGGCCGTGCCCAGCTCCGCCACCGGATGCCGTGAGGCCGGCGGCATGGGGCGGGCAGCGTCGAGGACGCCGAGGTTCATCCACGGGTACGGGTGGGGCAGGCGCCGGGGCTGGGGGACCCGCCAGTTGAGCAGCGCCGCCGTGGCATCGCCGAGGGTCGTGAGCGCCGCGGTGCGCTCGGCGACTTGTGGCGCTGCGGTGGTGACCAACGATCGTGGACCCGGCGGCAGCCGCGCGGCGTCGCGACCGACCACCTCGAGCACCGCCTTGGCCTCGAGTTCGGCGGAGAGCAACGAGGTGATCCACGCCACGGCGCCGGGCTCGAGCTCGGCCGGTCGGCCGGTCGACCTGCGCGCGCCCTTGCGATCGAGGCTCCGGACGACACGGTCGAGCGTGGGGATACGCTCCGCCACGAGGTCGGAGAGCCGCACCGCGGCTCGGATCTCACCCGCCATCCACGCTTGGCCAATGAGCTCGTGGCTCTCCTCGAGTCGGGCGATCGAGAGGGCGCCCTCGAGCGCCCTCAGGCGGCGGGCATGGTCCTCCGGCTGGCGGCGCGGCGGCGGTCCGCCGGCGGCTAGGCTCCCTATCGCCTCGTCGAGAGACCGCGCGAGCGCATCGGGCGCGGCGAGCGCTGGCAGCGGGGAGCGGCGGCCGTCCAGGCGGTCCCCGGCGGGGCGCGCCGCTTCTGCGCAGCCCGACCAGCGGTCCGTGAGGCCAGGGGCCCACGAAGCGAAGAGGGCTTCGAGATCCCGCGCGCGGTCGAGGACCCGGCCGGCCTTCGCGGCCACGTCCGGCACGTAGCGGGCCTCGCTCACGTCGAAGATCGAGCCGTCCGGACCGGGGAAACCAGCCACGAGGACCCCCTGAGGCCACAGTCGCTGCGCGAGCTCCAAGCGAATCGCCAGGGCGAGCGGCAAGGCGTACTCGAGCGCTGGTGGGAGCCCTCGTACGTCGAGCTCGATCTGTAGCGAGCGGCCGGTACCCGCCGCGGCGACGGCCACATCGAGGAGCGCGCGCCAGATCACTGGGTCCGCGGCTGTGCCCAGGACGCGGATGGCGGAGCTGGGGGCGCTGATCACCTGCGCATCCAGGCTGACCCACTCGAGGCCCGAGACGCGAGGCAGGGGCACCTCGAGCCGCTGCGGGGGAGGCTCGTCGCCGGATGGGACGTCACTCGGGGCCTGCGGACGTCGCGGTCTCGATGGCGGCGACTCATCCCCAGGCTCCGCGGCCGCCGCCTCCGGCTCAGCGCGCGATTCGGCCGCGGGGGGCTCCGGGCGCAGGGCCCACCACAGCCCTCCGATGGCGGCCGGCACGACGGACACGAGGGCGAGGACCGCGAAGCGGCCAAAGGGTTGTTTGGAGTTGGGCATGGTCAGAAGAGGTCGGGCGTGAAGCCGTGGCGCAGCGTGTTCTCGGTGCGAACGCGGAGCTCTACGAAGGAGAGGAGATACTCGGGGCCCCCGGCTTTGGTGCCGCCGCCGGAGAGTCGCATGCCGCCAAAGGGCTGTCGGCCCACCAGCGCGCCGGTGATCGGCCGGTTGATATAGAGGTTACCCACCTCGAGCTCCTCGATCACGCGCGCGATGGAGGACGGGAGCCGCGAGTAGACCCCCCCGGTGAGCGCATAGGCAGTGGCGTTCGCCATCGCGAGCGCGGCCTCCAAGGAGGGCGCGGAGGAGGCGGCGAGGACGGGGCCGAAGTGTTCGTGCGTGGCGAGCGGGTCTCCCGGGGGCACATCGGCGAAGACGACCGGCGACACGTAGTGGCCTTGCTGCTTGGGCAGGTCCAGCGGCGGGGTGATCTGCCGAGCTCGCGACGTGGCCTGCGCCACCAGGCCATCGAGGCGCGCGCGGCTCTCGGCGTCGACCACCGGGCCCACGCGTACGGCGGGATCGTGTGCGCTGCCGAAGCGGAGGCTGGTGACGGCGTCCGCGAGGCGAGCGAGGAAGGTCTCGTATCTGGCGCCCACGACGATGGCTCGCGAGCATGCGCTGCACTTCTGGCCCGCGAAGCCGAACGCGCTCCGCACCACGCCCAGTACCGCGTCGTCGAGATCCGCGTCCTCGTCGACGATGATGCTGTTCTTTCCGCCCATCTCGCAGATCACCCGCTTGAGGCGTGACTGGCCGGGTCGCACGTCAGCGGCGGTGGCCCAGATCCGGGTGCCCACGGCCAGGCTCCCCGTGAAGGCGATCGTGGCGACCTTGGGGTGCGCCACCAGGTGCGCTCCGACGCGCTCACCGAGCCCGGGCAAGAAACCCACGGCGTCCGGCGGGAAACCGGCCTCGAGCGCCAACGCGACGAAGCGCGCCGCGATGAGGCTGCTCTGCTCCGCGGGTTTGATGATTACGGGGTTGCCCGTAACGAGCGCCGCCACCGACATGCCGCAGAGGATGGCCAGGGGGAAGTTCCACGGCGCGATGACGACCGTGGGTCCTCGCGGCGATACCGTGCTCAGGTTCACCTCACCGACGATCCGTTGCGTGTGGCGTGGCTCGAACAAGCGCTCGGCGAGGCTGGCGTAGTACTCGCAGAAGTCGATCGCCTCGCACACGTCGGCGTCGGCCTCGTCCCACGGCTTGCCCACCTCCAGCACCATGAGCGCTGCCAGGGGATCCCGCTCTGCCCGCAGGCGATTCGCCAGGGCACGGAGCCGCCGGGCTCGCTCGCCCACGGGAGTCCGTGCCCACGGCCGTGCAGCAGACTCCGCCGCGGCCACCGCGGACTCGGCGTCCTCCACGCTCGCGAGGCGGACCTCGCCGACACGGCGGTCGCTGTGGCTGGGGTCCTCGCGGTAGATGATGTCGCGTGACGGTCTCTCGGTTGCACCCACCCGGGGTGATGCAACGTGTGCTCGCGCAGCCTCCGCGGCGAGCGCCGCCCGAAAAGCTGCGCGGATGTCGGGCACGGAGAAGTCGCGCAGGGGCTCGTTGCGGAACCCGTCGCCGGCCGGCTTGCGGTCCCCTGCATCGGCTGCCGCCCCTCCACCCGCTGAGGTGGCCGCGAGAGGCGGAAGCACGGGCCCGGCGTCCAGAGGGGCGATGACGGCCGAGCCCTTCTTGCTGGTGCTCGCCCCGAACGGCCACCACCACCGGCGCGCCGGCTGAGCCACTACCGCGGGGCCGCCTGGCGCGGGGGCCGCCAGCAGCTCGTCCGCGGGCCGCTGCTCCACGAAGCCGAGCCGCAGCCAGCCCGCGTTGGAGGTGTTCTCGAGGAGCCGGCGGACCAGGTAGGCCATCCCCGGGACCAGCTCCCCGACGGGGCAATAGACGCGGACACGCTGACCGGCGGCCAGGAGCGTGGCGCGCACCGGCTCTGCCATCCCGTAGAGGGACTGAAACTCGAGCGCGCCCTTCGGTAGCCCTGCCGCCTCGCCCAACGCCAGGGCCGCGGCGATGGAGCGGAGGTTGTGGCTGGCGACCGCCACGCGGACGTGCGGGTGCGCCTTCACCAGGAGCGCCAAGCACCGCTCGTATGACGCGTCGCTCTCCCACTTCTCGGCCCAAACCGGGGACGGCCAGCCCTCACGCGCGGCGGCAGAGACCTCGGCGTCCCAGTAGGCGCCCTTGACCAGCCGGACGGTGATCCGCCGGTCGCCCCGGCGGGCCCACCGGATCAAGGCCTCGAGGTCGTCCTCGGCGCACCGGAGGTAAGCCTGCACGGCGATCGCAGCGTGCCGCCACCCGGAGAACTCGGGCAGCTCGAGCGCGCCCATGAAGGCGCGGAGCGTGAGCTCCTTCAGGGCCGAGTGCTCCATGTCCACGTTGATGGCGGCGCCGCGGTCCTTCGCGTGGCGGAAGACGCGGCTGAGCGCCGTGATTGCGTCCGGGAGGTCGGCGTCCGTGGCCAGCGGCGACGTGGGGCGCAGCAGGGCCGAGAGCTTGAGCGACACGTTGACTCGCGGCAGCTCGCCGGCGTCATCCGCGTCCGTAGGGCTGCCTGGCCACCGGGCGGCCGCGTCCGAGAGCTGTTCGAGGAGATCGTGGACCCGCGCTTCGTAGGCTCCGGCCTCGGCCTGGCCCACAACTGCCTCGCCGAGCAGGTCCACCGAGAACGCGCAGCCCTCCTTGCGGAGCAGCTCGGCCACTTCCGCCGCGCTGGCGGCGGTCTCACCGGCGATGAAGCGCTGGGCCATCCCCGTGAGGTTCTTCGTGAGCTGCGCCGTAGCGACGCGCGCGCCCAGGCCGGTCGCGGCGCCCCTCAGCGCCACCTTGACGGCTAGCGGAGCCTCGAGATCGGGCCGCAGCAGGTACTCCTCGAGGTGCGTCGCGACCTGCGCCGGCGAGTCCAGCACGGGGAACACGTCGACGAACCTGAAGAGCTCCGTCTTGAAGGCCTTGTCCTTCATGGCCCACTCGAGCACCTCGGCGGTCCAGCGCTCGGAGGAGAAGAGCCCGGGCTTCACGTCTCGCATGCCCGCGAAGAGCTCGCGCCCGAGCTCGATCGTCCTGTGGTTCAGCCGCTCTTTCACGCGCGGCATGCTAACGCCTGGGCAGGACTTGCGCGAAGTTCAGCCATGTTCTCCCGCGCGGACGCCAGGACCTTGTCGACCGCGCACTCCGGCCTACGCTTCCCGCGCGCTTCGCCCCCAGGGGACGAGGCGGCCCCATGAATCGCCCACGGCGCATCGGCGCCCAGGCGAACGGGCCGGGGCGCTCTCCGCGTCGGCCGTCACTATGAATGGTCTCGCTGCAACAGCGCCCTCACGCGCTTCGGAGCCGCTCCCGTGTACATCGATCAGGTCAAGCAGTTCGCAACGATCCTAGGAAACCTCGACGGCTGCCTCGTGAAGGCCGTGGCGTACGCCGAGCGCAAGCCGTTCGACGTCTCGGTGCTGCTCAACGCCCGCCTCTTCCCCGACATGTTCCCGTTGTCCCGTCAGGTCCAGGCGGCGTGCGACGCCGCCAAGTTCGCTGCGGCGCGCAGCAGCGGCAAGGAGGCTCCCAAGCACCCGGACACGGAGACCACTGTGGACGAGCTGCGCGCTCGAATCCGATCGGTGGTCGAGTTCCTCGGCACCTTCGACGCCGCGGACTTCGAGGGCGCAGCGACGCGTCTGGTCCCGCTCGGCTTCTTCCCCGGCAAGGCGCTGCTGGGCGCGGACTACTTCACCCGCCTCGCCACGCCCAACTTCTACGTCCACGCCACCACGGCGTACGACATCCTGCGGCACAACGGCGTGGACGTGGGCAAGGCGGACTTCATCGGTCATCAGCTCCCGCTGCGCGACCTCTAGACCGTGGGACCGAGGGCCTCCGGCCGCATCAATCGCGGAGGTCGCATGAGCCCCTTAGTGGGGTGGGCGTACCGTCGCGGGGCGCCAGAACGCATCCGTTACCGGAATACGCCCGCAGGCGCCGGGCCGCAGCTCAGTTTCGGTCGGTATCGCTGACTAGGGCAGGGCGCTTCGCCCCAGGGATCGACGCCAGAAGTCGGGCCGCCTCCGCATCGCCCGCGCTGGCTGCCCGGTCGAGCCACCGCATCGCCGATGAAGGGTCGCGCGGGCCGCCGACGCCCTCGAGCGCGAGGCGGCCCGCGTGCACACACGCAGGGATCGATCCGGCCTCGGCGGCCGCCTCGAAGAACCGGCGGGCCTCCGCAGGTCGAGGCGCCCCTCCGCGCCCTTCGAGCAGGACCTTGCCGTAAGCGTACTGACCGAGCGCGTTGCCCTCGCTCGCGGATCGCTGGAGCAGTTGGACCCCATCGAGCACGCTACCGCGGGAGTCCTCGCCGCCGAGGATCTCGAGTCCACGGATCGCCAGCGCCTCGGGGTCGCCCGCCTGCACGGCGCGGTCGAGCCACAGCCGAGCCTCGCCGGACGTGCCTTGGCTTGCCGGTGTGGCGTTGGCTCGGAGGAGTCTTACTAGCGCCAGCATGGCGGGCGCGTAGCCGCCGTTGGCCGCCTGTCGGAACCGATCCATTGCGCGCGGGAGGTCCTTCTCGAGCCCGCCGGCGCCTTCGCGGTAGGCAAGGCCGATGTGGTACGCCGCCCTCAGGTGTCCCCGGGTGGCGGCGCGGTCGAACCACGCCAGGGCAGCCCCGTCGTCCTTCGGGAGCCCAGCGTGCCCGAATACATGGAACGTCCCGAGCATGAACTCGGAGTCGGCGTGCCCCTGGCTGGCCGCCTTCTCGAACCACCCGCGGGCCTTGTCGAGGTCCACCCGCCCCGCGTCGCCCCGCTGGAACATCACGGCGAGCTCGTATTGGGCATCGGCGTAGCCCAGCGCCGCTGCCCGCTCGAACCACGTCCGCGCTTGATCGAAGCTCTGGCGCACGCCGGCTCCGTGAACGTAGAGGAGGCCGAGCCGGTGCTGCGCGGCCGGCATTCCCTGCTCGGCGGCTTGCCGGAACCAGTGGGCGGCCTGACCGGGGTTCTCGGCCACCCCCTCGCCCAGCTCGTACATCTCTGCGAGGGCCATGGAGCCCTCGGCTTCACCCGCCTCAGCGGCCTTCTCCAGCCAGTAGCGGGCTTTGGACATGTCTTGGAGGAGTCCGCCGCCGGTCCGAAACGCCTGACCGATAGCGAGCCGGGCGCGCCGGTGTCCATGCTGAGCCGCGTAGCTCAGCCAGCGCTCGGCCTGTGCGGGGCGACGGGGGGCGCCGTCCTCTCCGAGGTAAGCACGGCCGATGAGGAAGGCGCCCTCGACGTCACCGTTCTCCGCGGCGGTCTCGAGCCAACGAACCGCCTGCTGAAGGTCCTTCGGGAGGCCCTCGCCGCGGAAATAGATGGTGCCCAAGACGCGCTGCGCCACGCGATGGCCGGCGCTGGCGGCGGCTTTGAGCCAGCGCGCCGCTTCGGTGGCATCCTTCGGCGCGGACCGCCCGGTGAGGTAAGCCAGTCCGACCGTCAACTGGGCCTCGAGGTCTCCGTTCATGGCAGACCGCTTGGTGGCTTCGAAGGACACTTCGTTGCTCCGCCTCCAAGGCGCAAGAGCGCCTAACTCGGGATGGTCGACCGGGGATTGGGGGGGACGGTCGACCGCCGAGGACAGTGACTCTAACCCGTTTCCGTCACGATGACTTGAACTTCACTCAGGAACGCTGCGAAACGAGGACTTGCAGCGGAGGCATCGCTCTCCCCTCAAGGAATTCGAGGCTCGCGCCGCCGCCCGTGGAGACGTGGCTAACCTGCGCGTCGAGCCCCAGGTCCTCGATGGCCGCCGCGGAGTCGCCGCCACCGACGATGGTGACCGCCCCGCCGCGGGTCGCGTCCACGAGCGCGTTGGCCACCGCCTCGGTCCCTGCCGCGAAAGCCGGGTTCTCGAAGACGCCCATGGGGCCGTTCCAGACCACCAGCCCCGCCGAGCGTACCTGCTGAGCGAAGAGGGCCCGCGTGAGGGGGCCGATGTCGACCCCGAGCCGGTCGTGGGGGATCTCGACGCCCGCGGTCACCTCGACGCTGGGCCTGCCACCTGCGGCCTGTTCCTCCTCTGCGCTCGCGGAGCGGGCGAGCTCCAAGCGGTCGGTGACGACGTGGTCCACCGGGAGGACCACCTTGTCTCCGGCGCGCTCGAGCAACGCCGCCATGGCCTCGACCCGGTCGGCCTCTACGCGGCTCTTGCCGAGCGCGACGCCGCGGGCGCGGAGCAGCGTGTAGGCCATGGCCCCGCCGACGAGGATGTGGTCGACCTTGGGTAGCAGCTGCTCGATGAGCGGGATCTTGTCGGAGACCTTGGCGCCGCCGAGGACCGCCACGAACGGGCGCCTCGGGTTCGCGATTGCGCCGCCGAGGAAACGCGCCTCCTTCTCGACGAGGAGGCCGGCGACGGCCGGTTGGCCACGGGACGCGATCGCTTTCGGCAAGCCGAACATGCTGGCGTGCTTGCGATGGCATGTCCCGAAGGCGTCGTTCACGTAAGCGTCGCCGAGCGACGCGAGGGCTGCGACGAAGGCATCGAGAGTGGCGTTCTGCTCGTCGGTGAGCCGCTTGTCGGGGTTCTTCGAGGCCTTGTCGGGCAGGGTCTCGGCTGCGCAGAACCGCACGTTCTCGAGGAGGAGGACGCCGCCAGCGGGCAGGGACGCGACCCGAGCGGCCGCTTCGGGGCCGACGACCTCCGGGGGACCAAGGGTCACCGGCCTCCCGAGCAGCTCCTCGAGGCGTTGGGCCACGGGGGCGAGGGAGTACTCTGGCTCGAGGCCCTTGCCTGCGGGGCGGCCGAGGTGCGAGAGCAGCACGAGGCGTACGCCGTCGATGGCGAGAAGGGCCTGCAAGGTGGGCAGGGCCTGCACGATGCGGCGGTCGCTCGTGATGACGGCGCTGCCGGGGGATTCGCCCTCCGCGCTCATTGGGACGTTGAAGTCCACGCGAACGAGGACGGTTCGCCCTCTGAAGTCCGCGTCTGCCAGGGTCTTGATGTCCATGGGTGAGGTCTCCCGTAGAGAAGCGAGGGGGCGGCGCAGCCGATCAGGCGGGTGGAGCTGAGGTTCTCTTCGGTAACCGAAGGGAACTCGGCGATGTCACCGCATCAGAAGAGGAGGCGTGCGAGGCGTCGCCGGCGCTCCTCGATCTCGGGCTTGTCTCGCCCCGCGGCCTCGAAGATCGTCGCGGCCGCCTTCTTGGCGTCGTCCTTCACCTCGCCAGACGGCTTCGAGATCACGTGGAGCAGGGCGTCGAGGGACTCCAGGGTCTCGCCCTTCGCGGCCGCCGCGCAAGCGAGCAGGTACTGCGCCCCGTAGTCGTTCGGATCCGCGGCGAGGCGGGCCCGGACGGCATCCTCACCACCGGCGTCGTTCACGCGTTCGACCAAGCCGAGTGTGGCCAGCGCCGCCACGGCAGCCGGATACTCGGGCATCTTGGCGTCGATCTTCTGGAAGACCTCCTTTGCGTCGAGCGCCTTCCCGAACCCGACCAGCAGACGGCCCGCGGCCAGCAGCGCGGCGCTGTCCTGGGGGTTGGCCTTGATCTTGTCCTGCCAGTATCGGAGAGCCTTGAGCGGCTCGGGTGGCGGGCCCTGCGGAGCCGGTGCCTTGATCCCCAAGCGCTCGATGATCCCATCGATGAATTGGCGGATCTCGGTGACGGGGAGCGCGCCTTGGAACGCGTCTACCGGTTGCCCCTTGTAGAGAGCGTAGACCGTGGGGACGGACTGGATTCGGAACTGGGCGGCCAGGTCCTGCTCCTTGTCGACGTCGATCTTGGCGAGCAGGAACGCGCCTTTGTATTCCTCCGCCAGCGCCTCGAGCTGTGGCCCCAGCGTCTTGCAGGGGCCGCACCAGGTGGCCCAGAAGTCGAAGAGCACCAGCTTCTGGAGGCTCTGCTGGATGATCTGCTGGATGTTGTTGAGACCGACTTCGACGACGTTGGCGTTCATGATTTCTCCGGTAGGGGGCCTTCCCGGCCCAGCGGCGCGCGAATAATAGTCGGGCATCACAACGAGTCGAGGGGTGTCCACATGTCTAGCGTCGAGTCACCACCGGAGGCCACGCGCCGACACGTTCGGTTCGCGGTGCTCACCGTCTCCGACACCCGCACGCTCGAGACCGATCGGTCAGGAGGCCTCTTGGTCGAGCGGCTGCTCGCCGCGGGTCACGCGCTCGCCGACCGAGACCTTCTGCGGGACGACGCCGGGGCCATCCGGGAGAAGGTGCAGGAGTGGCTTGCCTCACCCGACGTGGACGTGATCCTGGTCACCGGAGGCACGGGCTTCACCGGTCGCGACGTCACGGTGGATGTGGTGAAGCCGCTCTTCGACAAAGAGATGGTAGGGTTCGGCGAGCTCTTCCGCTGGCTCAGCTTCGCGGAGATCGGCACCAACACGATTCAGTCCCGGGCCACGGGTGGGCTCGCGAACGGGACGCTGGTCTTCTTGCTGCCCGGATCAACGGGCGCGTGCCGACTGGCCTGGGACCAGATCCTCGTGCACCAGCTGGACGCCTCTCACCGCCCCTGCAACCTCGTGGACCTCATGCCGCGCTTCGGTGAGCGATGAGCGCGGACCCCGGCAAGTCCCCGGGCCCGGCGGAGGGCAGCTCGGGGGGGCGCGCTCCCCTAGCCGGCCGTTGGGGTTGGCTGCTGTCCACGCTGCTTCTGGGCGGCCTGGTCGCGCTGCTGGCAACGGTTGATCTCTCACCCTCTCTGGGTCACGTCGACACCCGGCTCCACACGGGCGGAGCGGGGGGGAACTACGCCGCGATCGGTCGCAGCCTCTCAGAGGCCACGCGACGGCGCGGCGGTGTGCTCGAGGCGATCACCACCGACGGCTCGCTCGACAACGTCGCGCGGCTGAGGGCGCAAACGGCTGAGTGCGACGCGCCCTTCGGGCTCGTCCAGGACGGAACTCCGTGGCCCGAGGAGGAGGCCGACGTTCGGCTGCTGGGGCGCCTCCGGAAGGCCGAGTCTGTGTTCTTTCTGGGTAAGGGTGCGTCGCGGTTCACTGCGCTGACTGACCTCGCCGGCCTCGAGATCGCGATCGGACCGGAGCAGAGTGGCACGGCCCGGCTCGCACGGGCGCTCTTCGGTAAGGCGGAGCTGGCGGCCCTCGGCGTGGTGCTCCGACCCATGCCGATGCAGGAGCAGCTCGAGAGCTTGGCTGCGGGTCAGCTCGCGCTCGGCATGGTGGTGGTCGACGAGGACGCACCCCTCATCCGCGAGGCCGTCCTCGTTCACGGCCTGGAGCTGGCGCCGCTACGCCGCCTGGATGTGCTGGCGCGCCGCTTCCCGTGGCTGGGCCACGGACGGATAGGCGCCGGACAGTTCGACGCTGTGGCCGTGCGGCCCGCCGAGGACGTGGAGGTACTTCGGGTGGGTACCAGCGTGGTGGTGCACGGCTGCGCGCGACGGAGCGAGCAGGTGGCGCTGCTGACCGCGCTCACGGACGTGTTCCCCGAGTTCTTGGAGTTCAACCGAGACACCCCGAACGTCAGCGGTCTCCGCCTGGCGGACAGCACCCGCCGCTTCCTCGCCGCCGGCGGACCCGACTTCCTGGAGGTCTGGTTGCCGCGAGTAGCCGACGTGATGCCAATGGAGAACTGGGTCTACCTGGTGATGGGCATCAGCGTCCTTTTCAACGTGATGGGCTTTCTGCATCGGTTCCGCCTCTGGCGCATCGACGCTGGCCGCGTGGGGATCGAGCTGCGTATCGGGCGTGTCTTCGGTCCAACCACCACGGTCGAGGAGATCGGCCGGATGGAGCCGGACAGGGCACACGCCGCCCCGGAAACACGGAGAGCGCTCCAAGAGGCGATCGTGGCTCTGGAGCGCCTCAACGAGCGCTGCCGAAGCCACTCGCTCTCGATGCTGGTGCCCATGGGCGGCGAGATGGCTTATCGCTACCAGGAGAGCCTCATGGCCCAGGCCCTGGCCAATCTCCGAGCGTTCCGAGATCGGCTCGCGGAAGCTTGACCCGTCGAGCCTCCGGCGAGTTGGTATCAGCGGCGCCTGCGGCGAGCCAGCATCAGCGGCGCCGGCGGAACACCCCGGCCGCGACCAGCCCGGCCAGCCACACGCCCAGAGCCGCTCCGCGGGGCCCACCGCCGCTGTGGGAACATCCCGCGTCACCCTCGACGCGTTGGACGCCCACGACCCCCGTCTGCGACGCCGTGCCCGCATCCGAGCGCCCGCCCGGGGTTCCGGCGTCTGGGTCCGCGGGGAGCTCGAGGGTGTCGTCGGTGGGCGCCTCCACGGGCTCACCTCCAAGGTCGCTGGTGGCACTCGAGTCCGTCGTGCTCCCCGCGTCCCCGGCCGGCGCGGCGCTGTCGGTTGGCTCCGTGCTCCCTGCGTCCTCCGGGGTGATGGGCCCGCCCGCGTCGACTGGCTCGACCACGTCCGGGGTGACGCTGGGGCCCGCGTCGACCACGATCGGGCCGCCCGCGTCCGCTTCGATTGGGCCGCCCGCGTCCACCGGACCCGGGTCCGGCTCCACGGGAGGCGCCCCGCCGATCGCCTCGCCGATCGGATCCCAGTAGTCCATGAGGGTGCCGTCGTAGCCGAGCGCCCAGATCCCGATTCCGCCGATGTCGTACTCCTCGACCAGCGCCATCTTCGCCGCCATGGAGGGGCCGTCGTCGCACCAGATCTGATGGGTCACGCCGGCCTTGGTCTCCATGAAGTAGCTGGTCTGGCTGTGAGCGTCCCACTTGAAACCGCCCGCGGCCGCCGCCCGCGTCTTGCACTTCGTGAAGACCACCGAAGAGCCGGTGTCGAGCGTGTTGCTCGGGATCGCGGCGCTCGCCGTGGGCCAGTCGCGCCCGTAGAACGGGAGGCCCAAGATGAACTTGTGCTTGTTCGCCGCCAGGCCGTACTTGAAGTAGTCGTCCAGCGTCCACGTGAGCGTGTACTTGCCCCAGATCGTGCCTTGGGTGACGGGGCTGTTCGGGCCGGCCTGGGACGAGCCGCTCCAGTGGTAGTCGTAGCCCATGATCATGAGGCCGTCGCAGGCCATGGCGAGCTGGTCGAAGTCGAAGGAGCCGTTCCAGTCGACCGCCGGCGTGGCGATGGTGACGTACCCGGCGCCTGCCGCCGTGAGCGCGGCCTCGAGGTCTTGCATGAACGTGACGAGCCCTGCCTTGGCCGAAGATGGCACGCCCTCGAAGTCGATGTTCACCCCGTCGCCATCGGCGAGGGTGACGAGGTTCGTGATGTTCTCGATCGCGTTGGCCCGGTTCGTGGCGCTGTTGACGAGCGTGGCGATGGCGCCGTCGTCGAAGAGCGTGATGGTGAGGATGAAGCGGACGCCATTGGCTTGTGCCTCGGCCCTCACGGCGGCGACCGTGGCGGAGTCGGACCAGCCGTGGTCGTCAGTGATGTTCCCCGACGCGTTCATCTCGGCCGAGAAGTAGGCGAGGGTGGTGAGGAGGTCCCAGTGAAACGCGTCGTAGTCCAGCGACCAGTAGGGCAGGTACGCATGGACCTCACGGGTCGGCTTCGAGACGCCCGAGCGGACCGAGCGATCCACCCAGCCCGGTAGCCGCTCCGCCGGAGGGAGCCCGCGGTGGCGGTCGAGCTCGAAGCGATGCGCGCTCGCCGGCAGGATCAGCGCGTCGGGGCCGAGGCCCGAAGGAGGCAGCGCGGGGGGGCTGGTAGACAGGAGGGCCGCTGCGAAGAGGTGGAGCATGCGTTACTCGCGGACGCCCTGGGGTCATGGAGCCCGCCCTTGGGGACAACGCTCCCCATGCGGACCGGTCGAGGGCCATACGCCGCGGCCAGCGTACCGCATGTCCGTCTCCTTCCAAGCCTCGAAGACGGTGTTAGTATCGCCATCAGCAGCTGCCGTAGCGGCAACACAGCGGGGATCGCGCGCCGTCGGCTTTCACGACGGGGATGTGGCCCGCTCCTTGCTACACGCGGTGGTCGCACGCAATCGACGGGAGGGTGGGGTCTCCCGCCCACGTCGAGCGCGGTTCCCTCGGTTCAGAGATGGAGCACGGGCATGGATTGGAAGCAGCTCTACATGTCGGCCTTTCCCCAGAAGGCACCCTTCCGGCCCTACGACTACCCTGAGCTGAAGAAGCCGGGGCCGGGGGACGCCTCCCAATACCCCAATCTGAAGAAGCCGGGGCCGGGCGATGCGTCGCAATACCCCCAGCTGAAGAGCCCCGCCATGGGTGATTCGGGCAGCTACCCGAACCTGCCGGGACCCGGTAAGGGCGAGTACAACTGGCCCGAGACTCCGGCCCAGAAGGGCTTCCCGGGCTCGCAGCTCCCCAGCAGCCACCCCACCGATCACTGGGGTGACTTCAACTTCCGGGTGGAGATCGAGGGCGTGGACGCCGGAGCGTTCGCCAAGGTCGAGGGGCTGAACGTCTCGATCGAGCCCATCGAGTACCAGCACAGCGACGACCTCACCCCGCGGAAGCGCATGGGCAAGATCAAGGTCGACAACGTGAAGCTCGTGAAGGGCTACATCAACACGCCGGCGCTGTTCGAGTGGTGCGAGGAGGCGCTCGAGGGAGACGTCAGCCGCAAGTCCATGTCCATCGTGCTCCTGGCGGACGACGGTCGCACCGAGGTGTGCCGCTACAACCTGTTCGAGTGCTGGCCGTGCAAGTGGGGCAGCTTCCGCCTCGACGGCAAGGGACAGGGCGCCATGGTCGAAGAGATCGAGATCGTCGTCGAGCAGATCGAACGCGCCTAAGCGCGATGCGTCACAACGGCAAGCGCGTCCTCCTGTGTCTCGTACTCGGGTTGGGCTGTGCGGCCGAGCCCGAAACCTCCCCAACATTCGGCAGGGCCCCGCACGGGCATGAACACGAGGCCCACGACCCCTCGGCGAGCCCGTGGGGCAGCCATGCTGGTGCCGTCACGTGCGACCCGAAGCTCATCCGGTACCCCGTTAACGGCCCGCACAACGGGGGCTACGACAAGAACGCCCTCACCTACACGTGCCCCGGGCATCCCTCGAGCTCGCCGGACAACTCCGACTTCATCGGCGGCGACCATTACGGAAACGACATCTTCGCCGCGCTGGGCACGCCCATGGTCGCGCCGGTCAACGGCACGGTCACCGCGGTGGGCGAGACCTCGATCGGCGGGCGGCGCGTCACCATACGCGATGCATGTGGATGGTCGTACTACCACGCGCACTTGGACGTGATCGACCCGGGCGTCGTCAAGGGTATGGCCATCACCGCGGGCACCCCCATCGGGACGGTGGGAAAGACCGGCAACGCCTCTGGCACCTCGCCGCACCTCCACTTCTCGATCTACCCGGACGGGTGTTACGAGTGCGGCGTCGACCCCTTCCCGTACCTCCAGGCCGTGGACCACACGGCCTGTGGTGCCAGCTGCGACCCCCACTGCGAGGGGACCAAGATCATCGCCGACAACTGCGGCGTCGGCGACTGCGGGGCCTTCGGCCTCACCTGCGTGAACCCTCCCGGCGGCGGGGGGCCGAACTGCGCGTCCAGCGGTTGTACGCCGGGATGCAAGGGAACCGTGATGGTGGGGGCCGACTGCAGCGAGGGCGACTGTGGCGCGTTCGGCGCTCAGTGCGCCATGAAGGGCGGCTCCCCCACGTGCGAGCTCTCTTGTACGCCGCAATGCAAGGGCAGCGTCACGGTGGCTGCCGACTGCAGCCAAGGCGACTGCGGTGCTTTCGGCGCGCAATGCGTCATGAGCGGCGGGAAGCCGACCTGCGTGTTGGCGTGTTCTCCGCACTGCGAGGGCACGGTCATTGTGGGTAGCGACTGCAGCAAGGGCGACTGCGGTGCTTTCGGGGCCACCTGCAAGATGGTGAACGGCCAGCCCACCTGCGAGGCGCCCAGCTGCCAGCCCAGCTGCGATGGGGCGAACGTGGTCAAGGCCGACTGCTCCACAACGAACTGCGCGGCCAGCGGGCAGACCTGCGTGCAGACCGCGAACGGCCCGGCCTGTGGCCAGGGCTGCACTCCGACGTGCCAGGGGACCCAGATCGTGGCCGCCGATTGCAGTAAGGGCGACTGCGGCGCCTTTGGGCTCAACTGCACGATGCAGGGAGGCTACCCCCACTGCCAGACCGCCTGTACGCCGCACTGCGAGGGCAGCATCGTGGTCGACGCGGCCTGCGGGCGCTCCGACTGTGCCCCCGCCGGCAAGGTCTGTATCTACGACGCGAACGCACAGCCGAAGTGCGGTTGTCGCGCGCACTGCGATGGGCATGTCGCGGTGGACGCGCAGTGTGGCAGGGGCGACTGCGGGGCCTTTGGTGTCACCTGCGGCCTCTACGGCGATGGCCCGAAGTGCGTCGCTGCTGCCGACAAAGCGTGTCAGGAGGGCTGCGTTGGCGACCAGGTAAAGCACGCGGACTGCACGCTCGGGAACTGCGGCGCGTTCGGCCTCACCTGCGGGATCTTCAACAAGGGCGTGGAGTGCGCCGTGAAGGCCTGCACCCCGCACTGCGAAGGGACGAAGGTGATCGGCGCCAGCTGCGCGGAGGGCGACTGCGGCGTGTTCGGGCTCGACTGTTCGATGTGGAGCGGAGAGCCCACGTGCGTGGTGCCGTCGTGCCTCAACGCTGCGGGCAACCCCGAGAACAAGGACGTGTGTTTCGCGGGCAGCCGGTGGCACTGCTCCTCGACCGGGGCCATCGAGGAGAAGCCGTGTCCCGGCGGGCAGGAGTGCAACGCGTGTGCGGGGTGCGGACCCGCGCCGGTCGAGGTGTGCGACGCGAAAGACAACGACTGCGACGGCGTCATCGACGAGGGCGTGAAGAACGCGTGCGGGGCCTGCGGCGTCAGCGAGGAGATCTGCGACTACGCCGACAACGACTGTGATGGAACGGTCGACGAGGGCCTTCGCAACGCGTGCAACCTCTGCGGCGCGGTGCCGTCGGAGGTCTGCGACTACGCGGACAACGACTGCGACGGCGCCATCGACGAGGACGTGAAGAACGCCTGTGGTCTCTGTGGGCCGGAGCCCGTCGAGCTGTGCGACTACCAAGACAACGACTGCGACGGGCAGCTCGACGAGGACTTCGACTTCGTCGGGGTCGGCTGCACGCTCGGCTTCGGGGTGTGCAAGGCCCCCGGTGTGGTGCAATGCACGGCGGACGGGCTCGCGACGCTCTGCTCCGCCACAGCAGGCGCACCCGAGACCGAGGAGTGCAACGGGGTCGACGACGACTGCGACGGTGTGGTGGACAACGGCTTCGACGTTGGTGGCGGGTGCACCGTGGGCGACGGCAAGTGCTCGGCGCCCGGGCTCTTGGTGTGTGAGGGCGGGCTCGCGGTCTGCCAGGCCGTGGCCCTCGATTGCACGGACACGGACCCCTGCACCGTGGACGCCTGCGACCCGGCCGAGGGCTGCACCCACACAGCGGTGACACCCTGTTGTAACGGCGAGGCTGGGTGCGGTGACGGGTTCGTGTGTGTCGACGGTGGCTGCGTGGGCGTCTTGTGCGCGCCGTGCGGCAAGGACGCCGACTGCCCGATGGCTGGCGCGCGGTGCCTCGGTTATGCCCAGGGTGGGCGCTGCGCCGTGGCCTGCGGGCCGGACAGCGAGTGCCCCGAGGGATTCGACTGCCAACCGCCACATCGCGCGAGCGAAGGCGGCCCGGTGTGTGTGGCGGCGGATGGGCTCTGTGAGTGCGCGAGCTCCGCTGGGACGGTGTGCGTCGGCGACTCGGTCTTCGGAGTCGACTCGTGCGGCACCCCCACTGCGCTCGTTTCCGACTGCTATCACGGCTGCGCTGACGGTGCCTGTCTCTCCCAGGGCGCCGAGGCGGACTCGCCAGGGTCGGACGACCTGGGCGACCAGCCGGCTGACGTGAGCGGGGGTTCCGGTGATGCCGGCGGTCCGGGAGCCGCCGCAGACACCGGCGGCGCGTCCGGGAGCGACACCAAGGCGTCTGGCGAAGGGACCCACGAGGACGTCGTTGCTGGCGGGAAGGACCCGGGGGCGTCAGACGCCGTAGCCAAGGACGGGGGCTGCGCGGCGCACTCCCGAGGGGGCTCGCCCGCAGCGGCCGTGGCCCTAGTGCTCCTCGGCCTGGCGCTCGTTCGGCGCCGAGACGCCGTCAGAGGCCGTTAGTCCGGCTCTTGCGTAGCGAGCGCGAACACCTTGCGGACGCCGCGGTGGTCGGGCTTCGAGATGATCGCGTCGTACTCCATCCGCTCGATGATGCGCGCTGACCGGTTGTAGCCGATCTTGAGGCGCCGCTGCAGGTAGGAGATCGAGGGGTTGTTCGACTCGACGACGATGGCCACGGCCTCGTCGAAGAGCGGGTCGTAGTCCTCCTTGGAGAGGTCCTTCTGACCGTCTTCGTCGTCGTCGGCGAGGATGTTCATCTCGTAGGTGGGCGGGCCATACCGCTTGAGGTGGCCCACCACGCGCTCCACCTCTTCGTCGCTGACGAAGCACCCCTGGATGCGCTGAAGCCGGCTGGTCCCCGGGGGCAGGAACAGCATGTCGCCCTGGCCGAGCAGGTTCTCTGCGCCCATCCGGTCGAGGATGGTGCGGGAGTCGACCTTCTGCGACACCATGAAGCTCATACGCGTGGGGAAGTTGGCCTTGATGAGGCCCGTGATCACGTCCACGGACGGTCGCTGCGTAGCGACGACGAGGTGGAGGCCGGCCGCGCGCGCCATCTGGGCGAGCCGCGCGATGGACTGCTCCACCTCCTTGC
>SXOO01000168.1 GCA_005776725.1 Pseudomonadota bacterium | reverse complement strand
GGTCGTGCAGAGCAGCCATCTGTGCTGCATGGGAGGCGCGTGCGACACCAACTGCCTCGTGTACTGCGCGCTCGGTGGCTTCGCGGCAGGCGCCGTGATCGCGGTGCGCGCGTGGCGTGATCCCCAGCCGCTCGAGCGGTTCGTAGGGGCGGCCACGATCATGATCGGCGCGTCTCTGCTAGGGTGCGCCGCTCTCGAGTACGGCGGCCTGCTGGGCGTGGCCCTAGGCGTGGTGAGCGCTACACCGGCGCTCGCATTCCGGCGCGCCGCCGCCTGAAGCGTGGCCCGCGTCCCCTAGCCCCCCCTAGCCCTTCTCCAGTCCGCGGAAGGCGCCCTTACAGCTGCTGACCGGGGTGCGCACGCCGCGGAAGGTGCCCCCGCGGACGGTCTCGGGGATGGGCGTCTCGAGGAGCGAAGTCGAGGCTGACAGAAGGTTCTGCTCGACCGTGAGGTCGAGGTCGCCGCGCATACGGACCTTGTCTACGCGCCCGGCGAAGCGAAGCCGCTCTCGGCGGACCAGTCGCACCTCCCCCGAGACGAAGCCCTCGATCACAACCGTGAACCCGGGCTGACCGTCGCCGTCGATGTCGCGGACATCCGGGTGCTCCGCTTGCGTGGGCAGCATTCCCGAGGGCGCCGTGCGGGTCCCGACCATGGCGATCCCCTCGACGGTCAACCGCCCGCCGTCGAGACGCGCGTCGAGGCGCGTGCCGCTGGCGCCTTTGGGGAAGCCGGGCTTCATCTTGGCCCGGATGGCGCTGTTGGAGCCGCTGGCGCGCACCGTGCACAAACGCTCGACCACTTGGAATCCCCCCGGACTCTTCGCGAAGGTCCAGAGCGCTCGGATGGTTTGGACCTGCTCCATGGTGCCGAGCACCGGGACGTCGAAGTTGGTGCGGACCACCCGCTCCACCGCCCACGTGCCAGTGAGATCACTCGCCGACGCCACGCCACAAAGGGCAACAGCCATCAAGACACGAACCAGCATCGGGCCTCCGGACCACGCCTCGTCTCGCAGGAGTGTGTCCGCTGCGAGGGGCAACCGACCCACAGGTTAGGGGCCCGGGGTGGCCACGCGCAAGGCGCACCCGCGCGATCCCCGTCCCGGTCAAGAGGCGCGATGGCGGGCGCGCGGGGGAGCCCTGGTTCAGACGGGGCCTGGCTGCGAGCGGCGTGTTATGGTTGCCCGGTTCGGGGGGCAACTCAGATCATGACGGAGCTGACGGCGCAGAGGCGTTGGGAGCTGCCGGTGGCCGCGGCCATCCTCTTGAGCGCGACCCTCGCGTGGCTGTGGCCGCTGCCGGCGTCCCTCGGCACCCACCTCGTAGCCGCGCCCTACTGGTGGGACGCGCAGCTCAACACCTTCATCCTCGCCCAAGGTGGCGATAACCTCATCGGCCGCAGCGCCGGCCTCTTCGACTCGGCGATCATGCACCCTGCACCAGAGGTGTTGGCGTGGTCGGAGAACCTCCTGGCGCTGGCCGTGCTCGGCGCGGTGCCCCGCGCCCTCGGGGCGGGCCCGCTGGCGGTGCACAACTTCCTCGTCATCGCGGGTGTCTGGGGCACGGGGCTAGCCACGTTCGTCTTGCTCCGGCGGCGCGCGGGCTTCTGGCCTTCACTCATCTCGGCCGCGTTGGTCGCCTTCGCACCGTATCGTCTGGGCTGGCTGTCGCGCGTGCAGCTGGTCAGCGGCTTCGGGCTGCCCCTGCTCGTGCTCACCACGGAGCGCTTGATCGAGGCGCCCGGCATACGCCGCGGGCTCGCGCTCGGCGCCGCCCTGGCCCTACAGGCGGGCGTAGGGCTCTACGGCTTGGTGCAGCTGCTCATGATCCTGGGCCCCACGGCGTTGCTCCACGCGCTCTGGCGGTGGTGGTCGCCCGCGCCCTGGGTGCGCGTGGCTCGCGCCCTGCTCGGCCTGGCTCCCGGCGCGTTGGTCACGCTGCTCCTGATCTCGCCCTATCAGCGCGCGCGGGAGGCCCAGGGCTTCGTGCGCGACGAGAAGATGTTGGCCAACACCTCGGGCTTGTACGCCGATCTGCGAACCACCAGCGACCTCATGGCGCGCTGGCGGGACAGCGCGGTTACGGTCAAGGAGACCTCCGCGCGCGAGCCCGTGGCTTCCCCGGGTGTCCTGGCGGCGGGTCTGGCGGCGCTCGTGCTCGTACCCCGGCGGCGCAAGCGAGGCGCCGCGCCCCCAGATGGCGGCGCGCCCTCGCCGTGCTTTACCCCGTGGGTCTTCGTTTGCTGGCTCCCCGTGACCCTGGTGATGTTCCTCGGCACCGGTCCCGACGCACCGCAGCTGGGGGTGTACGCCTGGCTCCGCGAGCACCTCCCCGGCCTCAGCGGCCTCCGCTATCCCTGTCGTGTGGTGGCGGTCACGAGCCTGGCGCTCGCGGTGCTGGGCGCCGTTGGGCTGGAGCGAATCGGCAGCTGGTGCGCGTCCTTCCTGACGCCGCGTCGACCTGGCCCGACGGTCGCTTGGGCGGTGCTCGGCTTCGCAGCGCTCTGTGAGACCTGGACGGTGAGCCTACCTCTGAGGGCGCACGAGACGCCGAACCCGAGCTACGAGGTGGTCGCCTCGTTCGGGGGCCAGGCGCTGATCGAGCTGCCCTTCGACACCGGCAAGCACGAGCCGCGAGTGCTGCGCAACCTCGGCCAGCGCGTCCACGGCCTGTGGCTCGTCAATGGCTATACCGGCTACGAACCGGCCTTCGCCAAGGCAGTGCGGCAGCGCCTCGACGGGTTCCCCGACGCCGAGTCCCACGAGCTGCTCCACGCGCTGGGCGTGGACCGTGTCCTGGCGCATCGCGCAACCCTGCCCGCCCGAGGCGCGATCCTCCTGCGCGCCGCGCAGACGACGCCCTGGCTCCGGGTGCTTCACGCGGATGGCGACGCGCTCCTCCTCGCGGTAACGGACGTACCCAACGGGCGCGCCGCTGAGGTCCGAGCGGCCGCGAGGGCCTTTCTCGAGGACCGGCCCACCCCCCCCGCCGGGGATCGATCGTCGTGGCGGATCGAGGTGCCGGGCGGGTACAACCCGGAGGGGCTCCGAGACGACGATCAGAAGACCCGCTACACGACCGGGGCGGTCCAGTCGCGTGACGCGGACTGGCTCACTGTTCGCTTCCCCGAGCCGCGGACTGTGAGCGCAATTTGGTTGGACGTCCGAGAGGGGATCGGAGACGCCCCGCTCGGGCTACGGGTGAGCTCCGAAGGTCAGCTGCTCTTCGAAGATCGGCTGCACTCCGGGATCGTCCCGCTGGCAGCGGCGCCGCAGCGGGCCTACGACGTGGTCCGCTTCCCACCGCGGAGCGTGCAGAGCCTCACGATCGGCAATACGGAGCGCAGCCCCGACCGGTGGGGGTCGATTCACGAGCTGTGGGTGGACTGAGGGGCCTTGCGCGAGTCTGGCCCTGTGCGATCCTCCGCGAGCAGCGATCTGTTCGGTGAAGACGCGGGCCCAGCGCCCGCGAGGAGGCCAAGAGGCCATGGACTTCAGCGCACTCGAGTCGCCCCGCCGCGCCGTGGTGATCGTGGGGGGAGCGGTCGCCGGTTCGGAGGCCGCCGCCGTCTGCCTAGAGCACGGCCTCTGGCCGATCGTGATCGAGCAGAACGCACACCCGTACGGCAAGATCGAAGACGGGCTCCCTCGATGGCACGAGAAGCTGCGGGCGCTGGAGATGGAGACGATCGCGGGCCGCCTCAACGACCCCCGCGTCACTTTCGTCCCCTCGACTCGCCTGGGCGAACACGTCAGCCTCGACGAGCTGGCGAACCGCTGGGGAGCCTGCGTCGTGCTGCTCGCCAGCGGCGCTTGGCGCGACCGGCCGCTCTTCGTCGGCGCACACGAGTTCCTCGGCCGCGGCCTCATGCTGCAGAACGCGCTGGTCGCCGATTTCAACCAGACCCCTGACGAAGCGCACACATCGGGCGCTCTCGACGACGCCCTGGTCGTGGGTGGTGGCCTCGCCTCCATCGACGTCGTGAAGCTGCTGCGCATCCAGGCGTGGCAGGCCCTCCTTCGCGGCGAGGGCCGCGCGGCCTCGGCAACGGCGCTCGAGCGCGAAGGCGCACCGGAGGGCTTGGCCGGACGTGGGCCCACGATCCGCCTGATCTATCGTCGGCAGAAGGTCGACATGCCGCTCTCGCCCATCGCGGCCGACGCCACACCAGCACAGCGGCAGAAGGCCGGCGAGATCCGGACGCGCCTCGTGGACAAGGTGCTGAATCGCTTCGAGATCGCGTTCGAGCCGGGGCTCTCGGTGAAGGCGCCGGTGGTCAAGGAGGGCCGCCTCGCGGGCCTCGTCTTCGCGGGCGGCGACGGACAGGACGTGGTGCTCCATGCCCCCCGCGTCGTCAGCGCCATCGGGTCCATCCCTGAGCCGCTCCCGGGCGTTCCCATGCGCGGCGAGCTCCTGGACGTAGAAGACGCCGAGAGGGGCCGCCTTCGCGGCTTCGCCAATGTCTACGCCCTGGGCAACGCGGTCACCGGCAAGGGCAACATCAAGGACAGCCGGCATCACGCGGAGAACACCACCCGCCGCGTCCTGCGCGAGACCCTCGAGCCCGACCCCTTTGCGTCGGCGCACGAGCGTGCGCGAGAGCGGGCCGAGCGGGTCGTGGCCGAGTGTGCACACCGCGAACCGCTCACGCAGGCCGAAGTGGACCGGCTCACCCAAGAGGTCCAGGGGCACTGGACCCGGACGGGCTACACAGGCGACCTCACGGCCTGGCTGGCGCGCTGAGCCCGCTCACCGCGGTTGCGGCTAGGGCGGGCGGCCGCCAGACTCGGCGCATGTCCCCGCCCCTCCGCTTCTTCGAGTCGTCGCTCACGGGCTGGGGTCGCCACCAGCAGTCGAGCTGCCACGTGGTGCGTCCAGAGTCTCGGGCGGCGATCGGTGAAGCGCTCCGCGTCGGCCCAGGCCCCATCTTGCCGCGGGGACTGGGGCGCTCATACGGCGACGCGGCCCTCAACACCGGGGGCTCCGTCGTCGACATGACCGCGCTCGACGGCGTGCTCCACTTCGACGACACGTCGGGGCTGCTGCGCTGTGAAGCGGGGCTCAGCCTCGAGCGCCTTCTGGCGCACTTCGTCCCGCGGGGGTGGTTCCCGTGGATCACGCCGGGGACGAAGTTCGTGACGATCGGCGGGTGCATCGCCAACGACGTACACGGCAAGGGCCACCACTCACAGGGATCGTTCGCCAGCTGCGTGCTGTCCATGCGCGTCGCGCTTCCCAACGGCGAGCTCCGGGAGGTGTCGCGCGACGCGGATCCGGAGCTCTTCTGGGCGAACTTCGGCGGGATGGGGCTCCTGGGCGTGGTGGTCGACGTGACCCTCCGACTTCGTCGGATCGAGACCACCTTCTACCGCCAACGCAGCGTGCCGGTGCGGGACCTCGACGAGCTGCTCGAGCGCATGGCCGAGCACGACGCGTCACACCCCTACTCCGTGGCGTGGGTGGACCCCCTGTGCACGGGAAAGAGCCTTGGCCGCGGGGTGCTCACGGTGGGCGACCACGCGACCCGCGCCGACCTCGCTGACCACCCCTCCCCGCTTCGCCTGGGACCGCCGCAGCGCCTGGTCGTGCCCGCGGAGCTGCCCGAGGCCACGCTCAACCCGGTGACGCTCCGCGCAGTGAACGCCGTGATTCGGGCGATGCTCACGCGCGGCGGTCAGTTCGCGCACTACGAACAGTTCTTCTACCCGCTGGACCTCATCAAGCACTGGAATCGCGGCTACGGTCGCCGAGGGTTCACGCAGTACCAGTTCGTGGTGCCACGGTCCGGCGGAGCGCAGACACTGCGCGCGATCCTCGAGGCGATCGCCGCGTCGGGCAACCTGCCGTTCCTCAACATCTTGAAGCACTTGGGCGCGCCCAGCGGAGGACACCTGTCGTTCCCCATGGACGGCTACACGTTCGCGATCGACCTCCCGATTCGCGACGGGACGCCGGCACTCACCCGCCGCCTCGACGCGATGGTCGTGGACGCAGGGGGGCGGATCTACTTGGGAAAAGACGCATTCATGACCGCCGAGTCGTTCCGGGCGATGTATCCGCGCCTCGATGAGTGGATGGCGGTGAAGCGCCGAGTCGACCCGGAGGGCCGGTTCGCGTCCGACCAGTCGAGGAGGCTGGGCCTCACCCCGCGCCTCTAGGCGACTCGTGCCGATCGAGATCGCAGGCCCGGAGGGGCCGGTCGTCCCCCGCCGAAGCTCTGCGGACCCGTAACTCACGTTGGGGCCGGGGCAGCAGAGCTCCCCGGCCCGGGTCACCTCCGCGCTCTCGCGCTCCGGTGAATTAGACGGCCCAGGCGAACTGCCAGGCGGCCGCAGCGAGGGCCAAGCCCGCCGCGACGAAGCCCGGCTTCCAGCCCTTTACGCCTGCGACGCCGCCGAGGATGGTGCCGAGGACTCCGGCACCGAGGGCGGTGTAGGCGAGCGACCGCAGCGTCCCGTGGTAGCTGTCCACGAGCGCGCGGAGGATGCGGTCGCCGTCGGTCTGGGCGGTGAGGCTCATCGACTTGTAGTTGGGGAGGGTCTCGATGACGGCGTAGAGGTCCGCACCGAGGGCAACGGCCGCGAGCACGAACGCGGCGATTCCGAGGGTCTTCATGGTCCGCTTCTCCTGGGCCCACGTTTCCCGGGGGCGCTGCCTCGGTTGGCCGAGTCATCCGGTCTTGGGCGGACCCAGGGGGCGCCCGGTAGAAGGCGCCGTCAAGAAAGGGCATGGGGGGCCCGCGCCGAGCGGCCGAGCCCCCACCGACCGTTGCGAGGCCGCCCTACTGGATGAAGAGCATCTCGCGGTACTTCGGGAGCGGCCAGAGGGCGTCGTCGACCAGCGCCTCGAGCGCGTCCACGGACTCGCGCAGCGTGCTGATGGCCGGCACCACCGTGTCGCGGTAGGTGCGGGCGTGATCCAGCGGGGCGCCGGCGTGGTGCTCGGCGTGCTCGAAGCGCGCCTGGAGCTCGTCGATGCCCACGATGAGGGCCTCGATGTGCTGTGACGTGGCCCGGAGGCGCTTCTCCTGCTGCTCCGTGGAGAGGCCCAGGTCTTTCTGCGCGCGAACCGACACCGCGACGGCGTGGGCGTGCTTCTGCGCCGCGGGGAGCACGGTGGTGCGGGCGATCGACAACGCCGACTGCCCCTCGATCGCGATGGCCTTGGAGTACGACTCGGCCTGGATCGCCATGCGCGACTCGGCCTCCTTGCCCGTGAGCACGCCGAACCGCTCGAAGAGCGCCAGGCTCTTCGGGGTGCAGAACTGCCCGATCGCGTCCACGGCGTTGCGGAAGTTGGGCAGACCGCGGCGCTCCGCCTCGGCGTGCCACTCCGCGGAGTACCCGTTGCCGTTGAAGATGACCCGCTGGTGCTTCGCCAGCGTCTCGGCGACCACGTCGTTGATCGCGGCCTCGAGCCCGCGCGTGGGGATCAGGGCGGCGATCTTGTCCGACAAGTACGCCAGGGAGTCGGCCACGATCGTGTTGAGGATGGCGTTGGGCTTGGCCACGGCCTGTGCGCTGCCCACGGCCCGGAACTCGAACTTGTTGCCGGTGAACGCGAACGGCGAGGTGCGGTTGCGGTCCGTGGCGTCCCGCGGCAGCGGCGGCAACGCCGACGCACCGAGGCGCATGAGCTCGCGAGCGCGTCCCTTGCCCTGCGTGCCGGACACGATGGCGTCCACCACCTCCGACAGCTGCTCACCCAGGTAGATCGAGATGATGGCCGGCGGGGCCTCGTTGGCGCCGAGGCGGTGATCGTTGCCCGCGTGCGCGATCGTGACGCGCATGAGATCGGCGTGGAGGTCGACCGCGCGGACCACGGCGGACAGCATCACCACGAAGCGCATGTTCTCGTGGGGGGAGTGGCCCGGCTCGAGGAGGTTCTCCCCGGTGTCCGTGGCCATGGACCAGTTGTTGTGTTTGCCCGAGCCGTTGATGCCGGCGAAGGGCTTCTCGTGCAGGAGGCACTGGAAGCCGTGCTTCAGCCCCACCTGCTTGAGCACCTCCATGCAGAGCATGTTGTGGTCGGACGCGACCGTGGTGCGCTCGAAGATCGGCGCCAGCTCGTATTGGCCGGGCGCGACCTCGTTGTGGCGTGTCTTCACCGGCACGCCGAGCTTCCAGAGCTCGTGCTCGACCTCCTGCATGAACGCCAGGACGCGGGGCGGGATGGAGCCGAAGTAGTGGTCTTCCAGCTCCTGGCCCTTCGGCGGCTTGGCGCCGAAGAGGGTGCGGCCCGTGGCGATGAGGTCGGGGCGGAAGAGGTAGAAGTCGCGGTCGACCAGGAAGTACTCCTGCTCGCAGCCGAGCGTGGGGTAGACCACGCCCACCTTCGTGTCGCCGAGCAGGCGGAGGAGGCGCAGGGCCTCGCGGTTGAGCGCTTCCGACGAGCGGAGGAGCGGCGTCTTCTCGTCGAGCGCCTCGCCGGTCCACGAGCAGAACGCCGTGGGGATACACAGCGTGGCGCCGTTGGTGTTCTCGCGGATGAACGCGGGCGACGTGGGGTCCCACGCGGTGTAGCCACGGGCTTCGAAGGTGGCGCGAAGGCCGCCCGACGGGAACGAGCTGGCGTCCGGCTCGCCCTTGACCAGGACCTTGCCGTTGAACTCCATGATCAGCCGACCGTCTTCGAGGTTGGCAAAGGAGTCGTGCTTCTCGGCCGTGCTGCCCGTCATGGGCTGGAACCAGTGGGTGAAGTGCGTGGCGCCTCGCTCGACGGCCCACTCCTTCATGGCGTTGGCCACCTGATCAGCGAGCGCCGGATCCAGGCCCTGCCCGTGCTCCATGCACGACTGCAGCCCCTTGTAGGCCCCGTCGGGCAGCCGCGCGCGCATCGCCTGGAGCCCGAACACGTTGGCGCCGAAGAGCTCCGGCAGGTTGATCTTGGCGTGGGGAAACTCGACGGGCCGCTTGTTCGCGATCGACTGGATTGCGGCGCTACGCACGGAAGCAGGCACGGGCTGAACCTCGATGAATTGAGTTGGTGCCGGCCTCGCCGGCGCGCGGAGGTTGGCGCATCCAGCGGCTCCTCGCAAGACAAGCGCCTGCAGGTGTTCACCGGAGCGCGAGAGCGCGGAGGTGAACCGGGCCGGGGAGCTCTGCTGCCCCGGCCCCAACATGATCTCACCGGAGCGCGAGAGCGCGGAGGTGAACCGGGCCGGGGAGCTCTGCTGCCCCGGCCCCAACATGATCTCACCGGAGCGCGAGAGCGCGGAGGTGAACCGGGCCGGGGAGCTCTGCTGCCCCG
>SXOO01000167.1 GCA_005776725.1 Pseudomonadota bacterium | reverse complement strand
GTGACGCGCAGCGCGATGGCGCCACGGACGACCTTCTTCGGCGGGAACGGCGCGTCGCCCGTGGTGAGCGCCACGAAGAGGCCGCTGCCACAGCCCGATATGCAAAGCGCGGCGAGGGCAGCGCAGCAGAGCCGTGACGCGTGGGTGGTCATCGAGCCCGTGACCATGGCAGCCCCGACTTCCCCGTCAACGGCGCTAACAGCATCACTGCTTGCCTGTCCGCGGCCGGGATCGGAGTCGCCCGGTGGCCTCCTCCGCTGATTCCTGGCTTGGCCCGTTGGACGTCGCCGGGCACTGGCGCAGACGGCGTGCCGCCGGGGGCGAGCGCTGTCACGGCTCCTCGGACGACTGACGTCGCGGCCGGCGCGATCGACGCGCCCCTCGCAATCAGCGAGCTCTAGAGCCCCTCTTCGATGTCCTCCGGGAACGGGAGCAGGCCCTCGGCGGTCGTGGGCAGCCGCACCTCCTCGGGTGTGTGGGGCGGTCGGAATGTGGGTGAAGGCCGCGCTCACAGGACGCCCGTCCCAATCTGGGACCGATGCCTGGCGAAGTGGCGCCTCGGCACCGGCGCTGGCACAGACCGCGGAACACTGAGCTTCGCCGAGCCGGGCCACCCGAATCGAGAGACACCACACGCCTGATGCCTCGTGGCCGGCGGCGTTCGCCTTTGGGGGGCGCACCCCGGCGGTCCACACGTGGGGCTTTGCTCAGATTGTGGTGTGGTTCGGACCCTTCTATTGGGTTGGGGCATTGGTACTTCACCTTGGCGGAGGAGGACACGTGCGAACGACTAGCGCTGGCGGATATCGTAGTGGCTATTGTGGGTGGGCCGGCCTGCTGGTGCTGGCCGCTTGTTCCAGCGGCTCCAGCATGAGTGAAGCGGGGTCGGAAGTTCCTGACCTCTTGCCGACCAGCGACGCCGCCGCCGCGGATGGCGGAGAGACGCCCGACGCCGCGATCGTCTCGGACGCCGAGGACACGTCGGAGGTGACGGAGAGCTCCGTCTCCGATGTCGTCGCCCCAGCTGACGGCACACGATCCGCCGGTTTCGATGTTCTCGTGGCTGACCAAGCGATCCGAGTGGAGCTGACGTGGACCACTCCCGGAGACCCCGACGAGCAGGATGAGGGAGTCGCGGTCGGCACCGACCTCGATCTGCACATCGCCCACGGAACCGCCGCTACCGGGTCAGGCTTCGATGGTGACGGCGATGGTGCGGACGACGTCTGGTTTCACGACCCCTTCGACTGCTACTGGTTCAATCCAACGCCCAACTGGGGCTCCTCTGACCCCGCCGCCAAGGATGATCCCGCGATGCTGCGTGACGACGCAGATGGCGCAGGACCTGAAGTCATCGCCTTCGGCCATCCCGAAGGCGCGACCTACCATGTGGGCGTGCACTTCTCTCAAGACAACGGCTTCGGCGGTGTCCTGGCCACCCTCCGCATCTACCTCAATGGCTTCGTCGTCGCGGAGCACATCGACGTACAGCTGACGGAGCTAGACATGTGGGACGCGGCGCGGGTCGAGTGGCCGTCCGGGAAAGTGACGTTGGTGGAAGCCGAGGGCGGCGGCCACCAAATTACGGCGAATTACAAGAGCCCCTCTCTGTGAGCGGGGCTTGGGTGGGCTCGCACGAGCGCCGCAAGGCGCAAACCTCAGGTGAGCCACACGTGTGGCCTTGCCCAGATTGTAGCGCGGTTCGGCTCCCACTATTTGCTGAGCCTATGAGATGTGTCTCGGTCAATGCGCGCGCCCGAAGGGGCTCCGCTCTGCGGATCCTCGCTCTCGTCGCGGCTGTGGCTGTGCTGTTCGGGTGCGAGGCGGGTGCCCAGCTCTCCGAGGCGGGAGAGGTCAGTGTCGAGCTCCATGGGACCCCGTCGCCTTTCGGCGCCCTGCTCGCCTTCCCACAGGCCGAGGTGCCCGTTGGATCGCACATCTCCCGCATCGTCGGCGTACGAAACAGTTCGGTGCTAGGCGTCCTGACGGTCCACGCGCTCGAACTGGAGGTCTCTGGCGACGCCGCGAAGGTCTTCGCGATCGAACCGCCTGATCTTCCTACCACCATCCAGCCCGGAGGGGTCCTGGAGATTCCCGTGCGTTTCACCCGGTACCAGCCGGACGTCTCCATGTACACGGCGACCCTAAACGTCAGCAGTGACTCGCGCGAGGACGTAGACCGTGTTGTTGCGGTGCGACTCGGCGTCGATGGGGCGTGGCCGACCGGCACGGGGCCCGGCACGCTGGACTTTGGGCTCGTGCGCCCTGGGGACGAGAAGACCCTGCCCGCCAAGGTGGCAAACACGGGCAGCGTGGCGCTTCGGCTGGAGAGCGCCGCTTGGAGCGGTGATCTCGCCTTCGACCTGTCCGATCCACTGCCGCTGGTGATCGAACCCGGCAAGACACACTCGCTGAGGCTTGTCTGCCGGCCGCCTGGGTCTGGTCCCCTCGAGACTACAGTGCTCTTCGACACCAATGAGGCACCGGGCAGTCCGGCGCTCCAGGTCGTGCTAAGCGCCAACGCTCGAATCCCCCGGATCGAGGTCGACCCTCTGGCCCTCGGTCGTCAGAGCTCGGAGGCGGAGGCAGGGGTCGTGGTGCGCTCCGTCGGGGAGCTTCCGCTGATCGTGAATGGAGCGGAGATAGTACCGGCCGATGGTGCTTTCGAGCTAGCGGCAGGGCCGACCGAGGCCTCGCCCCTCGAGATCGGAAAGGACAAGACCTCCGACACGGACGTCAGGGTACGCTTCGTGCCGGAGCGTGCCCCCCCGAACACACCCGTCGCGGCGACCCTGCGCCTCCGAGCCAACACGATGGCCGAGTGGACAGAAGCGCCGCTGTCTGCCACGCGGTATGCGCCGGGTCGCCCCACGGCCGTGATCGGCATGGGGACCGCAGCTCCCGTTCCTGGCGCCACACTGACCGCTTCCGGGTCCGATAGCTACAACGTGAACGGCGCAGTGATTGTCGAGTGGCGCTGGGAGGTCTCCGGCCCCGGCGCGTCGACACTCACGGCGGATGGTCCCAGCCTGGAGATCCCGGAGGCGCGCCTCGGTCCATACACGCTGAGCCTCCACGTGACCGACGAGGACGGAGCGGTCTCAGCGCCGACCGAGGAGCTGGTCGTAGTGGGCTACCCTGACCGCTTGTGGGTTGAGCTCGTGTGGACCAACTACCCATCTCTCGATGTCGACTTGCACCTTGCCCAGTTGAGCGCCACGGGGGAGCCGCTGTGGTTCTGCCCGTCGTATGACGCCTGGGCCGACAACGCACCTCACGATTGGGGCGCCGAGGCTCAGACCTCCGACGACCCGACCGTCGTCCTGGGCGAGCTCCCCGCGCTTCCGTTGACCGGCGCGCAGAACGGCGGGCCGGAGCGCGTTCACGTACATCAGCCCCAGGACGGTCAATATGCGATTGGCGTGTATCAGCACGGCCCGCTCGCCGGCGAGCTGAGCGATTTCGGCGACGTGTGGCTGCGCGTCGGCACGGAAGCCTCGCTCCTCGAAGGCGGCGAAGTCACCGCCACAGTCCCGTGGGCACAAGACCGAACCGCCGGCCAGATGTGGTTCGCGGCCACGGTTACCGTGTCTTCGGGCGTGGTCACCAGCGCAGCGCCTCAGCTTCCTCACTCCGAGTTCACACGAAGAGGTGTCCTGTGCGTCGAACTCTGACGGTAACGCTGGCGCTCTCGGTGCTGGCCTGTGGCTCCGAGACCACTTCGCCCGCCGCAGGCGGGTCGGGCGAGGACAGTGACATCCCCGTTGGGTTCGTTGCCGACACGGCCGGCCCGGACGTGGGCGTGGACGTGCCCCAAGCGGTGGGTGCCGAGGTCGCCGACCCGGTCGACCCGGGCCAGTGCGTGGACCTCGACCACTGCGTGCCGAGCGACGGGAGCAGCAACGGTGTCTGCTACCAAGGCGTCTGCCACGGTTGTGACGATAGTCTGGACGCGCGAAAGGCGGCGGTCAAGGCCGCCTACGGCGACCAGCCCGCGGGCCAAAACCTCTGGCGCTGCGTGACCATGAAGCCGCGGCCCCCGGCCGATAGCGAGGCCGCTTCGTGCGCGCCCGCTGCGGTTCCGCGCACCCTGGCGCTCGATGAGCAGAACGCCTGCGTCCAGTGGGCCTGCGAGGAGGCGGCCGACGCGCCGCTCGGCATCAGCTACGTGGAGCAGGACGTGCTATGCCCCGCCAACTCGCCCTGTACGACCTACGCCTGTGACCCGGCCACCGGCTGCGGGGTGGCTGAGCAGAAGACCGCCGGGACGCGCTGCGACACGTTCTCCGCGGATACGTGCGCTCCGAGCTACTGCGATGCGGGGGGCGAGTGCAAAGGCACGCTTCCAGGTGCGCGTATCGTCAAGTGCGTCCGGCAGATCTGCCACCCGACGAAGGGCGAGTGGGTCTTGGACCCGGAGAAGCCTTATCTGGAGCCCGGCACCGGGTGCAAGATCGAGGGCTTGGAGGCCGGGTGTTACACGAGCGCGGTGTGCACCCAGGCTCCAGGCGCCACGGAGGTCACCTGCCAGGGCTCGATCTGGAACCTCCCTGGTGGAGAGCCCGAGTGTCCCCCATGCCAGAAGGAGAAGTGTGAGCCGACCACCGGGGTCGCCACATGCGAAGCAGACATCGATGCGACAGGCTCGCAGTGCTACGCCTTCGGCAACTGCGCGGGCCTCTGCAATGGCGGAGCGTGCGAGAAGGTGTCGCCTACGTGTTGTGGCAAGGACGCCGACTGCGACGACCAGAAGAAGTGCACACAGAAGAGCTGTGATGTGGCCAACGCCGTGTGCGTGTTCACGCCGTTCGTACCGGACACGACAGACCCTTGCATCCAGAAGATCTGCACGGAGGCATCCGGCGCCGAGAACCTGCCCACCACCGCTCCGTGCGAGGACGGCGACAAGTGCACCACCGGCGACACGTGCGCGGACTTCAAGTGCGTTCCGGGCGCGCCGCTCGAGTGCAAAGATGGGCTGCCCTGCACGGACGATAGCTGCATCAAGCTCACCGGCTGTAGCAACCCGCCCACGGCGGGTGTTCCCCAGGCTTGCGACGACAGTGACAGCTGCACAACGGACACCTGCGGTGCCGATGGGCAGTGCAAGCATGTCCCAGTCCCATGCAAAGAGGACGACGACCCGTGCACCGCCGCAATCTGTGTCGACGGGGGCTGTACCACCACGGTCCAGAGCGGGCAATGCGATGACGACGACGCGTGCACCAAAGCCGACAAGTGTGTCGGCGGGTCGTGCGTCGGAACAAGCGTGGAGTGCCCGGATGACGGGAGCGCGTGCACCAACGAGACCTGCAACCCATCCACCGGCACGTGCAGCACCAGCAACGCGTCCGATGGAACAGGTTGCAACGATGGCCGCAGCTGCACCTTCGGGGAGGTGTGCGTGGCTGGCCAGTGCAGAGGCGCCGAGGGGTCTGGCTGCGGCACGGCGCCGCTCTGCTTCGTCAACACGTGCCAGGAGGGCGGGGGCTGCGGCTCGAGCGAGACGGTCGGCAAGGCGTGTAGCGATGGCGACGTCTGCACCACGGGCGATGCTTGCGTCGCGGGACTCGGCTGTCGCGGTGGCATCCTCCCCTGCGACGACCAGGACCAGTGCACCGAAGACAGCTGTGACCCGATCTCAGGCTGCGCGCATGCGGAGCGCGTCGGGCCTTGCGATGACGGCAAACCCTGCACCACGGACGACGCGTGTACGCTGGCTGGCACGTGTGTGGGCGTGCTTCGTGCGTGTAATGACGGGAACGTCTGCACCATCGACTCGTGCGACCCCGCGATCGGCGTGTGTTCGTATATCCCGAGGACCGGGGAGTGCGACGATGGCAACGCATGTACGGAGGGTGGGGTCTGCCAGGGGACGACGTGCAGTCCCGGGGCCACCGTCAACTGCGACAAGGGCAACGCGTGCATGGACTACCAGTGCCTGCCCGCCACTGGCTGCCGCGAGACCCCGAAGATCGTCGGCACCTCGTGCTCCGACGGGGACTCGTGCACTGACAGCGACCGCTGCAACAACGGGTCGTGCGCCGGGACCCCCAGGGACTGTGGCCCTGGCCTGGCCTGTCACACGACTCCCGCGTGCTCTGGGGGCGCGTGCAAGTCGTCGCCACTGCCCGACAACACGTCCTGCAGTGATGGGTCGGACTGTACTTCCGGGGACAAGTGCTCAGGCGGCACCTGCTCGGGCACGTCCAAGGTCTGCGCTCTCGGCACCTGCATGACCGACAACACCTGTTCTGAGGCAACGGGTAACTGCGCGCCCGTGCTGGCGCCCGCCGGCACGCCCTGTGACGATGGCACCAAGTGCACGAGCGGGGACGTCTGCCAGGGCTCGACTTGCAAACCCGGGGCCGCGCTGAGCTGCGACGATCAAAACCCCTGCACGGACGACTCCTGTGATCCAATCGGGGGCTGCGCGAACGTCGCCAACTCGGCTCCGTGCAACGATGGCAACGGCTGCACCGGCGAGGACGTCTGCGATGGCAAGGTCTGCGTGGGCAAGCAGCCGGTTGTGTGTACCGCCGGGCAATGCCAGGTCTCCAGCACCTGCAATACTGCCACTGGGAGCTGCGTGCCGGTGCCAAAGGTGGATGGACTCGGCTGTACGGACAACAGCGAGTGCACCGTGGGCGATGCCTGTACCGGCGGTGCGTGCGTCCCGGGGCCGACGAAGCAGTGCGATGACGGGAAGACCTGCACCACCGACAACTGCGTCGGGTCTGTTCCGGGTGGGTGCGTCTTCTCCAATCGGACGGGCGAGTGCGAGGACGGCAACAGCTGCACGGTCGGGGATACGTGTGTAGCGGGCGGCTGCGCGCCGGGTGCGCCGAACACGGCTTGCTGTCTCAGCGACGCGGACTGTGATGCCAAGGACAGCAACAAGTGTGACGGCACACTCATGTGCGTCGGGAACCAGTGCGTCGCCAGGCCCAACAGCGCGGTCACGTGCGATTCGAGCGCGAACGGCGCCTGCAAGACGAACCAGTGCGTCGCGGCCACAGGGGTCTGCGTGCTCTCGCCCACCAACGAGGGTGGCGCTTGTGAGGACGGGAGCAAGTGCACGCTCCAAGACACATGCCAGGGCGGCACTTGCAAGGCAGGAGCGGCGGTCACGTGCACCGCGGCCAGCGACTGCCACCTCATCGGGACGTGTGACCCTGGCACTGGGACTTGCTCCACACCAACCAAGCCGCTGGGGGCCGCCTGTGAGGATGGCAACCTCTGCACGCTGAACGACGCGTGCAACGCGGGCGTGTGCGCACCGGGTGCTCTCCGCGGCTGCCCGGTAAAAGGGGTGTGCTACCTCGTGGGCACGTGCAACCCGGCGACGGGCGTTTGCTCGGAACCGCAGCAGCCGAACGGAACCTCCTGCGACGACGGTGTCGCCTGCACGGGCGGCGCCGCGTGTCAGGCGGGTCAGTGTGTGGGTGGCAAGGGCTGTGGGTTCCTGGGCATGACGTGCGGGGCGGGCCAGTGCTTCGCCGCAGGCACGGCGTCGCTGAACACGGCGTGGCTTGGGGACGTGCTCGCCGGTGCCTCCGGGCGATTGAGGCTCGGCGCCGCGTGGGCCGTGGCAGCGTGGTCGTCGGCTTCCGGCGCGATTCGCTCCGTCGTTCTCGGCGGCTTGGCAGGTGCGCCGTGAGGTTAGTCGCCCGTGCCGCGATCATCGGCCTTCTGTCTTGCACTGACATCACAGTCCCTGCAACGGATGACACCTCTGTGGGCGATCTTGGCGGGCCGGGGCAACCCGACTCGGCGGCCTGCACCGAGGACTGCCGCAGCGCCACGGTGAATGTGAGCGCCGTCTCGACCCCCACAGGGGATGGAGTCGTGGTCGGCATGACGTGGAGCGCCGCAACACTGCGCGGCGAGGACGGATCTAGTCTGGAGCTGGGAGGTCTTGTCGATGCGCAGGCTCGCCCGAACAAACCTGAACCCCGATGAGTCGGAAGGAGTCGATACCGTGAGAACGACAATACTAGCCTTGGCTGGCGTGCTCGGCACAATGACTGCGGCAGCTGAGAGCCGCGAGCTGGTGGTGGAGGGCGTGCTTCGCGACAGCGGGGGCGCACCTGTGATGGACGATCAGTACCAGGCAAACCTGAAGCTGTGTGAGGCAGCCACCGGGACGGTGTGCCCGTGGGATGAGACGCTGTCCGTCACCACGTCATTGGGCTACTTCCAGGCCCGACTCGGGGTGAATCCCAACAAGCCGCTGACGGACTCGCTCTTCGCCAACGGCTCGATGTGGTTGGAGGTGACGCTCAACAACCAGACGTACCCCCGCACGGCCCTCGCGTCCGTGCCGTATTCGTTCTTCGCGGCGGCGGCAGGGAACTCCGTCACCGTAGGCGGCTTCGGCGCATCGTCCACGCCGGCCGCGGGCAAGCTGCTGGTGCTCGATGCGAGTGGTCGCGTGCCGTCCGGCGCGCTTCCCACTCCGTCGTCGCTCGAGTGCTCCGGCTGCGTGGACACCAGCGACGTCCTCGACGGGAGCCTCGCGCTCGGGGACCTTGGCGGAGGTCAGTGTTTGGTCAACCAGGTGGTCACGTGGTCGGGGTCGAGCTTCTCGTGTAAAGATACGGCGGCGCTGTATGGGGCAGGGACCGCCATCACCATCAGCACCGCGAAGCTGATCTCGGTGAACGAGAGCACTATCAAGGGTTGGGCCAAGGAGGTTTGCTTCGACACTGAAGCGGACCTGGTGGCGGCGTCCCCGAACTTGGACACGAACAATGCCGACGACATCGTCGTCGGAACTGCGGCGCAGGGAGACCTGACGCTCAGTTACCCGGCTCCTTCGATCACGGCGGGGGCAGTAACGAATACCAAGTTGGCGGACGGCGCGGTCAGTGAGGCGAAGTTGGACCCGGCGCTGCTGGCGCAGATCGTCACGGCCCTCCAGACGGCTCAGATCGCAGCTCCGGTGGGCACCGTCGTCGCGTTCGCCGGCTCGGAGGCTCCAACTGGATGGCTGGTGTGCGACGGCGCCGAACGCAGCATTGCGGCTTACCCAGCGCTCGCGGCAGTGCTCGGGAATACGTACGGAACCGCAAGTGTCGGGAACTTCCGGATCCCCGACATGCGGGGGCGAACGGCTGTGGGACTCGACACGCTCAGGGCCGGCGCCTACGCAAACGTGGCAAATGGCGCGCAGGGCGGCGGAATCGACTCGAAGGTTCTGGGGAGACCAGGTGGCGAACAGTCGCACACCATGACCGTAGCCGAGCTCGCGACCCATGGCCACGCCGGGTCGTTCGCTACCGACTCGCACGGCCACAGCGCGGGTGGCCTGCATGCGCGATTGGGTATGCATAACGATTACATCACTGTTGGTGACGGTGCTACGGTGCCCGCGTGGCCCATTGGAACGCACTGCGACCTGGGCTGCGCCCCGGGAGCTGGGCCGGGAGGTCCCTTCGACTCAGGCTCGACGACCGTATCAGGGCAGACCGCAGGCCCTACGGCAAGTGCTGGAGTCGCGAACAACGGTTCAAATGTGCCGTTCAATAATGTACAGCCGTCGATCGTGTTGGCCTATATCGTGAAGCACTAAGGCGCTCCGCATGCTGTTGCCACTCAGCAATCGTCTGAGTCCGCCGCCCGCCGGGACCTCCGTGTACTTGCGTCGCCCCGTCACGGCCCGCGCGAAGGTCGATGGTCGCGCGGTGCACCTGCAGGCAGATCAAATGGGGTACTTGGTCCACTCGGACTTCGACTGCGGCGTGCTCTTTCCCACGTACCAGGCGGGCAATGTGCTGGTTGAGTTCAACTGGATGGTGGTCCAACAGTACCTCGTCAGTGACCCGTATGCGGCGTTCCTTCCGCGGCGTCCAGACTATCAGACAGCCGCCACGCTCCAGTCAGCGGCCTCGTGGGGAGGTCACAAGACGGTCGTCACGCGTTGATGTGCGGCGGAGGGCCGTTGTCCATGCGGTGCAAGTGCGCAGAGCAAGGAGCAAGCGGAGCTCAGGGGGGTGGGATGAGGCCTCCTATGGCGAGGTCTCGTAGACCACGCCGAACGAGATCGCGTCCTTCACGCCATCGTTGTCGTCGTCGAGATCGGGCCTCAGCACGTCCACGTAGACTCCCGTCGCGGCCGCGAGCACCAACCCCTCGCACTCCCCTGAGCAAACACCCGGAGCAGGTAAGGCGAGGTTCGGGTTGAGTACTACCGTGTCGGGGGAATCCTCCGAGAGCGCGACCAGCCCTCCTTCGATCGCTGCACACGGGCGGTACTCGAGGAAATCCCGGGACAGGGTGGCCACCACCTCAGCCAGAAGCAGGTAACCGCTGAGGCGGAGCGTGTACCGGTCACCGTCCCGCCGCACCGTCGCGCGGACATCGTGGGCGGCGTTCTCGAGGTCTGAGGCGCCGGCCGCCAGGACCAGCGACAAGCTGGGGATCGGCTCCGGCGTGGCCCACTCGAGCGGGCCCACGCGAGCAAGGTTCACACGAGCTTGAATGAACAGACTTCGAAGTACGTTGCTGCGCTGTGCCCCAACGACGTGCCGAGTGCGCCAACGTGGGTGGGTCTATCTGTGCCTCATCAGTGCCTCGGCGCAGCGGAGCGTGCCAGGCATCCCTGTCGTGATGAGCGGGAGCGTTTGACCGGTCGCGGCGAGCCAGTCGGGCAGGGCGCTCGGGAGGTAGAGGACGCCTTTGAGGAGCCAGGAGAGGCCCGTGAAGAGCGCGGTGATGGGCTCAAGGGCTTCAGCGCCAACACCTCCTCGATGGGGAGCGGTTGCCCCCGCCACCTAGCTTCGAAAGTCTACTTGCGTTTGGTCGGACCAGACGCAAGTATGCCTTCATGGATCGCCCCTACTGGCTCACACGAGCACGCGCTCTCCTCGACGATCGCAGCGTCCTTTGGCTCTCCGGTGTCCGCCGCGCCGGCAAAACCACCCTCTGCCATAGTCTCGGCGGTCGCTACTTCGACTGCGAGCTCCCCCGTGTGAGGCGGGCGCTCGAAGACCCGGAGCTGTTTTTCCGCGACGCTGGCTCGGCGCTGGTCGTCCTGGACGAAGTCCACCGCCTCATGAACCCGTCGGAGGTGCTCAAGATCGCGGCCGACCACTTCCCGGCAACCCGCGTCGTCGCGACGGGTTCGTCGACGCTCGCCGCCCGACGCAAGTTTCGAGACACTCTCGCTGGCCGCAAGCACACACTCTGGCTCGTACCGTCCATCCTAGCTGACCTACGGGCCTTCCCATGCACCGACCTGAACCGGCGGATGCTGCATGGCGGGCTTCCGCCGTTCCTGCTCGCCGAGACCGTCGACGACGACGCGTGGCGCGAGTGGATCGACTCCTACTGGGCCAAGGACCTGCAGGAGCTCTTCGTGGTGGACAAGAAGGCCGCGTTCATACGCTTCGTCGAGCTGCTCTTCCGGCAGAGCGGCGAGCTCTTCGAGGCGACGGCGCTCGCCGGTCCCTGCCAGGTAAGTCGACCGACGATTCAGCACTACCTCGAGATTCTCGAGACCACACTGCTCGCCGTCGTGGTGCGGCCGTTCAGTGGCGGCGGCGCTGCAGAGATCAAGGCCCAGCCGAAAGTGTACGCCTTCGACACGGGGCTCGCGTGCTACTTCCGCGAATGGGCCAACATCCGGCCCGACGACCGCGGGCCACTCCTTGAACACCTCGTTCTGAACGAGCTCCTCGCGGCCATGCCGAGGGAGTCCATCTACTACTGGCGAGACAAACAGAAGCGCCAGGTCGACTTCGTGACGAAGCCGGGCCGGGGCGCCCCCGTGACGGCCATCGAGTGCAAAGTCAACTCCGCTCGCTTCGACCCCGCCGCGCTGCGGGCGTTCCGGGCTCTCCACCCTGGCGGCAAGAACCTCGTCGTCTGCCTCGACCTGGCGGCACCCTATAGCGCTCGGGCCGGGGACCTCGAAATCAGGTACGTCCCCTTCGACCACCTCGACACGGAGCTCGAGGGCCGCATCGTTCCGTAGCCCACACCCCCTGCGTCGCCACGACCCGTTCTCCGTGACGCAGGCATCGATCGAGAATGAGTGGGCCGAGTTTGCTCGCTCGATCCGAGCGCGTCGCCGACGATTCGCTCGTACCTCGACATTCCGTTCTCTGAGGTCGCTTGGTTCGCCGAGCACGACGTGGCGGTCCGCGGGGCGCGCGGTGGGGTGGCAAGTGGCCGGAGGCGATGAGTGCAGCGGCGATGCTCTCGATCACATCGGGGTCGTCGATCATTGAGTTGAGACGATGCGGAAGGACCCGCCGCAGGGGCATTGTCGTGGGTCCAAGGAGAGCACCCGCTTGATGAGGTCAGCCCACGAGAGGCGGTCTGGGCGCGGCGGGGCAAAGGGTCGTTCAGGTGAATCAGGGGGTGGCCCCGGAGCACGAGCGGGCGGAGGGCTGCGTTGGGCGCGATGACGCCGAGCGTCCGCGCGGCTACGAAGCGTGGGGGTGGGACCAGAGCGGCGAGGCACGCGAGGAAGGCCATGGGCGTGTATTCGATGGCGACGGTGCCTCGGCTCCATGTCCGCTTCCGATGGACCACGACGTTCCCGTTTCCGCGGAGGCTGAGGCGAGAGAGGGATGGCGGGGCCCGCGCGAGGCAGCGGAGCAGCCGCTCGAGCGCGTCTCGGGCATGCGCGGTGATGACGACACCCGCATGGACGTCGAAGCCCCGCGCCGAGCGAGCACAGAGAGGGCTCTTGGTCCGCGCTGGCGCGCGGCCGCTGCTCTGCTGGGGGTTCTCACACGGCGGTGATAACGAGCTGAACGAGCAGACTTCAGGGGGGTGAGACCAGGCCGCCAACCGGCGAGGTCTCGTAGACCAGGCCGAACGAGATCGCGTCCTTCACGCCATCGCTGTCGACGTCGAGATCGGGTTTCAGGAAGTCCGAATAGGCCCCCGTCGCGGCGGCGAGGATGAGCTGCTCGCACTCCCCCGAGCAGACGCCCGGCGCAGGCAAGGTGAGATCCGGGTTGATTACCACGGTGTCCGGGGAATCCTCCGAGAGCGCGACGAGCCCTCCCTCGATCGCCGCACACGGGCAGTGCTCGACGAAATCCCGGGACAGGGTGGCCACCACCTCACCCAGAAGCAGGTAACCGCTGAGGCGGAGCGTGTAACGGTCACCCTCCCGCCGCACGGTCGCGCGGACGTCGTGGGCCGCCTGCGCCAGGTCTGAGGCGCCTGCTGCCAGGACCAGCAGCACCGTGGGGATTGGCTCAGCCGTGGCCCACTCGAGTGGGCCCACCCGCGCCAGTGATGCCATCGAGCGTGGTACGGCGGTGCCCGGCACGTAGGCGGTCTCACGGCTGTAGAGCACCGTGTCTGCGGGTGGCGGAAACGGCGCGTAGGCGACGTGGGGCGGGTCGGCTTCGGCGCGCACTTGCCAGAGCCTTGCCACGTCGCCCTCCTCGAATGCGAGGGCGAGCACGAAGTGTGCGTGCGTGATCGAGTGCAGCACCGTGTCGTTGAAGTCCCCGTCACCCGTGCCGAAGTACGAGGCCGTCAGGTTGTTGCCGAAGCCGTTGTCCAGGGCGCCATCGCCGTCGAAGTCGTGGCAGCACCCGGTGTCGCTGATGAGGAGACGGGTGACCAGCTGAACGGGCACACCGCCCGGGATGGCGTCGCCAGGGCCGACGCACTGGCCGAGGCTGCACGTGGTGCCGTCCGGGCAGGGCGTGGAGCTTGCGACCACCGCCTCGCAGACCACGCCGCCTGGGAACAGCGCTCGCGGAGCGGCGCCGGTGATGGGGCCCGTGGAGTCTGGGGCCGTGCAGGCCGCGCCGGGAGGCGTCGGGCAGATCGACGGAGCGGCGGGCGGTGCGGTGGTGTCTAACGCGTCGAGCGCTCCGCCATCGTCGGGACCCGCGTCTGTTGGCTCTGCGCGCGTATCGACCTCGATCGCGGCGGCTGCGACGTCGGGCTCTAGGATCTGGACGTCGGGGGTGGTGTCTGTGCCAGAGGCCCCAGGCGGACTCGTGGTACAGGACAAGGCGAGCGCGACCACGGTGCAGCCAAGCCCCATGCTCCGCCCGCTCGGCACTTGAACTCGCCTGTCGCATTTACGCATCTTCGCGGTGATAGCACACGGGCGCCGGCAGCGGGAGACGAGCGGGCCGCTCGGGGCGATTGGCGCGTACGCGGCGCTTGACGCAGGCCATGCTGGAACTCACGCTGCCACCAAATGGTCCACCGTAAGCTGCGACTGCCCCGAGCGACCCGTGTCAGCGTCATGCTGGGGCTGATGTGGGGCTGTCAGGACGTCGGGACGCCGTCCGTTGGCTCCCCCGCCGACACGACGGCTCCGGCTCCGCCAGACGGCCAGCTGGTCGCGGATGAGGCCGCCCTTGGGCTCGATCCCATCGATGGGGACTTCGCGGGAGAGGCGGCTTGGACGGCTCCACCGGTGGTCGTCGTCGAGCCCCCTCGGGCGCCTGGGATCCCAGATTGTGCGCCAGAATTCGTGGCCGCGGACGGGACGTGTTCCCCGAAGATCGCGCTCTGCCGCAAGGATCAGCTCGTGATCCCGTCGCGCGGTTGCGTGGACCCCGTGCGCGTCCCTTGGATCCCAGCCGGCGGCGCCGCGGTGCTGGAGGTCTACAGCGACGCCGAGGTTGCGGCAGGGATGAGCCCGGGGCTGGCGGAGGCCGTGGCGCTCGCGCCCGCTGGCGCCGTGCTTCAACTGCGCGCGGGCGTCTTCACGGGTGGGGTGGTTATCGACAAGCCGCTGGTCCTTCAGGGCCAGGGCGTGGGCGCGACGCTCGTGGAGGGTGTCGAGGAGGACGTGCCCACGGTGGACGTGGTGGGGGCCGCCGTTGACGTGCTGGACCTCACGTTGGAGGGGCGGCGGGTGCTGACGGCGCGCGACGGGGCCGCCGTGCACGTGGAGCGGCTCTTCAGTACGGGGTTGCAGCCGTTCGAGGTGATGCGCGCCACTCTGGACATCGTCGCTTCGCGCATCGCTTCCCTGGGTGTTCACGCGGTGGCCGTGGGCGACGGCGAGCTCCGGCTCTCGGGCGTGGCGTTCCCAGCGCCGACGTTGGAGTCGATCTCCGTGGTTACTGCGGGGGAGGACCAGCGGATCGTCGTGAACGACTCCGTGATCGAGGGCCCGCGAGGAATCGGTGGTTTCAACGTGGTGGACGTGGACATCCGAGGCTCGGCCGTGGAGACCGTCGACGTGCTGGCGCGCTCGATGGCGGTGGTGAACTCACGCCTGAAGGCCGTCAGTCAGCGAGCGCCTGGAGGAGGGGGACCGCTACTGCTTCAGGGCTGCGTGGTCGAGGAGGTCCGGTCCTACGCCCCCACCGCAATCCTGGACACCGTGGTGAGTCCGCCTGTGCCCAGCGGCGCGGTGGACCCAGCGTTGGTCACCGTGGGGCCTGGCTCCGAGCTGACCCGCGTGACGATTGCCGGCGGCGCCGGCGACGGGCTGCGGCTCACCGCGCCTTCGCTCGCAACCGCGACGTACACCCTGCGGCACGTGACGATCCGCGGGACAGGGCGCTCGCCCCTGCGGCCCGGCGTCGCTCTGTCGCTGGAGGGGCGCGTGGTGTGTGACGCAGAGGACGTGCGGCTCGAAGGGATGGCCGACATCGGCGTCAACGCCAAGTTGGGGGCAACGCTGAATGTGAGGCGTCTGCAGGTCGTGGGGGGGCCTCCGAGCTCGGAGCACCCCTACCGGTTCGGCATCCTGGCCGGCACCACCGCGTCGCTGGTGCTCGAGGACACGCTCGTTCAAGGGACCACGGGCCTCGGTATCTGGGCGAAGGGGCCGGGGACCACTCTCGTGGCGGACGGCCTGTGGCTCGACGGAGTGTACGAAGGCGTGATCGTCGACGTCGACCAAGGCACGCTGAATGGCGTGGCCGACGCGGTCCTGGTGAGCGAAGGCGCCGACGGGAACCTCAAGCGTTTCTGGGCACGTGGAGCGGACCGCGCGTCGCTGCACAGCGCCCTGGGAACTGGGCGCCTCGTGGGTGGGCATCTCTCCCAGTGCGCGTTCGGCTTCGTCACGCGCGACGCGCTCGAGCACTTTGCGCTGGAGGGTGTGGTGAACGGCTGCGATGTCCCCATCTACTCGGCGTCAGAGCTCGTGGTGCCGAGCCGCGTCCGGCTCTGAGCCCCTCGCGCCTGGTCAGAGCCCAAGCGCCGTAAGGCCGTCGGTCCAGTGCAGGCAGGTGACGCCCGCGATGCGCTGCGGCGTCCGGTCCAGCGAGAACAGGAAGGGCTCGGCGTTCGAGATGTCCGCGGAGAGGCGGGCAAGGCGGCTCGCGTCGATGGGGTCGACCACCTCCGACGACTTGATCTCCACGCAGGCGCGCGCCATGCCGGGGCGGTCGATGATCAGGTCGATCTCCGCGTCGTCCTTGGTGCGGAGGTACGAGAAGGTCCAGTCGCGCCGGCCGTAGCTGGCGAGGCGGATGACGTCGGCGATCACGAGGTGCTCAAAGGCCTCGCCGAACTCGTAGGTGCGCGGCACGACGGGCAGCTCGAGGCGCCGGGCCAGGGCCGCGCGAACGCCAAGATCCGCCAGGTAGAACTTGGGGGCGGTGCGCTGGCGCCGGCGGACCGACTCGTGCCAGGGCTCGAGTGTGAAGCCGATCAGCGTGTCGACCAGCACCTCGAAGTAGGACTTCACCGTGACTGGGTCGCTGCCCACGTCGCGCGCGATTGCGCTGTAGTTGACGATCCTGCCTGACGTCTGCGCGGCCACTTCGAGGAATGCCCGGAACGGCGGGAGCTTGCGCACCGCCTGGTCGGCGATGATCTCCTCGCGCAGATAGGTATTGGCGTAGGCACGCAGGAATTCCTGGCGGTCGGAAGTAACGGGGAGTTGCAGGAGCCTCGGCAGGGTGCCGAAGCGCATCATGTCTTCGAGCGGCATTGCGCCGGCGAGCTCTCGATGCGTGAGCGGAAACAGATGGTAGGTGAACGCACGGCCGGCGAGGAGGTTGGGGCCGCCGCGGCGGAGCCGCCGCGCGCTGGAGCCCGTGAGGGCGAACAGGAAGTGGCCACGCTCGATCTCCCGATGCACCACATCCAGCAGGCTCGGCACCTTCTGGATCCCGTCGATCACCACCCAGCGCGCCGTGGGGTGGTCCCGGCGAAAGGCCTCGAGCTGGTCCGCGAGCGCCGTGGGGCGTCGCATGAGGCGCGTCTCCGTGTCGACGTCGAGCAGATCGACCCAGAGGCACTCGCTGCCGGCGGCGAAGCGCTCGCGGAGGAACGTAGACTTCCCTGTGCCTCGTTGGCCAAGGAGGAAGAAGCTGCTGGCGTGGCTTGGCGCGAGCGCTCGCGAGATCATGGCGTGGAATAGTACGCCGATTTTAAGTGATCCTCAATGATAGCCGTCTCGCAAGGGGGTCGCGGCCGCCCGCCGCTCAGCCCGAAACGCGCCAGAACGCGGCCAGGAGACCGCAGCGCTGATCGACGCCCGCCTTGCGGTATATGGAGCGAAGGTGCTGCTCCACCATCGACACCGAGACCCCCAGCTCGTGGGCGATGTCCTTGTTCGTAGCGCCCTGAACGACGGCAGCGAGCGCCCGCCGCTGCCGGTCCGTGAGGTGCCACGCGCGGCCCCGCTCGCTCAGGCGCTCGGCGAGCCCGGGGGGACTGGACGTGAGGGGAGCTTGAGCCGCGCCTGCCGGGACGGTACGCGCCGCACCGATGAGGAGCTCGTAGCCCGGCAGGAACGCGATCCGTTGCTGCGGCGGCTGGCTACGGCCCGGCGGTTCGTCCGACGTGTTGGCGTGGACCACCCGCGCTTCCCCACTCGTCCGATGGACCAGAACCGCGTGGACGGGCAGCGCGTCTAGGAGCCGGATCACGGCGCCGATGAACTCGAGGGATGGAGCCAGGAGATCGTCTGTTTGGCGTGGGGTCATGCTCAGCCCCATGGCAAGGGCCATACCTAGGTCGGGCGCTGCGTAAGTGTTTGAAGTTAGGTTCTGCTGGCCGCCAGATGACCGTCTCGGGCGTGCACGCTTACAGTATGTGACAGTCACTCGGCGCACCCCTGAGCAAAACCACAGGTCACCGTGCGATCGCTTGACAGCGCACGACCCTCCCGCCAGCGTTCCGTCACGGACGACGTCTCGCGAGGCGGGAGAGAAGGGGGGAGCCATGCGTCAGGCGAGGGGGATACTGCTGGCGGCCGTTGCGCTCGGCTGCGCGGCTGGCGAGTCGGAGTCCACGGCGGAGGGCGGCTGCGAGGTGTCGGGCTGGCCCGAAGGCGAAGCGGCGCTCTACGTGGCCGCGTCGTGCCCCGCTGAGGGCGCCGACGGCTCGCGCAAGCGCCCGTTCAACACGCTGGGAGCGGCGCTGGCCGTGGCCGCGGAGGGCGCCACCGTCGCGGTGGCGCCGGGCACCTACGCGGAGGCGCTCGCGCTGGATAGACCCGTGCGGCTCGTCGGCGCCGTGGACGCGTCGCGCGGCATCATCTTGAAGGTGCCTGCGCCCGACGCGGCGGGGATCATCCTGCAGGTGCCCGCGCCCGACGCCCTCGGGATCATCCTGAAGTCGCCGGCGCCAGACACGGCCGCGGTCACCGTCAAGGCGGCTGGTGTGGAGCTGGTGGGCCTACGCATCGAGGGCGCGCACCGGGCGGGGGTAGAGGTGTTGAGCGGCTCCGCCACAGTCACCGACTGTCGGGTGGAGGGCACCGCAGCGGTAGGCGGCGCGTTCGGCTCGGCCGCCGTTGCTCGCGCTGGCGCCCAGCTCACGGTGCGACGCTCCGCCCTCCTCGGTTCGGCGGGCGCCGGGGTCTACTTCGAGGGCGCCTCGGGCGCTGTGGAGGGCTCGCTGCTCGAGGGCAACGCCGCGGGCGGCTTCGTCGTAGTCGGCGGCGAGGTGGGGATCATACTTCAGGACTCGGAGCTGGTGGCCAACGTGGGCGCGGGCGTGTCGGTCTACGGCGGCCGCGGGATCATCCTGAAGCGCACCGCGATCACAGGCACGGTGGAGAGCCCGGAGGGCGTGGCCTACGGCGTGGTGGCCACCGAGAAGGGCGGGGTCGGCGCCTCGCTGCGCCTGGAGGACGGCGTGACGGTGGCGGGCTCCGCGGGCGTGGGCGTGCTGGTCGACGGCGCGTCGAGCGCTGTGCTCGAGGACGCGGTGGTCACCGGGAACGACGGCGGCGGTATCTGGCTGCAGAAGGGTGCGGGCGCAGGAGACGCCGAGGGTGTGAAGGTGTCGGGCTGCAGCGTGGCCGACAACGGGCTGGTGGGGGTGGCCGCTACGCTGGGGGCTTCCCTGCACCTTGTGGACTCGTCAGTGCTCGGCACGTCGGAGCGCACGGCGTTCGACGGGCTCGCTCAGATTGAGGTGGCCGACGGCGTGATCCTCGTGGCCGGGGCCAAGGCGCGCGTGGAGTCCAACGCCATCGAGGGCAACGCCCGCCTCGGCGTGCTGGCCGACGGCGTGGCAGCGGCGGACGTGAACGTGAGCGGCAACTCCCTCACCAAGCACCCGGTGGCGATTATCCTGCAGCACCCGAAGGGCGGCAGCGCGCTGGTGGTTGGCCACAACACCTACAGTGAGAACAGCCAGGATGTGGTCACGGCGTCGGACGCCGAGGCGGTCGGGGTGCCCAAGGCGCTGAGTGACGGGCTGACGCCCTAGAGGGGCCCAGGCTCAGCCCTCGGTGGGTGCGTTGAGCACCGCCTCGAGCTGTGCCTCGGCCGCCGCGACGACCGGCCCGGCCCCGGTCCTTCGCGCGGCGTGGACCGCCTCGCGCGCCAGCGCCGCGGCGTTCGTGCGGTGCAGCAGCTCGGAGACCCGTGACGCGAGGCGCGCGGAGTCTGCGATCCCCTCGTCCGAGCCCAGCCCGCGCCACAGCTGGAGCGCGCGGTCCAGGGTCTCGTCCGCGGCCCGGACGTCTCCGAGCGCGAGCTGGATCTCCCCGAGGTTGTTCAGGATCAGCGCTTCGTGCTGGAGGAAGCGGCCGCGCCGCGCCAGCTCGAGGGCGGCGTCGAAGTCGCGGCGTGCGTCGTCGAGGTGGCCGGCGTAGTAGCGGGCAGCGCCCAGCCCGTTGAGCGCGTCGAGCTCCAGGCCGAGATCCGCGGCGTCCTCGGCCAGCTCGCGAGCTCGCGAGAGCGCGTCCTCTGCCTCAGCGAGCCGCTGGAGGCGGATCAGGGCGTTGCCGCGTTGGCGGTGTGCCTCGGACGCCAGGCGCTCGTTGGTCGGCTCGGCCGCAGGGTCCGCGAGGGCCGGCTCGGCGCCGCCTGCCGACGCGGCCTCGAAGTCGGGGTCGAGCGCGGCGCAGAGCGGGACCAACGAAGCGAGCGCGGCCTCGGGGCGCCCGCGCTTGGCGTCGAGGGCGGCGAGCGCGATCCGCGCCGGC
>SXOO01000166.1 GCA_005776725.1 Pseudomonadota bacterium | reverse complement strand
CGCGGCGCTGTCCGCCGCCGGCTTGCCCACCGATCGCTTCACCTTCGTCGGTTTCCCTCCGAAGAAGGCGGGGGCGCTCGATCGCTTCTTCGACGAGCTCGAGGGTGCCGTGGGCACGCTGGTGATGTACGCCGCGGCGCGGGAGGTGCCGGAGCTGCTCGAGGTCGTGGCGCGCCGGCGGGGCGATCCGCTGGTGGCTGCCTACCGGGAGCTGACCAAGACCTTCGAGGAGCTGAGCCGCGGGTCGGCGAGCCTGGTCGCCGCCGACTGGACGAAGTCCCCGCGGAAGGGCGAGGTCACCGTGCTCGTCGCGCCGTCCGGAGAGCGCGCCCACACCGACGAGGAGCTCCTGCGGCTGCTCAGCGCCTCGGACGTGGACTCGGTGAGGGCCGCCACGGGCGTGAGCCGCAAACGGCTCTACGCGCTGAAGCTCTCCCTCAAAGACACGCGCTGAGCGAAACCCCTGCGGGGTTGGCGCCGGCGAGCCCAGCACACAGCTTCAGTCCCTAGAAGCGACGCCACTGGAGGGGCAGGGTGAGCCACTCGGCGGAGTCATCGAGCCACGCGAACGGGGTGGCGCTGGGCTCCGTTGGGCACGCAAGGGGCGCGCGCTCGGCGTGCCCGTCCACGGCGTTGCGCCAGAGATCCTCACGACGGAGGTTGCTGGTGCCGACCACCATGTGAAGGGCCTCGCCCGCCAAGACGTCCCCAGCGGTCTCTGTGTCTAGCCCTCGGAGCCACAAGACGCGCTGGAGCACCACGGCCGTGCTGCCCCAACCCGGGAGGAGGTGATTGCCGCCCGTGGGCACCATGTTTCGCACGGCCACGGCCACGGTCCCGGCGCCCCCGTCTGGCTCCGCCAACCCGTCGCCCCCGGGCTCGATCGTGACCCGGTCGGGCCGGACGCGGCCCTCGACGAGGAGGCGAGGGACCCGCCACGGCGGCTTCGCCGACGGGGAAGGCCCCTTGCACGGCACCGCCGCGAGATCCAGGAGCTGGGCGGGGTGTTCGATCAGGCGCTCACGACCCACCCGCTGCGGGGGCGGCTGGCGTCGAGCCACGGTGGGAACGAGGAACCAGGAGAAGAAGTGAACGTCCACGAGGACGCGGAGCTCGGTGCCGCCCGGGCCGAGCCGGAGGCGCAGCGCTCCGTTGACCTCGTCGGGGCAGGTGAGCACGCGACGCGCCCCGGTGTGGCACAACGCCAGCGCGTTGCGCTGCCAGGCCTCGGACCAGTCGTCTGGAGCCGAACGGAGCGAGTGCCACAGCTGCGTGAGCGGACCCTGCACGAAGCGCCGTCGCTGGACGAGCTCCTGCCCGAAGCAGCTGCCCAGGGACTCCGTGACCGCGCGCCGCCAGAGTCGCGCGGCCTCTACCGGGGTGGCGCCGAGACGCTGCACCCGCGGGTCAGCCCGCGTCCCAGAGCTCTAGGTCCACCATCTCCCGATGAAGCCAGAACGCAGCGCCCGTGACAGCGCCACCAAAGAGCTTGTCGTGCGCCACCATGAGGGCGTCCGCGGGGCGTGACTCCTCGAGGCGGGTCGGGAGCGCTGGGTGCGTGGCGAGCACTCGCCGGAGCCGCAAGACGTCGATCGCGGCGTAGCCGAACACGGCCGCGTGCACTGGGCGGTCTCGGAGCCAACCCGCGGCCTCCAGGAGCTCGTCCAGCGGACGGGCATCCACCAGGAGGCGGTGCGGCACCCGGTCTTGAAGCAGCCACTCCACGAACACCTTGACCGCGGCAGCCGGTACGCCGCTGGTGGCCAGCCGCGCTGCGAGCGCGAGGCCCATGAGGAAGGCCGCGGGGTGCTCTCCGTACTGCGTGGCGTCGAAGCCGAGCTCGCGTGCGGTGAGAGGCTCGTTGGTGGGCGCCGAGGGGATCCACACCGCTCCCCCGGCCACCGGCGCTGCGACGGTCACGGCTTGGGGACGGGGAGTGGCGCCGGCTGGCGGCGCCGCGACCGGCGCGCTTGGCGCGGCCGGGGCCGATGGTGGGCCCTTCGTGATCTCTTGCGCCACCGGCTCGGGTGGCGGCGGCGCGGCCTCTGGGGGCATGTCGGGGAGCTCTTCGTCCGCGTCGGGGTCTGACGGGCGCGACGTCGCGCTGCTGGAGGCTACCGCGGTCGGTTGCGCCAGGGTGGGCTGGGCAGGCGCCTCCCCCTCGGAGCTCTCGTCTTCGAGGAACTCGTCCACGTCGAAGTTTCGCAGCGGCGGCAGCTCCTTCTTGCCCAGCTCGCCAAGGCCCCAGCGGATCCCGATGTAGCGGATGTGGCCAGTGGCGGCCATCCACTTCACCCAGTTCTGGAAGTTGATGAGCGTGACGTAGGCGCCTGGGTACGCGTAGCTCGTGATGTAGCGGTACAGCTCGTGGGTGGAGTGCAGGCGGCCACCGCTATCGGTGTCGAGCTGTTCGAACACGGCCTTGACCAGGATCGGATTCCATCCCCAAAGCCAGCGGTAGAGGAGGCGCTGTTGCGCCTCGGGAGTGGTCGCCTCTGCGAACTTGCGCCCGAACTCCCCGAGCACCACCTCCGGCTTCACCTCACACCCGAGCAAGGCCATGAGCTCGTCGAACTCGTCCTTGTTGTAGAGGTTCCGCTCCTTCGCCCACTCCCGGAACGTCTTGAAGGGCACCCGGCCACCGCTCCGGCCGATCTCGCCGAAGATGGACTGCAGAATGCCGAGGTAGTGCGCGTCGGCGATGTTGGGGAGTGCGGGGAATACGACGCGCTGCGGCATGGGCGATCCTCGGTCCGAATGCAGGGCGTGAGGTTAGACCCGCTTCCCGTGAAATGGCAGGCCCCCCCTGTTGCAAAGTCGGGTGAGGGGCCATAATCCGAGCGAAGACACCCGCGTGACGCAAGGCGAGTCCAGGAGTCGGTAGCCCCCGATGCAAATCAAGCAAGTCCTGAAGCTCTCGCAGCAGCTCACGATGACCCCGCAGCTTCAGCAGGCCATCAAGCTCTTGCAGCTCTCTCGGCTGGAGCTCGTCGAGCAGGTCCAGCAGGAGCTGCTCGAGAACCCCGTGTTGGAGGAGCAGCAGGAGGGCGAGGGCGACCGGATACGTGAAGACGGGACCGAGATAGAGACCCCACAGGAAGTGCCTCAGTCCACGGTGGATGGCGTGGTCGGCGATCGGCTGGACGACGCCACCGCCGCCGCGATGGAGAAGGCTGAGAAGAACGATCGCGACGACGGCATGGACTGGGAGAGCATGGTCGAGGGCTACAACGACTATGCCTACACGCCCGGCGGTGGCGGGCAGCGGCTGAACCAGGACGACCTCCCGTCCGTCGAGCAGACGCTGTCGGAGAAAGACAGCCTGTTCGACCACCTCATGTGGCAGCTCTCGCTCACGCCGCTGGAGCCGGGCGAGCTCGACATCGCCGCCGACATCATCGGCAACGTCGACAACGACGGGTACTTCACCAACTCCTCCATCGAGGAGGTGGCGGAGCGGCACGGCGTCTCGGTGGACTTCGCCGAGGACGTCTTGTCGGCGGTGCAGGAGATGGACCCCGTCGGGGTCGCCGCCCGCGATCTCAAGGAGTGCCTTCAGATCCAGGCGCGCACCTACCACGCGGGCGACGCCACGCTGCGGAAGATCATCGAGCGGCACCTCGTGCACCTCGAGAAGAAGAACTTCGGCGCGATCCTGAAGGACCTGCAGATCACCGAAGAGGAGCTGATCCGCTGCGCTCGCACGATCGAGAAGATGGAGCCCAAGCCCGGGCGCTGCTTCCAGACGGACGAGACGCAGTACGTCACTCCAGACGTCTACGTGCAGAAGCTGGGCGACGACTACTTGGTCACGCTCAACGAAGACGGGATGCCGAAGCTCAAGGTATCCAACTACTACAAGAACGCCCTGGGGGACGAGCGCGGGAAGACCAAGGACTACATCCAGGAGAAGTTCCGGTCGGCCGTGTGGCTCATCCGCTCCATCCACCAGCGGCAGAACACCATCCGAAAGGTCACGGAGTCGATCGTCAGGTTCCAGCGCGAGTTCCTCGATCGAGGCGCTCAGCACCTGAAACCGCTGATCCTCCGTGACGTGGCTGACGACATCGGCATGCACGAGTCCACCGTGAGCCGCGTCACAACGAACAAGTATGTGCACACACCTCAAGGCATCTTCGAGCTGAAGTACTTCTTCAACAGCCGCATCCAGGGACGCGGCGATCAGGAAGACCTTGCCTCGGAGGCCGTGCGCAACAAGATCAAGCAGATCATCACCGGTGAAGACCCGAAGAATCCGCTCTCAGATCAGGCCATTGCAGACATCTTGACCCGTCAGAATATCGACATTGCACGACGCACGGTGGCGAAATACAGAGAGGGGATGAACATCCTACCGTCGTCGCAGCGGAAGCGGCTCTTCTAGCAGCGCCCGCCGGAGGTTTATCCGGCAAGCGCTCATCCGTCTCGAAACGAAGGCCACGCCGGCCTTCAATGTCGCTGGAGGAAGATTCATGCAGATTACGGTGACGTTCCGACACATGGGCCCGTCCGATGCTCTCCGCGAGTATGCGGTGAAGAAGCTCTCTGCGTTGGACAGGTACTTCGACAAGGTCCAGGACGTTCACGTCGTGATGATGGCGGAGAAGAAACAGCACATCACGGAGGTCACGGTTCACTCGCCTGGGGAGGTCTTCAAGGCAACGTCCAAGACCGACGACATGTACGCGTCCGTCGACGGCGTTCTCGACAAGCTCGAACGCCACGCCGTGAAGCGCAAGGAGGTCACGAAGGTCAACGCCCACCGCGCGAAGCCGCTCCACGACAACCCCGTCATGGAGGTCGCCGAGTAAGCGCTCCGGGTGTACGCTGCCCAGCGATGCACCCGGAGATCCACCACAACCGAGTCGTCATCGTCAGCGGGCTGTCCGGGTCGGGTAAGACCACCGCGGTGCGCGCGCTCGAAGACGTCGGTTTCTACTGCATCGACAACCTGCCTGTACCGCTGATCGAGCCGATGCTCGTGCTGGCTCAGCGGGCCAACATGCGCGACCTGGCGTTCGTCGTAGACGTGCGGGAGCGTACGTTCCTGGGCGACTACAGCCGCGTCGTCGAGCGCATCCGGGGCCAGGGACACGAGGTGCTCCGCCTCTTCCTGGACGCCGCAGACGACGCCGTGATCACCCGGTTCCGCGAGACTCGGCGGCGCCACCCGCTCCAGGGAGACGGCTCGATCGAAGAGGGCATCGCGGCGGAGCGAGAGTTGCTCGGTCCTATCCGCGCGGAAGCCACCCACCTCATCGACACCACGGGCGCCTCCGTCCACTCGCTGCGACGTCAGGTGCAGGCGGCGTTTCGGGCCGGGCCTGCCGAGTCGCTCCTCGTGCGCGTCGAGAGCTTCGGGTTCAAGAACGGCATGCCCCTCGAAGCGGACTACGTCTTTGACGTACGCTTCTTACAGAACCCGTTCTTCGTGCCCGCGCTCCGCCACCAGCGGGGCACGGACCCCGCCGTCGCCGAGTTCGTCATGGCGCAACCCGAGGCTCGGGCTTTGCTCGACCACATGCTTGCGCTCATCCGCTTCGCGTTGCCCCACATCGAGCGGGATGGTCGCGGCGTAGTAACCGTGGCAGTTGGCTGCACCGGGGGGCATCACCGAAGCGTCACGCTGGCGGAGCAGCTCGGTCGGGCGCTGCTTGCGGATGGCCTGCGTGTAAACGTGGAGCACCGGGACACGGGACACGACGCGTGAACGGGCCAGCGTACAGGCGTTTGGCCGCTATTGGACGCGGAGCTCCGTGACTACTCCGGCGTACATGGTGCCCCGAAAGCCCACGTCTGCGCGGATGCGCCAGAGCGGCGAAGGATCCCAGAACAAGCCGACCTGCGCCTCGAGCAGCGGGTAGACCGGCCAGGGACTCTCGTGGGTCTCGGCGGTGGCGACCTTCCAGTGCGCGCAGCGCTCCACGGGCTCGGTACACGTGGGCAGCACCTCACGCGTCTCGATGGTGCCCGGGACCCACGTGGCCGCGAGGCCGAGGGCCCAGGTGAAGCCGAAGTCCGTTGTGATGGGGACCTCCCAGGCGAAGAGGACGTCCAGGGTGACGGCGTGGAGGTCTACCTCGACGTAGTCGGCGTCCTCCGGGTCCTCGAGCTGCGTGAAGGCGGAGTCCTCGAGGCGGAAGTTGCCGGCCGGCAGCCAGAGGCGCGTGTAGTCGAGGCCGAAGATGACGCGCGAGCGGCCCGGTCCGTCGATGCTGACCTCCGCTCCCACAGACCACGAGTTCATCTCCGTGTGGTTGGCGAAGAGCGAGTCGAGCAGCGCTGGCGGCACGAACGCGAAGCGTGTGCGGAGACCCACTCCGACCCCTCGGTCGTCGCCCTCGGACGTGCCTGTAAACGGAATCTCGACCAGCGCCGGGCCGTCCCCCTCGCTGGGCAGGAGGCGTGACCCCGGATCGGCTTCGGAGGTGAGCAGCGTGGCGGCGACGAACCAGAGCACCGCGGGAGGCTAACATGCCGTCGCTCTTCCGGTGTACGGAACATCGGCGTACCATCCCGCGCCGTGTGTAGCCTCCTCGTTGCCGTCCTCGCTGGTCTCGGCGGCGCCGCCCCTGACGGCCTGCTCGTGGTCGTCGGCGACGTCGAGGTGCCCGATGCCGACCGACCCGTTTGGACCGACGGCGGCGCTTGGCTGGCCCAACGGGGCCTCGAGGCCCCGCGCGTCCCCCACAGCGCACGCTCGTCGTTGGACCTCCTGATCGAAGCGAAGGCGCTCTTCGAGTCCGACCCTCAGCTCGAGCGGAGTCTCCAGCGGGTGGAGCAGGCTCTCGAGGGCTTGCCCTCGGCGATCCCCCTCGAGGAGGCCGATGAAGCGGGGAGGCTGCTGGCCTTCGCGGCGCACGTGCGCGTCGTGGCTGGCTTGTCTCTCCACGAGCCCCTCGCCGCCCTGGCCGCACGCGTGCCCGACGCGGAGCTGGGCACCGCGCACGTCCCGCCTCAAGTCGTGACCGCGTTCGACGCGCTTCGCGGGAAGTCCGCCCTGCCGGCCGCGCCCGAAGGTTGCCGGTGGCAGATCGAGGAGACTCTGCTCGGACGCCCCAGCCGTGCGCATGCTCGGTGTGGTCCCCTGCGCTCGTGGTCTCACCCCGCCGACGCGCCTCACGTGGCCTCGTGGGAGATCGGACTTCGAGTCGACGGACGGGCGCTCCGAGTCCCCACCGCGGTCGAGGCGAGCGCGCTCGCGGCCTCCGCTGACGTGCCGTGGGTGGCGGTTGTCGAGGGGCGGGCCGACGGGGCCCTCACGCTCACGCGCCACCGTGGGCAGACGGCGGTGAAGTCGCGTGTGGCGCCGGCCGAGCTCGCCCTGGCGCTAGGGGTGGCCGAGGAGGGGCTGACGCCGCTCGCGGTGGCGACGCCAGTGGCGGAGAGTGGGCGCCTCCCGTGGTGGACGTGGACTCTGCTCGGCGTAGGCACCGCGGCGCTCATCGGCGGCGGCGTTGTGAACGCATTGGCCGTGCAGAACCGCGAGGACAACATCAACGCGGGCCGCAACACCCTGTCGGAGGAGGAGGTCTCGGTCCCCACCTTCGCCACGCTCTACGGCGTGGGCGGCGCGGCGCTGCTCTCGGGGCTGGTGCTGGCGATCGTTCAGTCAGACGGCGAGCCGCGGGAGAACTGAGTGGAGCGCACACCGGTCGGCGTTGTCCTTGGGACGCATGACGCGTCGCCGCTCGAGTTCTGGGTGGGCGTGGCCGAGGGCCAGGTCCTCGAGCTGGACGCGCTGGTGGAGGTGGAGGTGGCGCTCCCCGTGGGGCCCGACCATCCCCCCACCGTCGTCTTCCACGGGCTCGTTGACGAAGTGCGGAAGCGCTTCGAGGGCGCGCGCTTCGACTCGGACGCGTTTCGCGTGGCCGAGGCGCTCCTGCCAATGGACGTCTCGTGGGTGGCGCACGTGCAGGTCACCCGGATCACACCCGAGGTCTTCGTACCGCCGCACCCGGGCACGCCGGTCTACGCCGTGCGCGGCGAAGAGTTCGCGCGCGCGATGACCTTCGACCGCTGGGCTCAGCGGCTACCGATCGGCCTCACGCGCACCGGCGAGCCCGTGTACGCCAACTTCGAGTTCGTAGACGGCACCCGCGGCGCCCACGTGTCGATAAGCGGCGTATCGGGCGTGGCCACGAAGACCAGCTACGCCACGTTCCTGCTCTACGGCCTCTTTCATCAGCCCGACCTGCTCGGCCCCGAGGTGGTCAATACCCGGGCCGTGGTCTTCAACGTGAAGGGCGAGGACCTGCTGTGGCTCGACCAGCCCAACGTGCGGCTCGACGACGGCAGCCCCAGGGCGGCCGAACAACGGGCGGCTTACGCGGCGCTGGGGCTCCCGGTGGGTCCGTTTCGAAACGTGGGCCTCTACGCGCCCGCGCGGAAGGGAGCGGGCGACATCCTCGCCCACGTCGGTGAGCGCACCGACGGCAGGGTTCAGGCCTACTGCTGGACGCTGCGCGAGTTCGCCACCCGCCGCCTCCTGCGCTTCGCCGTGTCCGGCGCGGACGACCCCCGGGCCCAGCTCTCGATGGTCGTACAGCGCCTCGAGGGGTGGCTCGAGCGCGAGGTGACCGCGGCGGGACCTCCATGGATCGACCTCGAGGGCGAGGCCCTGCGGTCGTTTTCGGAGCTGGCGGAGTTCTTGTGCGACGGCGATCGGCTGGAGCGGGTCTGCCGGGGGGCGGCCTCCGGCACCCTCGACGCGTTCCGAAGGCGCCTCTTCGGGGCCGTGGAGCGCATCGGACACCTGGTCCGCGGTGAGGAGGGCGCCGCCGGCAGGAAGATCCAGTGGAACGCCACCAACGTCACCGTCATCGACATCCACGCGCTGCACGCCACCGCTCAGACCTTCGTGGTGGGCGTGATGCTGCAAGACATCCTGGAACAGAAGGAGCGCGGCAACGCCAAGCCCCTGGTGTTCGTGGTGCTCGATGAGCTCAACAAGTACGCGCCCCGACAGGGCTGGAGCCCCATCCAAGAGGTGCTGCTCGACATCGCGGAGCGCGGACGGTCCCTCGGCCTCTGCCTCTTCGGCGCCCAACAGACCGCCAGCGAGGTGGAGCGACGCGTCGTGGCGAACGCCGCGATCAAGGTGGTGGGCCGGCTCGACATCGCCGAGTCCGAGCGACCCGAGTACGGGTTCTTGGGCCGGGTGGGTCGGCTCCGTGCCGGGCTGATCCAGCCTGGGACCATGCTGGTGAGCCAACCTGAGATCCCGGTACCGCTGCTGGTGAAGTTCCCCTTCCCGGCGTGGGCCACGCGCAAGAGCGAGGCGCCGCTGGCGCAATCCCGCACGGGTAAGGGCTCCCGGTACGATGATTGAGCCCCTGGGGGCGTCGGGCGTTCGGGAGGTGGGAAGCGACTGGAGGGCGCTGGGTGCGGTGGCCTTGTTCTTCGGCCTGCTCACTCCGGCGTGGTTCTCGCCGCTACCGACGTCACTCGGTTCCGCCGTCCCCGCCTCCCTCCACTACTGGGACCAGCTCCTCAACGCGCACATCCTCGAGGAGGCGCGCTCCACGCTCTGGGGCGGCCCGTACTTCGGGACGCTCACGCAGCACCCTCACGCCCAGGGCCTGGCCTTCTCGGAGAACCTCCTGACCCTCTCCGCGTTGAGCGCGCCCCTTCGGTGGCTGAGCTCCGTAGGCACCCACAACGTCGTCCAAATGCTGGGGTTCGCCGCCACGGGGACGGCGCTCTTCGCCTTCCTTCGGCGACGTACGGTCACCACGGCGGCGGCCCTCATCCCCGCGATCCTCTTCACCTTCGCCCCCTTTCGGCTGGGCCTGTTGTCGAAGGTGCAGCTCGGGTTTCTCCCGTTCGTGCCGCTGCTGTTCCTGGCCCTCGAGCGCGTGATCGACCGAGCAGACGGTCGGCTCCGGGACTGGGCGCTCGTGGCGCTGGTGGCGCTCGCGCAGCTGGGTACCTGCCTCTACGTGGCCGCCCAATGGGCGTTTCTCCTGGGTCCCTATGTGCTCTGGTTGCTCGTGCGGCGCAGGGCGTACAAGGCGCTGGCGGTCGGCGCGGTGTTGGTCGTGTCCGCGGCGCTGCCCGTTGCCTTGCCGTACGTCCGCGCCCAGGCCGACCTGGGGCTCGAGCGGAGCGACCGCGCGCTGGAGCGCACGTCCGGGAGGTGGAGCGACCTCGCCACCACCACGCCGCTCAGCGCCCGGTACGCGTCGCTCGCGGCACCGATCGAGCACACCCGATCGTCTGAGAGCGCCGCTTTTCCCGGGGGTGCGCTGCTGTTGACCGCGGCCCTGGGAGCGGCGGTCGCCGTGCGCCGCCGGGGGAACCGCCCGGGCCCCCCCGACGAGGCCCAGCGGACCGACCGGTCTCCCTTTCTCTTCGGCGCGGGCACCTTCGCCGCGTGGGCCGCAGTCGCTCTGCTGCTGTTCTTCGGGGTCCACGACGACGCGCCGTTGCCTGTGTATGGGTGGCTCCACGAGAACGTCCCCGGCATGGCGGGGCTCCGGTATCCGAGTCGCTTCGTGATCCCCCTCTGCTTCGGCCTCGCCGGGCTCTCGGCCCTGGGCTGCGACGCGGCCTTGGTCCGTTGGCAGGCGTGGTGTGCGCAGCGACCGGGCGCGCCGCGTGGGCTCCCCGCCCTTCTCGGGGTCTTTGTGGCGGTGGCGGAGACGTGGACCGTCCCGCTCCCCCTCAACTCCGCAGCGGAGCCCTGGCCGGCGCGAATCACGGCGATCGCCCGCGAGGGGCAGGCGGTGCTCGAGGTGCCGCTCGACACCTCCGACCGTCGCGAGTGCGACCAGAACCTCGCCGCCGAGGCCCACGGGCGGCCCACGCCCAACGGCTACACGGGGCACGTGCCACCCCTCACGAGCGCCTTGCGCGAGCTGCTGCACGATCCGGAGACCGGGATCGCGGCCGATACGCTGAGGCTGCTCGGTGTGGACCGCGTCGTCTCGAACGAGCGCCTCGAGGCCGGCTTCCTGGTCCAGCGCTGGAAGGCACGAGGCGTGCGGGTCTACGAGGTCACCAACGTGCCTGCCGGCGCCGCGGACCGGCTCCGCCAGGCCGTGCGAGACTACGTGACGCAGGAGCCGCCCGAGACCGGGGTGCCCTTCGTGGCGCGGGACGCACAGGGGCAGTCGATCCCGGCGCTCTCCGACGGGGATCCGGACACGCGCTGGGCCACCCTCGGGCCGCAACGCGCGGGGCGGATCTGGTTCGAGCTGGAGCTCAGAGAGCCTCGCAAGGTGGGCGCGCTCTGGCTCGACACGCGCGCCGCGCCCGCGGACTTCCCGTATGCCTACCTGATCGAGGGGCTAGACGGCGACTCCTGGCGGGTGCTTGGTGGCGCTGTGCCGCACCTGCCGCTCGAGCGGGTTGCGGCTGTGCCCGCGCGCAGTTGGGACGTCTTGCGGTGGCAGCCGGCCACGGTGAGCCGCTTGCGGCTCATCTGCATGTTCGACGCGGAAGAGCAGTGGGGCTCGGCGGCCGAGCTCCGCGTGGAGGCGGCCGACTGACACGGCGCCGGTTCCCCGATGATCCGGGCAGGACCTAGAGCCGAGGCGGCTGCGGGTCGAGGATGTCCTTGATGCGGAGCCCGAGGTGCTTGAACAGGCGGTCCGCTTCGGCCTTCCGACCCGTGTGGAAGAAGCAGTAGGCCAAGGCCTGCTGACCCACGCGACGCTTCGGGTGGCTCTTGTTGGCAGCTACCCACGACCGCAGCTCCTCGGCGCGGACCTGGCAAGCAGCCGGGCTGAGGCCAGCCACGACCCGTCGCAGGCTCTCGGTGCTCGCGGCGAGAGCGGGGTCTTCGGTCGGGACGTACGGCTGCACGACGATTTGCGGCGCGGGCTCGGCGACCGTGGCCGCCGATGCTGCCGGCGCGGGCTCGGCGCGCGCGGCCCGTGACCGTGGCCGAGCGCGAGCCACGGGCTCTTGAGTGGCCTCGGGCGCAGCGGGCGGTGCGGGCGATGCGGGCGCCACCGCAACCTCGGTCGGAGGGATCACCTCCACCTGCACCGAGGGCGGCTCCGAGGCGGCGGGCGCCGGCGGCGCCTCGACCACCTCCGGCACTGGTGGTGCTGTCGGAACGTCGAGTGACTCGCCCGCACGGAGGACGCGCAGCTCGCGGCCGTCGAGAGCCACGCGCACCACGCCGTGCTCCACGGCTACGCGGACCACTCCCGGGGTGGAGCGGCTGACGTTGAACGCCGTGCCGACGACGGTGACCGTGACGCGCCCGGCGTCTACGACGTACGCAGCGCCCGCGGTGCGCTTGCCCACCTCGAAGCGCGCGCTACCGGAGTCGAGCGCCACGAGCGTGTGGGCCTCGGAGACCTCCACCACGCGGGCGGCGGAGCCGGCATCCACGCGAACGATCGAGCGACCCACGCGGGCCACTTGAGTGCTCCCGAGCACCGCGCCCGCTGGCGCAGAGGGGAGTTCGGGCGCTGTGGCCGCAACCGCCGGGGTGACCTCAGCGGCGGGCGCCGGGGGCTCCACGCTCTGCGTCACAACCAGGGCGATGCCCGCGGCGGCCAGCACGCCGGTGAGGAGAAGTCCGGGCCAGAAGACCCCCCGCAGCCGCGAGGTCTCGGAGTGCTTCAGGCGCTCCTCGGCCGCAGCGCGGAGTATCGCGCGGTCGATGCGCTCGAAGTCGTGCTGCACGGGGTCTACACGCAGGCGTGTCCAGACCTTCCGCGCGGCGATGACGTCAACGGACGTCTCTTGGGGGGAGTGCACGGTCAGACCTCCAACATTCCAGCGCGCTTCATCTTGTCGGTCAGCTCGACTCGCGCGGCATGCAGCCGGGAGCGGACCGTGTTCAGGGGGATCTCGAGCAGCTCTGCGATCTCGTCGATCTCGCGGCCGTCGAGCTCATGCAGGACGAAGACGACCCGCTTCTTGTCGCCGAGCGTATCGAGCACTCGGCTGAGCTTTCGGAGCAGGTCGCGGTCTTCGTGTTGCGGGCGGGCGTCCTCTGAAGGCTCGAGCTCTCGGTCGTCTTCGTCGGACTTGAAGAACAGGAAGACCCGACGGCGGCGTCGCTTGCGGATGTGCTGAAGCGCCACGTTGACGGCGATCCGGTAGATCCACGTGGAGAGCTTCGACTGCCCCTTGTAACGCGGCAAGGAGCGGTGGACCTCGAGGAAGACGCTCTGAACGATGTCGTCGATCTCGTCGCTGTACCCCATCACGTGGTGTACCGTGCCGTAGACCTTCTGCTTGTAGCGGTCGTACAGGCGGCGGAAGTCGAGACCCTCCAGCTCTTCCTCGCGGCGGACGACCGGCTCCACCTCGGGTCCGGGCGCGCTCTGAGGCGACTTCACGAGTGACAGGGCTGCGGGCACGGTTGAGCTCCGGCGAGAATCCATGTGCGGTCCCGATATCGGACGACGCCGCCGCTCACGGCTGGAGTTGCGACGCTGGCCCGGTCAGAGGAATAGTTGCCCGTTCAACGGGTTCCGATCGGGCGAAATCGGCGCAAAGACGGAGTTCTGGAGGACAAAGACATGAATCAGCCCATTCGCGGCGCGCAGCGCACCGCGCTGGTCGTCGCGTTGTTGCTCGGAATCGGCGGGCTCGCCGGCGCCGTCCTCGGGGCGGTCGGTCGCTTCGTCTACCTTGCGGTCGTCTGGCCCGCCGCGGCGGCGCTGGCCACGGGCTTGGGCGCGGCGTTCGCCATGAAGCGGCTTCGCCTCCCCGGCGGGACTCGGGGCGCCGTTCTCGGGGGACTCGGCGCCGCGTTTGCGCTCGTCGCGATGCTGGCCGTGAGCCATGACATGACGCGCGCCGACATCATGGCCGAGATCACCCGGACGCACGCGCTGGGCGGCCCCGCGCTCGACACGGCCGTGCGGGAGGCGATGGACGCGCTCACCGGCGGACCCTCCCAGGTCGCTCCGGTGACGCTTCGCCTCCACCAGGGCGTACGCCTCATGGGCGAGACTCGCCTCGATCTCGGCTTCGCGGGCAACGCGGCCCTGCTGCTGGTGGAGCTCCTGCTGGCTGTGGCTCTCGCGGCGCGCCTCGGGTGGGAGCAGGGTCGGCGGCCGTTCTCGGTCGCCCGGGACGCCTGGCCCACGCGGCGCCGCGTGGGCATAGCGGCCCATGGCAGCGCGGCCACACTCCGAGCCGAGCTCGAGGCGGGTCAGTTTCATCGCCTCGGGAGGCGCCTCGGCGCTCCCTCGGGGACCGGTCCCGTCGTGCTGCACGCCTGGGTCGTCGATGGTCCCAACCCCGACCAGATCACCTTCGAGCTCGAGGTGAGCGAGGCCTCTGGCCGGCCGCGAATCGTGGCGACCCGCGTCGCTGGGCCAGAGGCGCTGGAGGCGATCTTTGAGAGTCAGGCGCTCCGCGACAGCGGGTGAGCTGCGCCTCGCGGACGCCCGGCCTAGCGCCTTCTCACCGCCGCCAGATATCCGCGGTACTGAACCATCGAGCGCGAGTGCATCCGGACGTGCCAGTCCACGTCGTGCTCTGCCACCAGCTCGAGGTGATGCAGCGCTTGGGGGTGCGCGCCCCCGAGGAGCGCGCGAAGCAGCGGCTCAGCCGCTCCCTGCCACGGCCCACGTTGTGAGTGGCCGCCGATCCACGCCTCGTACGGCGTGGCCCCCTGAGACCAGTCGAACGGCGTGGTGAGCACCGCGCGTCCTTCCGGGACCAGCAAGCGCTCGACGCTCTGCAGCAGCGCGAGCGGGCTCGCCACCACGTCCAGCACGTTGAAGCCCGTAATCACTGCGAACGTGCCCGCGGCGAAGGGCGGCGCGGAGGCGTCGAAGGCCCAGAAGTCCAGGTTGGGCGCCCGCTGGGCCACGGGGAAGCTCCGGCGGTCGTAGACGAGGCCTATGCGGCGACGGGAGTAGACCACCTGGCCCGTGGTGAGGACACGCCTCGCTAGCCGCAGCATGGGAACGCTCAGATCGCCGCCGAGGACTAGCGCGTCACCGCGAGCGTGGGCCAGCTCGAAGCTGGCGCGCCCCACGGAGCACCCGAGATCGAGGCCCGGCCCCGCGGGCGCAGGCCCGGCGCTCGCCAACCCCGAACGTAACGCCCGAACGATCGCTCCGGGCGCGCCGCCAGGCTCCTCGGTGGGATCCTGGTCGGCCCAGTGGTCCCAGGCGTAGCTGGAGGTGAACTGCCGCGCCACGTCGAAGTACGTCGAGGGTCCCGCGGCGTCGCCCAGCAGGCTCTCGAGCTCCTGCGACACCGGCTCCCGGGCCAGCAGGTGTGAGAGCGAATCGCGAACGAACGCGCGCAGATCGGCCACGAGGTAGGGGATCCCGTCGAGGACCGGGTACTCCATCAGACAGGTGGGGCAGTGGAGGATGCCCTCGAGGACGTCGTCTGCGCTGGCGACCACAGTGGACCCCAGGACTACGTGCGAGGTGCCCCCGCCAACGAGGCAGCGGGGACAGAGCGGGCGCAGGGCCTCGAGGTGGCCCCGCTTCATCCGCCGATGATCACCGTCGGGCAGCCCGGCCCCATCACCTTACCGACGGGTCCGGGGATCGGCGCGACGCAGCTCGAGTGCATGGTCATGTCGTTCAGTCGTGCGGCCGGCATGTTCCCGATGAGGCAGGTGAAGGCGCCGAGCATGATTTGACCGGGGCCTCCCGGCACACAGCCGGGGAGCATGCACGGTCCCGACATGTCCATGACGCGCGCCGCCGGCATGTTGCCGATCATCACCGTGGGCTCGCCCTTGATGATCGTGAGCGGGAGGCCCGGGTGCGGGACGGGCGTGGGCACGGGCGCCGGGGGATGGATAGGCGCATGGCAGTGCGGCGTATCCTGCTTGATCATGTCACCGAGGCGCGCTGCGGGTCCTGTGGGCATGGGTCCCCTCCGGTTCTCAGTGTTTGTGGCCGTGGTCGCCCTTGGCGGGCAGCCGGCGGCCCTTGGTGTCGTACTCGATGGGCTCGCCAACCGGCTTGCCCTCCTCGAACAGCACTTTCTTTCGAATGGACCCGTCCTCGTGGAACTCGAGGTAGTCCCCGTGCTTCTTGTCGACCTTGAACGTGGTCTTCGACCGCACTCCGCCGTTCAAGGTGTTGTACTCGACCTGGATCCCGGACCGCTTTCCCTTCACGTACGGCACGTCCATCAGCAGCTGGCCCTCTTCGTCGTACACCCGGGTGAGCCCCTCGAGCTCCCCGTTCTTGTACATGGACTCGACCTGGGGCTTCCCCTGCGGGCCGTACATGATGAACGGGCCGGTCTTCTTGTCCTTGTGGTAGGTGGTGCGGCTCTGGACGGCGCCGTTGTCGTAGACCGTGGCGTTTCCGTCGAGGAGGCCACCCTTGTACTCGAGCCGTTGGATCAGCTGGCCTTGGTCGTCGCGGATCGCGACGGGGCCGTCGAGGACCCCTCGGACGTAGGTCATGGAGGTGGTGAGCTTCCCGTCGGGTCCGAAGACCTCGAATAGCCCGTTGAGCTCGCCCTGCTCGTAGAACGACCTCGTGGCGAGCACGCCCGCCTCGAAGGTGAGGTACTCCCCCACCACCTCGTCTCCGCGCGTGGTGAACTTCTGAACGATGTGGCCGTCGTCGTCTTTGACCTCATGGACGATGAGGGCGTTCGGATCCTCTTCAGGTTCCGGCTCGGCGGTTTCGAGCTCCTCTTCCTCTTCGTCCTCAGGTTTAGTCACTCGGCTCACTACCCTCGAAGGTCTTCTCTGGGGGCTTGGATGGTGGCACACCCTGCTGCCTTCCGCGAGCAACGGGGCGTCCGGTTTTGGGCCACCGCACGGCCTGGGACGCGTCTCTCGGGGGCGCCGAGACGCTCGCCAAGCATGAGAACCAGCACCTCTTCGTCAGTTGATCTTCGCCAGTCCGCCCTTGAGCATGAGCATGCCGCCGCCTTCCACCTTGGCCATGGCGGCGCCCTTGGCGTCGAACATTGCGGCCTTGAGCTTGATCATTGCCGAGCCATCGACCTTGACCATGACGCCCTTGAGCTCGACCTGGATCCCCTTCACCGCGAATTTCGTCTTGGCCTTGAAGTCCATGGCCAGCGCTTCGTGCTTGGCGTTCATCTTCGCCTTGGTGATGAGGTTCATCCCGGAGTCGATCTTGATGTCCTTCTTCCCGTTGATGATGATCTCGCCCTTCACCGTGATCTTGAGGTTCCCGTCTACGTTCAGGACGTAGTCCTTGGTGACCTTGTGGGTGAAGTTCTTCGCGTTCTTGTGGGTCTCGTCCTTCGTGATCTGCACGTCGCGCGTGCCCTTCACGAGCAGCACGTCGTTGCCCTTCTTGATCTCGACCTTGCGGTTGCCCTTGTCGAGCGTCAGGAGGTCGTCCTTCACCTTGATGGTGACGGTGCGCGAGTTCTTGATCGTGATCTTCTCGTCGCGGAGCGTCTCGCGGAACACGTCTTGGAGGACCTTCACCTTCAGGTCCTTCTGAGCGTGTATGAAGATCTCCTCCTTGTTCTTCTTGTCCTCGAAGCGGATCTCGTTGAAGCCCCCGCCCTTGGGCGTGGTGTTCGTCTTGATCGTGCTCTGGGTGGCCTTCGCCGGTAGGTCGTACGGGAGCGTGTTCTCCGCGTTGTAGACCGCGCCGCTGACCAGCGGACGATCCGGATCGCCCTCGGTGAACGAGACGATGACCTCCATCCCGATTCGCGGGATGAACACTCCACCCCAGCGCTTGCCGGCCCACCCCTGAGCGACCCGGACCCAGCACGAGTCCTTCTCGTCCTTCTTGCCCAGTCGGTCCCAGTGGAAGTGGACCTTGATGCGCCCAAACTTGTCCGTGAAGATCTCTTCGCCCTTCTTGCCGACCACGATCGCGGTCTGCGTGCCCACGATCACGGGCTTGCGCGTGAGGCGCGGGGGCCGGAAAGGCGCGGCGTGCGGAAAGGCGCGGAAGTCACACTTGTAGCGCTGGAGGTCGGCGTTGTGCGCGATCCACCGCGGCACCCACTTCGCATTCAGATCGGCGCGCGGGTGCTTCGTGATCGTGAACGCGAAGCCCGTGGTGAAGCACCGGGAGCTGGTGGTACCCCGGATCTCCTTGACGCCGATCTCGCGCTCCTCGATGCGGCGCTTTGCCACGGCGGTCGCGTCGGCCTTCTTGTCGAAGAACGACGGGAACTCGCGCACCTCCATCTTCCCCTTCTTGCCCTTCGCCGTGGTCTCGAGCTTCGTGCTCGGCGTCTCCATGTTGAAGTCGACGGCCGTGAAGGAGTTGCTGGCCATCTGCTCTTCGAGATCGCAGCGGACCACCGCGTCCTCGTCGTGCATGGTCTCGTGCGTATCGGGCCGATAGACGAACTTGGCGCCTTGCGGGAAGTCGGCGTGTGCCGTGGGCTTGTCCGCCAGGATCAGCGTGTGTTTCCCCTTCTCGTGCTTGAAGAAGTAGAAGATGCCCTCCTCTTCCATGAGGCGGGAGACGAAGTCGAAGGCGGTCTCTTGGTACTGGACGCAGTAGACGCGCGGCTTGTAGGTGCCCTGCAGCTGGTTCTTGAAGTCCGTGAAGCCCCCGTCCTTGAAGATCTGCTCGATGATCTTGGGGACGGTCTTCTCCTGGAAGATCCGAGAGTCTTGCGTGAGGGTTAGCTGCCACAGCCACGGCCGCAGCTCGATCGAGTAACGCGTGAGCTTCTCGCCGGTCTGGCCCTGCGTGAACCGCGTGACCACGCCGTCGATGAACCGCTCCTTCTTGTTCTGCATCTTGAGGCGCACGGTGGCGTGCTTCCCCATGATCTTGGTGAAATCCAGCGCCTTGTCCGCGGACTGGCAGTCACAGGTGAAGTGAAAGAGCCCCGAGATGGACTCCTCGCCGTAGACGCGCAGGACCCAGACCTTGTCGGGGCCAAAGGGCGTGGTGATCGCCAAGCGTACGGATTCTTGCTTTATGGCCATCTGCGTCCCTTGCCACTCGAAAGCTCCGCGCCGCGCCCCGGGGGAGCCGCGTCGGCACGAAAGCGCACCAAGACACCCGAATCTACCACGTCAAGGGGGATGCCGCTCGCAACGGGCGTTCAACAAAACTTTGGCCGCGAAACGCAGCCGCAATCGCGGGCCCTATTGCCAGTGCGGCTAGCCCAGGTCGCCGTAGCGATGTCGCAGCAGGGCCAGCGCGACGAGTGGCGCCGTCTCTGCGCGCAGGATCGCGGTCCCGAGGTGGAAGGGCCGAAAACCGGCGGCCGTGGCGGCCTCGAGCTCCGCGGTGGTGAGCCCACCTTCCGGGCCGGTGAGGACCACGGCCTGCTCGACCGGGCCCTTGGGCAGCACCTCCCGGAGCCCCTCGGCAGCCGTGGGCGCCGCGACCAGCTTCAGCTCGACGCCGGCATACGCCAGGAGCGCCTCGTCGAAGCTCATGGGCTTCGCGACGTCTGGAACCACCGGGATCCCGCACTGTCGCGCGGCGGCCGCTACCACGCGGCTCCAGCGACCGGGGTTTCCGCTGTCTTTTCGGACGCTTCGGGCCGCCCAGATCGGCTGCAGGGCGCTGGCGCCAAGCTCAGTGGCCTTCTCCAGCAGGATGTCCATGCGGCCGCCGCGCGGTGGAGCGAAGGCGAGGACGACGCCGACCCCCACGAGCGGTGGCAGCGCCGTGCGCTCGGACAGGTCCAGCACCGCGCCCTCTGAGACCGTGGCGTTCCACGCCCCGCCCCGGCCGTCACGGACCTCGAGCTGGGCCCCCGGCTGGAGGCGCAGCACGTGCAGCAGGTAGTGGGCCTCTTCGGGCTCGAGCTTCAGTCGCCCACCGCACGCGTAGACACGGTCGGCCGGGATGAGGACCCGCGTCATGCGCTGGGCGCCTTGAAGCGGAGCGCAACCCAGTCGCGCTCTTGAGTTCGCTCGAGGAGCTGCATCCCGCGTTCTTCGTAAGCCCCGACCACGGTGTCGGCGTCTGACTCGAGGATGCCGCTGAGGATCAAGGTTCCCCCGGGGGAGACGCGCGTAGCGACCTGCGCGGACAGCTCCACGAGCACGGTGGCGAGGATGTTTGCCAACACGACGTCGAAGGTGCCCTCGATGTCCTCGAGGAGCGTGAGGCTGGCGGTGATCGCGTGCGCGACGCCGTTGCGCTCAGCGTTCTCGACCGTGGCGACCCGCGAGTCTTCCTCCACGTCGACGGCCATGATGGGTCCAGCCCCTAGCAGCGCTGCCGCCACGGAGAGCACCCCGCTGCCGCACCCGACGTCCAACACCGTGTGGCCGGCGCGGACATGCGCGTCGACTTGGGCGAGGCACAAGCGCGTGGTCTCGTGGGTGCCGGTGCCGAACGCCATACCGGGTTCGATCACCACCTCGATGTCTGTGGCCGCGGGCTCGGCGTGTGCCTCCCACGGGGGGCGGACCACGAACCGCGCGCTGACGCGTGATGGCTTGAAGAACTTCTTCCAGTTCTCCTTCCACTCGTCGCTGACCGGCTCTGGCGGGCTGACCACGGCCCCTACCAGGGACTGGGCGACCAGCCAGGCGGCCTCGCACTCATCGGGGGTGACGTAGTAACGGACCAGGATTCGGCCTGGGCGGAGCTTACCCGCCTCCGGGACGAGCAGCGCAGCGCGACGATCGAGGATCTCGGCGCCGCCTCCGGGAGCTGCCTCCCGGAGAGCGAGCGTGACGTCGTCCTCGTCGTCAGCGCTGATGTTTACCGCAATTCGAACCCAGTCCATCGGGCCCTCCGCGGGCAGCGGTCAGGCGGCGACGACGTAGACCTTGACCTTGGCGGACACGTCCGCGAGGAGCTTTACCTCGACGGTGTAGACCCCAAGGTTCTTGATCGCCGTCTCGAGGTGGATGCCCCGGCGGTCGATCTTGTAGCCCTGCTCGGCCAGCGCGTCCGCGATGTCGCGGGTGGTGACCGAGCCGAACAGCTTGTCGTCGCCAGCCTTGCGGGCCAGCGTGATCGACGTGTCGGCGAGCTTCTTGGCGATCTCGCCCGCGGACTTGAGCGCCTTGGCGCGCTTGCTCGCGAGGAGGGCCTTGGTGTGCTCGAGTGCCTTCAGGTTGTTCGTGGACGCCGCGATGGCGAGGCCACGCGGGAACAGGAAGTTGCGCCCGTAGCCCTCGCGCACGGTGACGACGTCGCCCACCTTGCCAAGGTTGGACACGTCTTCCGAGAGAATGATGGTCATCGGCATAGCAGACCTCTCACTCCGACGTGATCGTGGTGTACGGGAGGAGCGCGATGTTGCGCGCCATCTTGATGGCGGTCGCGAGTCGGCGCTGATTCTTGGCCGTGAGGCCGCTGATACGACGGGGCACGATCTTGCCGCGCTCGGTGAGGAACCGACGAAGCAGGTTCGGGTCTTTGTAGTCGATGGTCAGGGTCTTGTCGGCGAGGAACGGGTCGACCTTGCGTCGGCCGAACCGCTTCTTTCCCTTGCCGCCGCCGCCACCCATACCGCCGCCGCCACCCATACCGCCGCCACCATTGGTAGGACGCATCATCGGACTTCCTCCTCGTCCATGTCGTCGCCATCGCCGTCATCGTCGCCATCGAAGGCGCCAGCATCGCCCCACGCCTCACGGTAGGCGCGCTCGAGAGCGGCGGCCTCTTCCGGGGTGAGGTAGAGCGGCGTCTTCTTCTTCGACTCGGTCTCGTAGTCGAACGCGTTGGGATCGACCGTCTCCGCGATCCGCACGGTCTGGTGCTGGAGCACCTGCTCCATGATGCGGAGGTTACGCTCGATCTCGTAGACCGAGCTGTGGAGCGTGACGAAGTTGACGTAGAAGTAGTTGGCCTTCTGCTGCTTGGCGATCTCGTAGGCCAGCTTGCGCTTGCCCCAGTTCTCCCAGCGGCAGACCTTGCCCTTGCCGGCTTCGATGACGTCGGAGATGCGCTTCTTGATACCGTCCAGATCGGACTCGACCGTGTCGGGACGGACGAGGAAGACGGTCTCGTAGTGCCGGTAGACCGGCTGTGCTTGAGACATGGTGCTAATAGCTCCCTTCGGACTTGACGGCCCCCCACGACGTGCGAGGGGCAAGGAGTCGAGGCGCGGCAACCTAGAGCAATGACCTGGGGGCGTCAACGCCGATCTGGCATTGTGGGAGTCGGCGGAGTACCCTCCGGCGCGTGCGCTCCTTGCCCTGTATCGTGATGTTTCTCGGGTGCTCGGCCTCTACGGAGCTGGCACAGCTGACCGTGGTGGACCAGGCGGGCGCGCCGCTCACTGCGTATGTGGCGGTGGTCACGGCGGCGGGTGTGTCGACTGAGCTCTCCTGCCCCTGCGCGGCCGGCGTGGGGCTGCCCGAGGGGACTACTGTCCTCGTCAAAGCCAACGGATACGCCACCGCGCTCGCGGACTCGGGCGGCCGGGTGGTGTTGCGCCGCCTCTTCGTGGCCACCGAGGCCGACTACGCCACAGGATATGCCGCCGACGGAGTCGAGGCGTTCCGCGCAGCCGCTTATCGCGTGGATACAGAGCTTGGCTCCAGCTACGCCGCGAAGTTCTACATCGAGGCGCTCGACGAAGCGGAGCCGCGCGTCTACGTGCAGAACACGCGGCGTCACCCGATCCACCTGGACTTCGTGGTCAATGTGCTTGGCCGCCCCTACACCCCCGCCCAGTTCGTGGAGCGCACGTATGTCCGCTCCGATCGCACGGAGCTTGCCGGCACTCTCACGGAGTATCCCCAGCTCACGGGCGAGTATGGCGGCGCGGTGGCGCTCTCGTTCTTCCCGAGCGACACGCTGACGCCCGCCCACGCCCTGTTGGCGCACCGGCTCCTGGAGGAGCGGCTGGGTTTCCTCGAGCGGGCAGGGACCGCGCGGCGCCTCGTCTACGTGCCGGCCGGGGTGGACCAGGAGGCCGCGTTGGCGCGCGACCCCGCGCTCTTCGCGGCGGGGGGGGCGCCGGCGCTGACGCACGTGCAGCTACACGGCGCGGTGGAGCTGCAGGCCCTGAACAAGGGCGTGGCGTATGGGACGCTGCGCCTCATCACGCCGGAGGCGCTCGAGACCACGGTGGTCGGCTCTACGGACATCCTCGTGCTTCCGCGGCTGCCGAACGACCTACCGCTCGTGGCGGGCACCATCACCGGCGAGCTCCAGACCCCGCTGGCACACGTGAACGTCGCTGCGCGGAGCCGTGGGACGCCGAACCTGGCGCTGCCGGGGGCGGAGACGGACGAGCGGGTCGCGCCGCTCCTCGGGAAGCTGGTCCGCTTCGAGGTGGCCAAGGGCACGTTCACGCTGGCGGAGACCACCCTGGCCGAGGCCGAGGCGTTCTGGGAGAGCCAGAAGCGTGAGCCGACGGTGCCGGAGCACGACGACGCCGACGTCGGCCTCCTGGACTTCGCAGACCTCCTCTTCTCAGACTCCGTGCGCGTCGGCGTGAAGGCCGCAAACCTCGCTGAGCTCCACCGGGCGCTGGGCGACACCGCCCCTGACGGCTTTGCCATTCCCTTCTTCGCCTACCACCAGTTCATGTCGGCCGGGCGGCCCGACGAGGCGTTGTGCAACGGCGCGCGAGCCGACTGCGGCGACGAGGGGCGCTCGCCCGAGGTGTGCGACAGAGCCGCGGCGCTGTGCCGCGCCACCGCGTCGGCTGCGGGCTCTCTCTACGATTACGCCAATCGGCTCATCGATGACCCTGAGGTCACCACGGACGCGGTGTTGCGCGAGGCCGCTCTGGACGGGCTCCGCTGGTGCATCCACCACCTGCCCGTGGATCCCACGTTCGGGGCAACGCTCGACGCGAAGGTCGCTTCGTTGGTGGGGAGCGCGAAGGTGAGGCTGCGCTCGAGCACGAACGCCGAGGACCTGCCGAACTTCTCGGGAGCCGGCCTCTATGAGTCGCACTCGGCCACCGCCGCTGGGGAGAAGGCAGCGTCGTCTCGCATCCGAGAGGTCTGGGGCTCTGTGTGGCGTTGGAAGGCCTTCGAGGAGCGCCGCTTCTGGAACATCGACCACCGCGCGGTCCGCATGGGCGTGGCGGTGCACCGGTCGTTTCCCGAGGAGGCTGCGAACGGCGTGATCATCACTCAGAACGTGGCCGATCCGCTGACGGAGGGGATGTACGTCAACCTCCAGGCCGGCGAGCAACCCGTCACCAACCCCGAGGGCGGCGCCACGCCGGAGATCTTCTCGATCGTCCCGCGCCCGGGAGGCGGCGTTCAGGCCCAGGTCCGCAGGCTGTCGAGCCTCTCACCGGAGGCGTCGCTGCTGTCGCCTGCCGAGGTGGAGCAGCTCTACGTTGCGTGCGACACCGCGCGCCGCCACTTCGCGCCCTTCTACGGCGTAAACCCCGCGTCCCTGGCCCTGGACATCGAGTTCAAGTTCACCCTCCCCGACCGCGCGCTCGTCCTGAAGCAGGCGAGGCCGTTCGCGGGTGGCCCATAACGGCGCCTGAGGCTGTAGGCGCGGCGCGTCGACCCCATGCAACCCTCGCTGACGCCCACCGTCGGGCGCAAAGGACCCACACCGTGAAGCGATACACACTCCTCTTGGCCGCGGCGGCCGTCCTGGGCTGCGAGGGCTCCAACAGCAAAGAAAGCGAGCCCGCTGACGGCACCGACACGAGCGACGGCTCGGACTCGACCGATGCCGCGGACTCGACCGACGCCACGGACTCGACCGACGCCACGGACTCGAGCGACGCCGCGGACTCGAGCGACGCCACCGACTCCACCGACGGCTCAGACTCGACCGACGCCACGGACTCCAGCGACGCTGCGGATTCGACGGACGGCACGGACGCTTCGGACGGCGCCGACTCGACCGACGCTGCCGACAGCGCGGACGGCACCGACGGGACGGAGACCACGGACGCCTTCGGGTTCCTCATCCGCAAGCCGCAGACGCGCACTGCGGAGTGCGCTGACGATAGCCCCTTCAGCGAGGGGCCCTTGACCGAGCTCGACCAGGACTGGGTGTGCGAGGTGAAGGTGATGGACCTCGACGGGCACCTCTACGTTCAGGCCAGCATGACCGGCTGCAGCACGGGGGGATTGGCCCTACCGACCTTCTCGGCGCAGGGGTGGTGGTCCGCTGGAGGGGTGGTCAAGAAGCTCACCGAGGTGGGCTACGACGTGGGTGGCAACCATAGGAACGACTTCATCCTGGCCACGGTCGATGGGTTCATGTTGAAGCTCTACCACTCGTCTTTGGGGTTCGGCTTCCGCGCTTGCCACCCCATGGACTGCGCGCAGGTGCTGGGCTCCGGCGTCCCGATCATCGAGGATGGCTGCACCACCGACCGCACGCTGCCCATCGTCTGCAGCCGCGTGGCTGAAGATGGCACCTACCCGGCGCTCGTGGACACGTTCAAGAAGTGCGCGGGAGACCCAAACCTCGAGTGAGCCGGCCACCCCTCGCTCGCGGAAGCAGCTCCCCCCGGCATACGGCTGACCCCCTCGTGACCCACCGCACATGAAGCCCTGGATCGTCCTCGCAGAGACGCGGGTGTCGCCCCGCGCCACCCTGGTGCTCCTGGCCCACGACGGCGAGCGCGTCCTGCGCGTCAACGGCCGGGAGCTCATGTCCAGCCGCCGCACGGCGTCGGAGGAGCGCCTCGGGACCCTCGGGGGGCTGGTGGCGGTCGGGCGTCCCTCGGCGCGCCTCCTCGTTGGGGGCCTCGGGCTCGGGTTCACGCTTCGTGCCGCGCTCGCCGCCGCGCCTGCGGACGCCAGCGTCGACGTGGCCGAGCTCCTACCGGACGTCGTGGACTGGAACCGCAACCCGGAGTTCGGCCTGGCGGCCGACGCGCTGGCGGATCCGCGGACGCGGGTCTTGATCGGGGACGTGTGGGATCTGCTGGCCACGGGCCCCGTGGCTGGCGTGCGTTACGACGCCATCATGCTGGATGCCGACAACGAGACGACCGCGATGATGACCGCCGGGAATCGACGCCTCATGGGTCGGCCGGGCCCGTTGCTGCTGCGCGATCGCCTCGCGCCGGCGGGACAAGTGATCTTCTGGTGCGTCGAGCCGAACCCGCCGCTCGAAGCGGCGCTGCGCGGCGCCGGCTTCACGGTCAGCGCGGAGAGCGTGCGAGCCTGGGGGCACGGTGGGAATCGGCATTGGCTGGTCACGGGGAGCCTCCCCGCGAAGCGGGCGTAGTCTCCAGCCCTAGCCACGGACGAGGACCACGGAGCCGCGCTTCCGCCCCGAGTCCACGCGCTCGTGTGCGGCTCGGATCTCCGATAGCGGGTAGACCCGGTCCACGACCGTCTGGAGCTCGCCTCGCGCTGCGAGGTCGCACAAACGCACGACGTCTTCGCGGCGCTCCCCGGCCACGCCCGCGATGACGCGATGTCCGCGGAGCCGACCCTGGAAGCTGCAGGCGAGCTGCCCGAGCAGGCCGCACACCACGCGCACCAGGCGGCCTCCCGGCGCCAACCGGGGCCGCGCCCGGGAGTAGTCCGTCTCGCCGACCGCGTCGATGATCACGTCCCACTGCCGTGTCTCCGCGGGGTCGGAGAACACGTCGCGCTGCCGGTAGTCGACGGTCTCTCGCGCGCCCAGCTGGCGCACGAGCTCAGCGTTCTGGGCGCCGCAGATCCCCGTGACCTCAGCCCCCTCGCGCCGCGCCAGCTGCACGAACGCCGTCCCCACAGCCCCTGACGCTCCGATGACCAGGACACGCTCGCCCGGCTTCACCGCCGCGGCGCGAAGGTAGTGGGTGGCGGTGAGCCCGCCGAACGCCAGGGCGGCGGCCTCGACGGCGCCGAGGCCGGCAGGCCGGGCTACGATGACGGCGTCTGCCGGCAGGAGCAGCTCCTCGGCGTGGGCGCCGAAGCGCGCCCCGGTCACCGCGAGCACCGCGTCGCCGGGGCGCCAGGCCGTGACGCCCGCGCCGACCTCGGTCACCACGCCGGCGGCCTCCACACCCAGCACCCCTTGTCGCGGGCCGGACCAGCCCAGCGCCAGGCGCATCAGGGTTCGCATCCCGGTCGGGACGCGCGCAGCACGCACGCGCGAATCACCAGCGGTGACGGGAGTGGCCTCCACGGCGATCCGAACCCAGCCGGGCGGAACGCTCGGACGCGGCAGCTCGACCAGCTCGATCACCTCCGGGCCGCCGTAACGGCGCACCTGGCCGGCGTAGTAGGTGCTGCGGCCCGGCGTGAGCGCTCCGGCGCGCTCCCCTGTGACCGGTCCTGGCGCCCGCGGGTAGCACGAGTTGCTCGTGTCGCTCGTGTGGCTCTGCGTCATCTGGCGTTCCTCCTCCGCGCATCTTGGGAGCGCCCCGGGCTCCGGCCAACGCGCGATTTCGTGCGGCGCCTGTGCGAACATGCACGGATGCAGTGGGACGACCTCCAGTACGCCCTCGCGGTCTCGAGGGAGGGCACGTTGACGGGCGCCGCGGAGCGGCTCGGCGTGAGTCACACTACCGTGAGCCGACGCCTCCGGGCCCTCGAGGAGAGCCTCGGCACCCAGCTCTTCGAGGGGGGCGTCGACGGGTACCGCGCCACCGCCGCGGGTCGCGAGGTGGTCGAGGCGGCGATACGTGTCGAGGCGGACCTCCTGCTCCTCGAGGGCCGCGTACTCGGCTGTGACGCCCGCCTCGAGGGCCCCCTAAGGCTCACCACGATGGAGCTGATCTTCCGGGGTCTCCGAGGTGCGATAGGCACCTTCACCACGACGTATCCCGGGATCGAGCTGACCGTAGCCGCTACGGACAACGAGCTCTCGCTGGCGCGACACGAGGCGGACGTGGCCCTGCGCCTCAACAACACGCCGCCCGAGACCCTGGTGGGCCGGCGCCTCGGCACGATGCAGTTCGCGCCTTACGCCAGCCGCGAGCTCGTCCAGCACGTTGGCGAGGACGCGCCCCTCGGCGCCTACCCGTGGATCCACTGGGACGAGCGGCTGGAGCACCGCTGGCTCGACGCCTGGCTGGCCCAGCATGCGCCGGGCGCGCGGCTGGCGCTCCGGGTGGACGCCAGCAACGCCGCGATGCACGAGCTCATCAGCGCGGGGCTCGGAGTGCAGTTCCTCGCGTGCCTCGAGGGCGACGCCGACCCGCAGCTCGTACGGGTCGGCCCGGTCGACCCGCTCGCGCGTCGCGACTTGTGGCTGCTGACGCTCCCGGAGCTGCGTAAGAGCCCGCGCGTCCGCGCCTTTATCGACTTCATTGACCCTCGAGTGAGGGCGTGGCTCGGGCCAAGCGCTTAGCCGGGCCCCCTGGGGGCCCCCCTGCGAGGTTTGGCGATCCCCTTTCGAGGCGCTAGGGCGCGGTCGCCAGAGCTCGCGCGACGCGGCTCGCGACGGGGTGCGCCTCGAGCTCTTCTAGCGGCGTGGCCTGGGCGATCGACCAGTTCGGACGCTCCCGAGTCGTCCCCGGCAGATTGGGTCGGTCCGTCGAGGCCGTCAGGTCCTCGTACGTGGCGCAGAGGAGCGCCGACGGCGCCTCGGCCAACGCGGCGTGGACCTTCACGAGCACCTCCTCGACCGGCGCTTCGCGCTTTACGCGCCCGACCTGTGCGAGGCGCTCGCGCATCTCCTCGGCGCCCTCGGCGTGCGGCACGAGCCCGAACGCCTCCTGGTCGCGCTCGTCTTGCCCGGTCCAGACGCCCGCTACGGTGGCGAGGTCGTGGGTGGTGAGCGCCGCCATGGCGAGCTTCGGGTACCGCTCGGGGCGGATGCTCTCGAAGACGCCCAGCCGGTAGCTGAGCACGTTGTGGCGGGCCAGGGCCTCGCGCACGCCGTTCTCCACCGTCCCGAGGTCCTCGCCCACGACCACCGCGCCGGCGCGCTGCGACTCCAGCGCCAGGATCCCCAGGAGATCCTGCGCCGGGTAGCGCACGTACGCTCCGAACCGCGCGCCCCGGCCGTGGGGACACCAGAAGAGCCGAAACAGCCCCATGACGTGGTCGATCCGCAGGCCCCAGGCGTGGCGCAGCCCCTGCCGGATCGTGGCGATGAACGGCTCGTAGCGGGCCTCTTGGAGGCGATGAGGGATGAAGGGCGGCAGGCCCCAGTCCTGGCCGCCGGGCGCGAGCGCGTCGGGGGGCGCACCCACGCTCATTCCGGGTGCCAGGAAGTCCTTGAACACCCAGCCGTCCGCCCCGCCGGAGTTGAAGCCGATCGGCAAGTCGTGCATGAGGCCGCACGCCGAGTTCGCGCTGGCGAGCTGGCGGTCGATGAGCCACTGCAGCCAGCCGTGGAACCGAACGCGCTCCCTGGCCTCGAGGCCGAACGCGCGCACCGCGTCGCTGTCGTGCCGGCGGAACTCGGATGGCCAGTCGTACCACGAGGGCCCGTGGCGCTCCGCGAGGGCACACCACGTCGTGAAACGCTGGAGCCACACGCCGCCCTCGGCGAGGTACCGCTCGAAGTCCTGGACGTCCGCCGGGTGGTCACCGCTGAACTCGCGCCAGAGCAGCTCCAGCAGCGGTCGTTTCAACGCGCCGACCGCGTCGCGGTCGATGATGCGGTCTCCGCGTTGAAGCGACCGCGCTTGCTCGCCCGCCAGCGCGATGGCCTCGCGGTGGCGATCGGCGCCGGGGACGGCCTCGAGCTCGAGGTAGAGCGGGTTTCGGTAGAGCCGGCTCGCCGAGTAGTACGGGCTTGGCTCTTCCGGCACACGCGGCTGCCGCTCCGGGTCGAGCCAGTCCGGGGACGTGGCGCCCAGCGGGTTGAGCAGCAGGTACTTGCCCCCGAGACTCCGGGTGATCGTCCCGAGTCGGGCGAGATCGCCGAGATCGCCCATCCCAGCGGACCGCGCGCTTCGGAGCGAGTAGACCTGCGTGGCGATGCCCCAAGCGCGGAGGCCCTCCGGCAGGTGACAGGCGTCGGGCGTGACGATGAGCCGCAGCTCCCGGCCGTCGCGGAGCCGCGCGTCGTGGTAGCCCAACGGGAGGCGCGCCCCAGCGGAGGCCGCCACCGACTCTCCGGACTCGAGCGTGACCTCGGCCGCGAACGGCAGGGGCACCCCCTGGCGCATCACACGAACCGGCGGATCGGGGAGGGGGGTGCGGGGCCCCACCCCCATCGACGCCAGGATCGCGCCTCGAGTCTCGGGATCCGTGGCGTGCCAGGTGCCTTGGATGTCGCGGTAGCCGTCGTCGATGCCCCAGGTGTTCATGGCGCGCCACCATAGCGGAGCGGCCTCGGTCGAGCGAGGACGCGGATGCGCTTCGTCCCGGCGGGCAAGTTGACGCAAGGCCTAACAGCTGTACAAAGGCTCAGTGGTTGCGCCCGCCGAGCTCGAGTTCGACGAGGGGACCTTGCTTCTCGGGCCTCCGGGGCTCGAGCCGGAGCGGGTACCCCAGGGGTTCGTCCGCGATCCGCGCGCTGGGGGCCGTTACCGGGCCCGCGGCGTCTCCTACCGCGAGGCGCTGCTCCACCTGCGAACTGGCGGCCTCACGGACGCGGCGCGCGCCTACGAGGCGCTCGAGCTGAAGCACCGCGGCACGCGAAAGCCCTACCCGCACCAAGCCGAGGCGCTAGACGCCTGGTGGGGTGCCGGTGGCCGCGGGGTGGTGGTGCTCCCCACCGGCGCCGGCAAGTCACACGTGGCCGAGCTGATCATGCAGCGCGTCCAGCGCGCCACGCTCGTCGTGGTGCCCACGGTCGACCTCTTGGTCCAGTGGCAGCGCGGGCTCTCACTGGCCTTCGGCGAGCCCGTAGGGATGCTGGGCGGCGGCTCGAACGACGTGCGGCCCATCACGATCACCACGTACGACTCCGCCTACCTCCACATGCACCGGATCGGCAACCGCTTCGGCCTCGTGGTGTTCGACGAGGTCCACCACCTGCCCGCCTCGGCCTACTCTCAGGCCGCGGAGATGTGCATCGCGCCCTTCCGGCTAGGGCTCACGGCCACGCCCGAGCGCACCGACGGCCTGCACCTGCGGCTCGACACGTTGGTCGGCCCCGAGGTCTACCGCCGCCAGATCACCGAGCTCACCGGCGAGTACCTGGCTGAGTACGACACGTGCGTGCTCCCCGTCCCGCTCACCGCGGAGGAGCGGGTGCGCTACGACGAGGCCGATCGCGTCTACCGTGCCTTCATCGCGCGGAACCGGATCCGGCTCGGCGCGCCTGACGGCTGGCAGCGGTTCTTGCAGCTCGCCAGCCGCTCCGCGGAAGGGCGCGCGGCCCACCTGGCGTGGCGCGAGCGGCGGCGAGTCTCGCAGGCCAGCGAGGGCAAATTGCAGGTGCTCGGAGAGCTGTTCGCGGCGCACGCCGAGTCCAAGGTGGTGGTGTTCACCAACGACAACCGCACGATCTACGAGATCTCCCGACGCTTCCTGATCCCCGTGATCACCCACGAGACGCCGGCCCGCGAGCGCCTCGCGATCCTCTCGGGCATAGAGTCCGGCCGGTATCGCATCGTGGGCACCAGCCGCGTGCTCAACGAGGGCGTCGACATGCCCGACGTCGCCGTGGCGATCGTGGTTAGTGGTACGGGCTCGGTGCGCGAGGCGGTTCAGCGCCTCGGGCGGATCCTCAGGCGCCGCGAGGGCAAGCAGGCGGTGCTGTACGAGCTCGTCGCCGACGGGACCAGCGAGGACCATACCTCGGACCGGCGCCGCAACCACGAGGCCTTCGCCACCTGATGCTGCCGCGCGATCTGCTACGAGCCACCGTGAAGGACGGCGGCCTCCGACTCGGCTTCCTCCGCCCGAAGGACCGCGCCCACGCCGAGAGCGTGCTCCAGATCTTGGCGGCGCACGTGGGCGTGCAGCGCGGTGAGCTCGACGAGGCGCTGGGCGAGCTCGCGGGGGCCACGCGCGACGCCAAGATCGTCAAGGGGCTCGCGAAGTTGGCGCTCGACCGCGCGTCCTTCGACCTCGGCACCGCGCTGGATCCCGAGCAGGTCCGCGCGCGGCTCTTCGAGCGCGCGGCCTGGGCCCAGCCCCTGCGCCCGGAGGCGCGCGCCGCGCTGCTGGCGCAGGTGGCGGTGGAGCTCTCGGTGGCGCCCGAGGCGCTGGAGTCCGCGCTGTACGCGGATCTTCACGCCGAGGCGCGCCTCGTCACGGCGCCCGCGCTCACGCCCGACGAGCTGGTCCAAACGTACGACCTGGCCCTGGCCCAGACCGCCCTCCTCGGAGCGAAGGGCATCGTGTTGCGCTTGCAGGAGGCCACCCCGAAGCGGCTCCGCCAGCTCATCCGCTGGCTCAAGTTCAACCGCCTGCTCTACACGGCCGAGCGCGAGGCCGAGGGCGTCTGGACGTTCCACGTCGACGGCCCCCTCGCCATCATGGACGGCGCCACCCGCTACGGCGTTCAGCTTGCCGCGTTCTTGCCTGCGCTGCTGCTCGCGCCCGGGTGGTCGCTCGAGGCCGACTGCCGCGTGGGCCGAGCGCGCGCAACGCTGAAGCTGGACGCCGCGGCGGGCCTGGTCTCGCCGCTGCGCGACACAGGGCAGTGGATAGCCGACGAAGAGCGGGTGTTGGTGGAGAAGCTCACCCAGCTCGCGACCGGGTGGGAGGTCACCGCGGACGCCCCGCTCCTCTCACTGGATGGGCGCGGCGTGGTGGTCCCAGACCTCCAGCTCACCCACACCGCCACCGGGCGGCGGGCCTACATCGAGCTGGTCTGGCGCTGGCGGGCCAAGGCCCTGAGCCGAAGCTGGCCCCAGCGACAGAAGCACGCACCGAAGAACCTCGTGGTCGCTTTCGGCGGCGGCGGCGACGGCGTGCTGCCGGCGCTGCCCGGCCCGGTGCTCGCGTTCAAGCAGGTCCCCAGCGCGCGGGCGCTGCTCGCGTTGTGTGACGAGGTGGCCGCATAACCGCCGCCGCACTCGTCGTCTTTGGGCTCGCCTACGCCGTGATCGCAGCGCCGGGGCGGGGTCCCCACCCGATCGGGCGCTCGGGCGCGGCGCTCGTGGGCGCCGTGGCCATGATGCTGCTTGGCCTCGTGCCACCTGAGCGCGCCTGGCAGGCGATCTCGGGCGATACGATCGCGCTGCTCCTGGGCATGATGATCCTGTCGGTCCACCTCGACGACGACGGCGTCTATGCGGGCCTCACGCGGTGGCTCGCGGGGCGGGCGCGCAGCGGCCGGCAACTCCTCGTCTGGATTTCGGTCGCCTCCGCCGGGTTGTCCGCGTTCCTCGTCAACGACACGGTCTGCCTCGTCTTCACGCCCGTCGTCGTCCAGCTGTGCCGGGCCAGCGGGCTCCCTATGACACCCTTCCTCCTGGCGCTCGCTACGAACGCCAACATCGGGAGCGCGGCCACGCTGGTCGGGAACCCCCAGAACATGCTGGTCGGCACCATGAGCGGGATCCCCTTCGCGGAGTTTGCCTCTCGCAGCGGCCTCGCCGCGGTCGTCGGCGTGGCCCTCAACACAGCCCTCTTGCTGGGGATATATGGCCGTCGCGTAGCCGCTGACCTGCCGGCACCCTCGCCCACGCCCACTGCCCCGATCCGTCTGCGAAGCGCGGCCGTGTTCTCAGGGGTGGCGCTCGCGTTCTTCGCTGGGGCACACCTGGGCCTCACGGCGCTCGCAGGCGCGGCCCTCGTGACGCTGCTGGCGCGCAGCGATCTCGGGCGCGCGCTCGAGCGAGTTGATTGGGCCTTGCTGGTGTTCTTCGCCGGCCTCTTCATCCTGGTGGAGGGCCTACGCGCGACGGGGCTCGTGAGCGCCGCGTTCGCCGCGGTCGCGCCAGCGTTCGCGCTCGACAGCGCGTCGGGCGTGGCCGCGTTCGTCGCCACCCTGGTCGCCGGCTCGAACGTGGTCTCCAACGTCCCCATGGTGGTGCTGGCCGGCCCCGAGGTAGCGGCGTTTGGCGGCGATCCCACCACGGCGTGGCTGGTGGTCGCCTTCGCGTCCACCGTGGCGGGCAACCTGACCCTCGTGGGCTCGGTGGCCAACCTGATCGTGGCCGAGGGTGCGCGCGAGCACCACGTCCTCGCGTTCTGGGAGTACACGCGGTTCGGGGCCCTCTCCACGCTCGTGGTCTTGCTGGTCGGTGTGCCGCTGCTCTTCGCCTTCTGAGCGCCGCGCGAGCGGGGACGCTTGGAGCGCCCGCCGCATCCACTGTCACCGTTCAGTCACCGTCCGCGCCCCTCCGTCACGCTTCGGTCGCCCGTATTGCCGCGTCGCCCCCCTCCGCTCATCTTCTTCTTGCGACCATGGAGGGACCGCATGAACACATTACTCAACACACTCCGGACGAACGCCTTCGAGGGCTCCCCCGCGCTCTTCGCGCTGGCCGCCTTCGCCGTTCTCCTCTTGCCCGGCGGGATCCCGCTGGTGACGCTGTGGGTCGCTTACCGCGTCCGTCAGCAGTTCGACACTCCTCAGCTCCCGTGAGCTGAGGCTGCCCGCTGCCCCGCGCCTCAGCGCTTCACGCAGCGGAACCCCACATACCGCTTCTTCACCTCGGGGCGCCCAGGGCTTCGGTTGTGGGCCGTGTGAAAGAACGGCAGGTCATACATCCACGACCCGCCGCGCATGGCGCGCTTCCGACCCTTGGGCGGGCCCGTGGGGTCCTTCTTCTCGCTCTTCCGGTAGCCCACCTGGGAGTAGAAGTCTGCGGTCCACTCCCAGACGTTGCCGGCCATATCGAGCGCTCCGTAGGGGCTCTGGTTGCGCGGGAAGCTGCCCACCGGGGCTGACTCTGGGAACCCGTCGGCGTCGCCCTTGGCGTTCACGAGCTTCCGGTCCCAGACATCTCCCCACGGATACACTCGCTCGTCCGTGCCGCGCGCCGCCTTCTCCCACTCGGCCTCCGTGGGGAGGCGCTTGCCCGCGAACGCGCAGTACGCGCCGGCGTCGAACCAGCTGGGTCCGGCCACGGGGTGCTCCGCTTGTCCGAGCACCTTGTGGCGCCGGAACTTCGTGGGCCGACAGGCGCGTGCCTCGACGCAGCGGTCGTAGGCGGCGTTCGTGACTTCGGTGCGGTCGATCCAGTACGCCGAGAGCTCTACCAGGTGCCTCGGCGCTTCGTCGTTCCACTCGCCTCGCTCGGTCCCCATGATGAAGGGCCCCGCTGGGACGAAGACCATCCCCGGCTCCTCGCGAGCGCCCCGAGACACGGCGGCCTTTGGCGCCGAGGGCGGGAGGCGCAGCTCGGTCTTGGGATCGAACGCGAGCAGCGCACCCACCTGCGTGGCGACGATCTCGTCCCACCAGCGCTCGGGGCACGAGCACAGCTTCTCGAAGCTTCCCCAAGCGGCGCCGGACGCCACGTCGACCTGGTCCATGTGCCAGACCCACGCCGTCCCCTGGCTCGTGAAGCCGTGCTGGATCGACAGCCACGGCGCGATGACCCGATCGGCTCCGAGGGACTTGCCCACGGCGGTCTGGCACCGCACGCCACAGGAGCGCGTGTCACTGGCCCCGCCGGCGGCCGGGAGAGCTCGCAGCACGGTTACGCCTCGCCGCGCGAGCTCGCGGTGGAGCTTCTCCTCGAGCCACTCGGCCTGCGCCGCCTTGGCGTGCAGCACCGGCTGCAGGGGCAGTACCGCGACGCGAAGGCGCGCCTCCGCCGTGACAGCCCATAACGCGCACAACAGCAACGTCCTCAGCATGCGTCCCTCCTTGGGGGGCGCGACCCTGACACAGCGGTGGCTGAGGGGCCACCTTCCAGCCGGCGCTAGAAGACGCCCGGGCCGGTGGCGCCACCCGGCGGGGCCGTGACACCCGCTCGCCGTCGGGCTACAACCCCCTTCCTGTGGAGCTGCCTGCCACCCCCGAAGCCGCGCTAGAAGACGTCCAGGCCCGCGTTCGTGCGGTCCGCGAGACGCTCGGGCGCGCGCACTCGCGGCTCATCTGGGCCGTACTCCTCGCGTTCGCCGGGTCCGCCGCTACGGGCCTCTTCACGGCGTTCGGCTCCCTGCGCGACGGCGCCTTGTTCGCCGCCATGTACCTGGTCTGCTTCTCCTACATCTTCGTGTACCTGAAGGCCTGGCTGGGCCAACGGCCCGTGTTCACGGTGCTGGGCCTCGTGCTCGCCGAGGTCACCCTGGCGTTCTTCGCCTGGATCCTCACGGACCGGGTGCCGGCTCGCCGGATCGCGGACGGGGACGAGGTGGTGCTGCGCCCCGAGCTCCCGGTGCTCTGGGTGTCGGCTGGCCTGCTGGCGCTGGCCGGGCTCCTGCTCCTGGTCCATTGGGTGTACGCGGGGGCGCTCCGGCGGCGCGCCGGCTGAGGCCGCTGCCGCCCTAGAGGCGCGCGTCTCGCTGTGATCGCCCTCGCGCATTCAGCGAGCCCTAGGCCAGCGGTCAGCATGAATTCCATGTTGGGGCCGGTTCACCTCCGCGCTCTCGCGCTCCGGTGAAATTTTGACCACCCCGGTTCCCGGTGCGAAGTACCCGCCTCAGCGGGCTTCGGCACGCCGACGATCAATCGGCACGGGGAGGTGCTCATCATGCGACTCAAACTCGAGAAAGTGGCCCGACTCATGCGGCACGGCGCGCTCTGGGTCCTAGCCGGCGTCTGTCTGGCCACCACACCCGCGGCGGCCTACACGCTGCTCGGGGCCGAGGTGTTGCCGGTGCGCAGCACGGCCTTCGAGGCGCAAGCAGGTTGGCCCGAGGTGCGCTTCGGCTACCACATCCCCGTCCTGCGGACGCTGCAGATCACGCCGCGCGCCAGCTTCTTCTACTCCGGTGGCGCCCACATGGCGGGAGACACCATCGGCGCCGGCAACTTCGGGATGCGCTTCGGAGCAGACATCAAGCTACGCGTGGCCGACGTGGGCGCGTGGCACATGGCGGTCATCTGGAAGTTCGGCGCACCGCTCAACTTCACCCCGGAGTTCTCGGGGGCGGTGCAGCTGGGTCTGCCCGGCGGCTTCCTCGCCGACTGGGAGGTTACGACCGACCTCCGCCTAGTGTTCGGGCTGCACTTTCAGAGCGCGGTCTACATCTTCGACGACGGGAGCGATAACCGCGCGGTCTACAACCTGCCGATGGTCTTCGAGGTCGGGGCCGAGTACGCGCTTACCAGCAACTTCCAGCTGGGGCTGAACGTGGAGGCTGGACCGTCGTTCCTCTTCACCAAGGGCAGCACCGCGCACACGAACGCCTATGTGGCGGCGCTCCTGTCGGTTCAGTTCCTGCTCTGAGCGAGCTGGGGCGGCACGCCACCTGCCCCCTTCACTACTCGAGCGCCCCACATCAACGCCACGCTTTGACGAACGCTTCGCCATCGAGGCGCCCGAGGTCGTAGGCGATGTCGAGGCCCTTCGGGTTCGTGTAGTCGAACTTCGAGATCGGGATGGGGCGCGAGGGCATCGCGTACGTGCGGCGGGGATCCTTGGGGATCCGGTGAGCGGGGTAGGACCGGGTGAGCAGGACCAGGATCTTCTGGCTGTCCGGCTCCACCGCCGCTACCGGCACGTTCTCCACTACGCCGCCGTCCAGCACGGTGCGCCCGCCGAGCCGGAGCACCGGCGTAAACGGCGGCACACAGGAGGACCCGAGGAGGAGGTCGGCCAGCTCTTCGACGTTGGCGCAGTCCCCAACCGACCCCAGCTCGGAGACGAAGCCGACGCGGTGTCCGGCGCGAGGGTGTACGGGGCTCGAGAGCACCTTCTCCACGGAGTACGCCATGAGGCCCAGCAGCACCCCGGCTCGCGGGCCCACCCAGCGGGGCAGCCGCGTCAGCTGAACGCGGATCTCGGGGCCGGCGAGCAGCCGCTGGAAGCCGTCGTCGCCGATGACGTCCACGATGACGCGGCGATACATCGCGTAGTGCGGGAACACCGGCTTCCCCCGCAGCGCGTTCCGCGGGTAGACGTTGCTCGGGTTCGCCCCGGTGGCTTCGCGGAAGTGTTCGAGGGCGTCGACGGCGCGTCCGGCGAAGAGCAGGCACGCGATCGTTGCCCCGGCGCTGGATCCGGAGCAGCGCTCGGGCACGAGGCCAATCGCGGGCGCCACCACCTCGTAGAAGCCGGCTTGCCAGAGGCATCGGTTGCCACCGCCCGCGAAGACGACCGCGTCGAATGGGGAGCTCAAGGGGCGAAGAGGTAGAGGACCCCGCCGCCGTCACCGATGGCGGCGAGTCCCCCGGCGAGCGCGGCGGTGCCCTTGATGTTCGTGTTGTCGGCGGTGAACGACCACTTGACCACCCCCGCGCGGGTGAGGACCCGGATCGTCTTGTCGTCGGCGCCCAGCAGCGTATCGCCGTCGCGGTCGACCGCGGGGGCGCTGTTGAACGAGCCGTCCTTGGCGAACAGGGTCTGCCAGAGCTTGGCTCCCCCGTAGCTCAGCTGGGCGAGGCCGGTGTTGCCGTTGCTCGAGACCAGGACCAGATCGACCGGGTTGCAGCACTCGAAGCCGGTGTTGAAGATCGCGACCGACGAGTCGATGTCGCCGAGCCCGCCCTTGTAGCTCCAGTTCAGCCCGCCGCTCGGCGTCAGGGACACCACGGTGTCCGAGAAGCTCTGGTAGACGCGTCCGTCTTGCCCAACGGCCGGGCTCCCATCCGTGTCGAGCTCGCCGCCCACGTAGGCCCACGCGATCGTGCCGGTCGACGGGTTGACCGCCGTGAGCGTGTGCGCGGACCCGGCCACATACACTAGACCGTTCTGACCCAGGGCGGCGTGTTGCTGCATCGACCCGGGGATGACGCCCACCTCAGTGCTCCACAGCAGGTTGCCGGCCGGGTCCAGGGCGCGGAGCTTGCTTCCGGCGACCACGAAGATGCGCCCTGTACCGTCGACCATGGGGGTCCCGTTCACGAGGTCCGCGCCGAAGCCGCGCGACCACAGGGTGCCGCCCTCGGGCGTCAGGGCGTCCAGGCGGGGCCCTCCGCCGACCAGTACGGTCCCATCTCTCCGGATGGAGGGGCCACCGCCGCCGAGGACGCCGCCGGCGAGATCCGTCTGCCAGAGCGTGGTGCCGGTGGCCGGATCCAACGCGTGGAATACCGCTCCGTGCGCCACGTACACCGATGCGAGGGACTCCGGGATCGCGGGCGAGTTGTCGAAGCCCGGCGTCCCGAAGGTTCGCTTCCAACGCAGCTTCGCGGTGGCGGGGACGTCCGTGGCCCATGAGTGGCTGGTGCGTCGCGAGTTGTGCTTGAACGTGGGCCAGCCGGCCTCCATGAGACCGCAGACCTCGTCGAGCAGCCCGTCGCAGTCGTCGTCTTTGGCGTTGCACGTCTCCTGAGCCGCGGACCACACCGTGGAATCCAGCGGTTCGCAGTCGTCTTCGTCCAGGTCGCCGTCGCCATCGTCGTCGCCGTCGACGCAGTTCGCGTCGCCGTCCTGATCGGTGTCCGCGAAGCCCTCGTCGATCGCGATGTCGCAGTCGTCGTCGATCCCGTTGCAGACCTCGGGCGCCCCCTTCTTCACCGCGGGGTCCTTCGGCGCGCAGTCGACGGCGTCCAGCGCGCCGTCGTTGTCGTCATCGGCGTCGCACGCGTCTCCCTGCGTGTCGCCGTCGGTGTTGGTCTGGTCGTCTGCGACCAACGGGCAGACGTCGAGCGGATCCGGCACGAGATCGCCATCGTCGTCTTCGTCGACGCAGTCCGCCTCCCCGTCGCCGTTCGTGTCGAGGAAGCCCTCGTCGACGAAGCCGTTGCAGTTGTCGTCGGCCGCGTTGCACGACTCGAGGCTGGAGTGGCTCACGGCGGCGTTCTTGGGCGCGCAATCCGACGCGTCGGGATCGAAGTCGCCGTCATCGTCGAGGTCGCAGGCATCGCCGAGCGCGTCGCCGTCGAAGTCGGCCTGCGACGGATCGGCCAGCTTCGGGCACAGGTCGATGGTGTCGTCCACGCCGTCCCCGTCGTCGTCGGCGTCGCAGGGGTCCCCCATACCGTCGCTGTCGAGGTCGGCCTGCGCCGGATCGAAGATCACCGGGCACACGTCCAAGAGATCGGGCACAGCGTCCCCGTCGTCGTCAGCCTCACACGCGTCCCCCGCGGCGTCGCCGTCGAGATTGGACTGATCGAGGTTGGCGACCACGCGGCAGTTGTCGCCGCTGTCCGGCACTCCGTCTGCGTCGTCGTCTGCGTCGCAGGCGTCACCTGTGGCGTCGCCGTCGGTGTCGAGCTGGTCCGCGTTGGCGGTGCCGGGGCAGTTGTCGGCGGTGTTCGGGTGTCCGTCGCCGTCCGCGTCGAGCGCGCAGGCGTCGCCCACGCCGTTCTTGTCGCTGTCCTCCTGGCCGGGGTTCGCGACCAGCGGGCAGTTGTCCTTGGAGTCGATCCAGGTGTCGTCGTCGTCGTCGTCGTCGCAGGTGTTACCGAGGCCGTCCGCGTCGGAGTCGAGCTGGCTGGGGTTGAACACGCCCTTGCAGTTGTCGCCCGCGTCGAGAACGTCGTCTCCGTCGTCGTCCAGGTCGCACGGATCCCCGAGCCCGTCGCCGTCCTGGTCCGCCTGACTCGGGTTCGGGGCCTTCGGGCAGTTGTCGATCGGGTCTGCCACGCCGTCTCCGTCGTCGTCCGTGGCGCAGGCGTCCCCGAGGCCGTCCAGGTTGAGGTCCAGCTGGTCCGGGTTCTGGACCAGCGGGCAGTTGTCGAGCTCGTCGAGCACGCCGTCTCCGTCATCGTCCGGATCGCAGGTGTTCCCGCTGCCGTCCGCGTCGGTGTCGGTCTGGCCGGGGTTGGCCGCAGCGGGGCAGTTGTCCGAGGTGTTGGGGATGCCGTCGGCGTCGGCGTCGGTATCGCAGGCGTCTCCCGAGAGGTCGCCGTCGAGGTCGGCCTGGTTCGGATTGGGCGTGGAAGGGCAGTTGTCCTGCGGATCGTTCACGCCGTCTCCGTCGTCGTCTTCGTCACAGACGTCGCCGAGGAGGTCGCCTTCGAGGTTCTCCTGGCCGGCGTTCGCGCCGACCGGGCAGTTGTCCCCGTCGTCGTTTACGCCGTCCCCGTCATCGTCGTCATCGCACACGTCGCCGACCCCGTCGGCGTCGAGGTCGCCCTGCGGGGCGTTCGGGACGACCGGGCAGTTGTCGAGGGTGTCGAGGACGCCGTCGCCGTCGTCGTCTCCGTCCACGCAGTCCGCGAGCCCGTCCGCGTCGAGGTCTTGGGACTCCTCGTCAGTGAGTCCGTCGCAGTCGTCGTCGACGCCGTTACACGACTCGGCTGTCGGGGCGGGCGCTTCACACTCGGACAACCCCTCCGCAGTGCACCAGCGGGTACCGGCGCAGCTCCCGAACTCGTTCGAGCGGGTGCACACGGTGGTCGCGGCTTCTTCGATGTACTTGGGCGTGCACTCGCAGGCCCCGCTGTCGGGGCGACACTGGCCGTCGGTGCAGCTGAAGCCCTGCGGGCAGCCCGAAGTGACGCACTCGCCGCCACAGAAGCGCGCGTTGTCGCCCTCGAGGCAGCGCGAGCTGCCGTCGCTCGAACACTCCACGTCCTGCGTACAAGGACGGCAGAGCTCGGGGAAGTTCGGGAGGCAGAGGAACAAGGTGTCGCCGCTCGACTGGGGTACTGCGCCGCAGCGGAAGCCCTCCGGGCACTCGTCCAAGCACACCTCGGTGCAGAACAGCCCCGGGGCGCCCTCCACGCAGTATCCGTTCGCGCAGTCGTCGTTGGACTCGCAGGCTTCGCCGAAGCCGCCTCCAGGCGTGACGGGCGTGACGTCGGGCGTCCCAGCCGAATCCGGCTCTTCGGCCGAGACGTCCTGTTCTACTCCGGGCCCCGGAGTACTGGCCGTGTCGCCGCTCCCTGCGTCGACGGCCACTGCCGCGATGATGTCCGGCCCCGCCCCAGCCGTCTCTTCACCACACGCTGCCAGCACGGCCCACAGGCCCACCCTCAGTCGCCGCATCGGAACCTCCACGCAAACCCCCGGCAGTCTACCGGAGGCGGTAGGGAACAGCACCACGCGGGGGAAATGGGGGGTCGCGTTCCCGCCCGTGATGGTGTAGACGCGGCCCGCAACCCCCGCGAGACAGGAGCTGAGCCATGGCGCGTTCGTCGAGCGTCCCCCGAGCCCCCCTTCACATCCTGTCGTGCCAGCCGGCCCTCGGCTTGGCGTCCGCCGTGGCCAGCGAGCTCAACGTGGAGATGACCGGCTCTCGCGAGACCTGGTTCGCGTGTGGTGAGGGCAAGCTGGAGATCCAGGAGAACATCCGGGGCTCCGACGTCTACATCTTCCAGGCCCCCGTCGCCCCCAGCGACGCCCGCTCCCTCTACGACCGCACCATGATGCTGCTCCATGCTGTGGAGGCCGCGTCCCTGGCCGACGCGCAATACATCACCGTGGTGGTGCCCTACTTCCCGTGCGCGCGGCAGGACAAGCGCAAGGCCCGGACGCGAGAGGGGATCTCCGCCGGCCTCCTCGCGCGCTGCCTGCAGGCGTCGGGTGCGCGGCGGGTCGTGGCGCTCGAGATCCACAACGAAGCGATCGCTGGCATGTTCGACCCGGGGGTGTGCCGCCTGGAGACGGTCACGCTGCATCAGGCGCTGTGCCCGTGGCTCGTTCAAGAGGGGCTTCAAGGCACCATCGTCGCCGCGCCCGACGTCGGCGGTCTCGAGCGCGCCCGCCAGTACGCCGAGGAGCTCAAGCACGGCCTCGCCGTGATCTCGAAGGTCCGCGACTACACCACGGCGAACCGCGTCCTCAAGTCCACGCTCATCGGAGACGTGGCGGGCCAGGACGTGCTTCTCGTGGACGACATCGTCGACACCGCCGGGTCGGTGGTGGCCGCCGTGCACGAGCTGAAGGAGCACGGGGCGCGAGACATCACGATCACCTGCGCCCACCCCGTGCTCTCGCACCCCGCGTGGGAGCGCCTCGGCGCGCTGGCGATGCGGGCGCAGGAGGAGGGCTGGCGTTTCCGCATGGTGGGGACCGGCTCGATCGAGCACATCGGCGCCCCGGACTGGTACCGGTCGTTCGACATCGCGCCGCTGATCGCCCGAGTCATCCTCTCGATCAACCAGCGCGGCTCCGTCGCCTCGGCAGAACGGGCGCGGTAGTCAGCGCCTAAGCGGCCCCTCTCTGGTCCCCTCGTTGGGGTCGAGGCAGCGGAGCTCCTCGGCCCGGTTCACCTCCGCGCTCTCGCGATCCGGTGAATTGCTCCCGGCAACGCCCCGGACTAGAGTCGCGGCCGGGTGTTCCGTCGGGTGCGAGCGGACTCCGACCCAGAGATTCGCACCAAGAGGTCCGTTCCGATGAGCCACCCCGACAAGCCGCCGTCCATCGTCGCTTCCCCCGCGTTCCAGGCCACCGTGTTCACGTTCATCGTTGGCGGGATCTTCCTCGGCGCGCTCATCGCCGGGGCGGGTCACCACGCCCCGAGCGGCGCGGCGAGCGCGACGCCGGCTCCCGCCGCCCCGGTCGCGGCTCCGGCGGCTCCGGCGGCTCCGGCG
>SXOO01000165.1 GCA_005776725.1 Pseudomonadota bacterium | reverse complement strand
GTGACGCGCAGCGCGATGGCGCCACGGACGACCTTCTTCGGCGGGAACGGCGCGTCGCCCGTGGTGAGCGCCACGAAGAGGCCGCTGCCACAGCCCGATATGCAAAGCGCGGCGAGGGCAGCGCAGCAGAGCCGTGACGCGGGGGCGGTCATCGAGCCCGTGACTATGGCAGCCCCCACCTTGCCGTCAACGGCGTCAACGCGCGCATCCGCCCACGCTTGACGCCGTCCAGGGGGCACGATCAGAGTCGGCCGATGGACCTCCCACGTCGAACCTTCATGGAACGCGCCGCCCTCGCTCTGGCGGCCTCCCCGCTTCTGGCTTGCGAGGGCGAGGCCACCGGCACCACCGCCTGTGCACCGCCCGACGGAGGGGCCTCCGGGGGGGACGTGGGGGACCCGTCGGAGTTGTTCAGCGAGGTGGCGGAGTGCCCGCCCCCCACGGTGTGCACGGATCCGCTGAACGCCCTGATCGAAGGCGCGCCGGAGCGGGTGCTCGACTTCTCGGACATGCCCTATCGCCAAGACGACCCGCGGTGGAGCGCCGAGATCATGTGGGACCGCGCCCAGGTGCTGCAGGTGGCCACGCAGTTCAACGGCGAGACTCAGGAGACCGCGGAGTCGCTGCTTCGTGAGTACCCGGAGGGCAACACCATCGGCAACGAGGGGTGCATGCTCACGTGTATGGGCATGGTGCTTCGCCTGCTCGTCCCGGGCGAGGACCCCCCGTGGACACCGTCCACCCTCAACGCGCTGGGGCACCTCTTCTACTACTACACGCCGTCCGGGCTCTCCCTCACCACGCTCTATAGCGACCTCGTGTCCGACTCCAGCCTCGGCGAGGTCCAGCAGGTGCTGAAGGAGGACTACCTCCCCGCGCAGGGCGATTGGGCCAAGGTGTACGCGCACACGTCGCCCCTGGTGCGCGCGTATCGGAGCCTGCCCGTGGAGAAGCGATCCGAGATCCTGCTCATGCTCAAGACGGGGACGTACCTCGACACGGTGGCGTCGCACTACTCGCTGCTGCACCCGGAGGACGACGGCGGACCCGACGACGCCAACCCCCGCATCCTCGACCCCGCGATGCCCATGGATGCGTCAGGCCCGTGGCGGCTCACGGACTCTGCGGCACAAATCACGCAGGACGAAGGGATCGCGCAGGCGTGGCAAGACGACGGCATCGACCCGACGCAGCTCGGCGGGGTCTGGGTGTTCACACGCTGGCGAGCGGACCGGGGGCGATCTCGGCTCGGCCCGCTGGTCGCCGCCTGGGCACGGGAGCTGGCGCAGAGCGCGTAACGGCTCTGTCGCACGGCCTTCGCGCCCCTGGGGAGGGTAAAGGCGCGGACTCAGCGTCCGCGGCAGTTCGCTCAGGGCTAAAGTCCCTCCTCGGTGTTTTCCGGGAACTGGAGCAGACCCTCTTCGGTGGTGGGCTGTCGCACTTCCTCGGGCGTGTCCACGAAGGTGTTCTCTGCGAGCGTCGGGTTCCGGTGCTTCGGGCGCTGCAGGAAGATCCCGACGGGGCTCTGGCTGATGGCGTTGCCGCCGATGTAGAGCGCCGCTTCTTCGATACCGTCCGCGACGATCCCGACGCGCGGGTTGTCGTGGATGTCGTTGCCCTCGATTCGGGCGCGGGCACCGGCCAGGAGGCCGATGCCGTCGGCGACCTCGATCTCGGCGAAGGACTTGAAGCCCGTGCGAAGCCCGTGGCGAGGACCGCGCTGTTGGCGAGGCGCATGGACGTGCCCAGAGTCGCCGAGACGCCGACCTAGCCGTTGTCTGCGATGGCGGTGTTCGTGATCGAGACTCCCTCGGGATCTTGGGAGCCGGCCCCCCGCTGCAGCCAAATACCGCCACGGTCGTTCGAGGTCACCACGGCCCCATCTACGGCCGCCGACGACACGCCGGACACGAGCAGGCCGACGCGCGCGTTGCTCGAGAGCGTCGTGCCGGCTTCGATTGAGACGCTCGCGGGGGCGCCTCCGAGGTCGCCGACGAATACGCCGTCGCCGATGCCCTTCTCGTCTGCGGTGGTGGCCGTCACGGCCGTCCGCCTCAAGATGATGCCGCGTGCCCCGAACACGGCCACGCCGGCGATCCCGTTGGCGGTGTTGACGGAGTCCTGGAGGATAGTGCTGCCCTCGGCGGTCGAGCTGGCCGCCACGTCGTCGAGGCGGAGCAGCCCCGGCCTCGTCGGGTTGGGATCGCCCGGTGCTTGAGGCATTCCAAGTGTGGCTGACGGAGCGATTCTCGTGATTCCGCAGAGAGATTCTCGCCGCGACGCGAGTTCAGGGATCCGGCAGACAGACATCTGTCCGGCGGTCTAACTTCGCTTCGCCCCCAAGAGCTTCGATGACCTCCGCCGGGCCAACGACCCGCGGGTGATTCCAGGCCTTGGTGCCGCCGTTCAGGACGAAGAGCACCGCCTCGTGCGGCTGCCCAGCCAACTCCGGCACCCGCGCCGCGTGGGTTTCGAGGTGCCGTAACAGGCCGTCGGCCTCCGACGACTGCACTGTTCGTTTCGCTTCCGCGACCAGAAGCCGCTGACCGTCCGTGTGGCGCGCCACGATGTCGAGCTCCACCGAGCCGGTCGGCGTGGACCCCCACCAGCGGGCGGCCGGCTGGTAGTTGCCGGCGAAGCGGCCGAGTCGCGGGACCGACGCTCGGGCGAGATCCTCCCAGACTGGGCCGACAAAACCGGGGAGTGCGCTCCGTACACGGGCCAGCACGAGGTCCAGGTTCCCAGCCTCGAGCTGGGAGCGATTCGGCTCGACGAAGTGGAACAAGAATCGGAGGAAGGGGTCGGCGATTCGGTACAGGGTGCGGCCGGCTCTCGGATGGAGTGGGCCTTGTGGATCCAGAATCCGTTCCGCCACGGCCTCCCAGAGCGCTCGCCCTTGGAACAGCTCCCAATATCGCGGCACTCCGCCGATCACCGACCACGCCTCGACAGCGGCCTCTGTCGCTTCCACGCTGAGCGCTCGCGCCATCCACCCGATCCACATGGGCGTCAGTCGAAGAAGCTCCGTCGAACGTCCGAAGAGTGGCTGAAGCGAGTCGAGCACCAGGCTGTGCATCATCGACTGCGACGAGCCACTGATCGCGATGGCCACGTTGCCCGTGGACGTATCAACGTGATTTCGGAGCACGCTCGGCAGCTCCGACGAGGCAGCGACGAGGTCCGTGAACTCGGCCAGCACGACGACCAGGCCCTTCGGTCCGTCCCGGTAGAGCCGCGAGAGGAGAGAGCTCCAGTCGGGGTAGGTCACGTCACCGAAGCCGGGCAGTACCCGGCTGACCTCTGCGGCCAGCGCGGCCAGTGCCGCCCGCTGGACGTGAGTGGACCTTGCGAAGCAAGATGACGGCGACGTAGCCTCTATTTCATGTTCCCGCTGAACCCCACCCCACCTGAGAAGTTGTGCGACGCCGAGGGGCGGCCCTACTTCCTGTGGGACTCGGACATGACGCTCGATGCGTTCCGAGCGCTGCTGGTCCACGACGACCCCGACGTTCGCGCGCATGCCGTGGGCAAGCTCCTGCGGCAGGCGCGGACCGACGATGCGCTCACCTTCGTAATACCAGATGCGGTGGCGCGCGATTGGTCTCGAGTGAGGCGTCACCTGGGGCGTCGACGAGAGTTCTGGGAGTGGCTTCTGCCGAAGCTCGTGGGTCATGAACTCGACGCTTAGCCCGATTCAACTGCGCGTGCTCGGTCTTCTCGGGCACACCGTTCCCCGGTGGACGCTCACGGGCGGCGGCGCGCTCGCCGGGTTTCACCTGGGGCATCGAACCACGAAGGACGTCGACCTCTTCTTCCACGGTGAGGCCACGTTGGGTGACATTCCGCGGAAGGTGCGGGGGTTGCTCACGGCGGCTGGGCTCAGCGTCGAGTCCGTTCAGGAGGAGCCGGCGTTTTGTCGGCTGCGAGTCGTCTCGCACTCTGCGGAAGTGCTCCTGGTGGACCTCGTCGCTGAGCCGGTGGCCAATGCGACGACGCCGGAGCGGCGAGACGTCGACGGGACCGAGATCCTCGTCGACACGCCGCTCGAGATCCTCGGGAACAAACTCTGCGCCTTGTACTCGCGCTGGGAGATCCGCGATCTCGTCGATGTGAGGGCGCTACTCGATGCGGGAGTGCCGTTCGAGGCTGGGCTTCGGATCGCGAGCCAGAAGGACGGCGGGTTCGGGCGCGCCGACCTTGCATGGGCGCTTCAGCGGATGAAGGTAGCGGCGCTCGCGGCGGCGGAAGGCTATGACGGGCCGGGGCTGGCTGAGTTCGCGACGCGTCTTACGGGGCGTCTCCTCCAGGCCAGTGAGGGATGAACGTCGGCCCGGCGGGAACTTGAGCTGAGAACAAGTTGCCCGGCGTTCATGCTTTAGTGTGCGCTACGAATTGGTGCGCCCTCCCGCCCAGTCGTGCTCGTTGACGCTGGGCAGACTCCAGCAGAAATCCGACGTAGACCCCGGCACGTCACACCTTTTCGGCGCGATTTCCGGGCGCTTGGGGACTTCGAGCCCCAGCGCGGGATGGGCGTGGACGACGGTGATGTCGATGGATAGGGCGTCGTGTGTGGCGTCGCCCGCGGCACGGGGCTTGGAATGGCGCGACGGCGTGACCGAGCCGCGCCAGATCGAACCCGGACGCACCCTGATGGTGACGACGCGCACGTTCAGGCGAACCTTCTTCCTCACGCCATCATCGACGGTCAACGACGTGATGCAGTACGTCATCGGGTACGCCTGTCGCAAGCACGGGGTAGGGCTCGTCTCCGCAGTCGTTCTCAGTAACCACATGCACCTGCTCGTGAACGACCATCTCGGCAATGCCCCGGAGTTCGTCCAGACCGTGAACAGCCTCGTCGCGCGCGCCCTGAACGCGAAGCGTGGTGAACATGGCGGGATGTTCGCGCGCGACAACGTCGACCTGAAGCTCGTGTGCGGCCGCGCCGCAGCCATCACGGCGATCGCCTACCTCGGCGCGAACCCGGTCGCAGCGGCCTGCGTAGAACACGGGCGCGACTGGCCCGGACTCCGCAGTCAGCCCCGGCAGCTCGCCCGGACCGACCTGGAGGTCTCGCGCCCGACCTTCTTCATGGCGCACAGGGACCTGGGCTACCGCGGCAGGCTGCCCGAGAAGGTCGAGCTGCGCTACGAGCTCCCGTTGTGCGTGGCCGAGGCCGACCGTGGGCTCTTCGTCCACGACGCCGAGGTCGCGCTGAGCGCGGCCGAAGATAAGGCCCGGCAGGACGTTCGTGCCGCCGGCAAGACCTTCCTCGGCGCGGCGCGGTGCCGCAACGTCGACCACCTCCGCACCGCCAAGAGCTGGGAGCCCCACGGCCCAAACACCGGCCCGAGCCCCTTCCTCGTGCACGACGAGGCGGAGGAGAAGCGCCTGCTCGAGGAGCTCCAGCTCTTCCTCCAGGCCTACGCCCTCGCCTACGCGCGCTTCAAGGCCGGCGACACGACCGTCACGTTCCCACGCGGAACCTACCGTCTCGTGCGGTCCTTCGGCGCGCATGTCGCGCCCCTCGGTCCGGCGGTTGGCGTCGCCGTGCCGGTCATCGCGGGGCTCCTGCCCGCGCCGCCTCCCTTTACGTAGCTCCACGACAACGGCGGATTCGGGGTGACGGGTGGGGCGCCCGGGGGGTGGTGTGTCTACTGTAATTATGTTCAATACAGGAACGGTTGATTATTTACTGAACCGGTGTCGCCGTTCGGCCTCAGCCGGGTTGGGACCCCCGGCGCTCGAGGCCTTCCAAGTATGACTGACGGAGAGATCTTCCCGCACGAAGGCCTCGGAGAGGGCGATCGCCACGTCGTAGGGCGCGCCCAGCGGGAGGGCGATCGCCACGTCGTAGGGCGCGCCCAGCGGGGTCAGCGTCCCGAAGGTGGGCAGGGGACCCGGGGCGAAGACCGGCTCGGCGCCCAGCGGCTCGGCGCACGGGTGGTTCACGGTGGCCGAGGTGCCGCCGTCGAGCCGGATCTCCAGTCCGGCGCTGTCTCCGGTGCCGGTGATCACGAAGCCATCCGGCGCGGGCCGCACCATGACCGCCAGCGGCAGCGTGTCTCGCGCCGAGGTGGTGACCGAGCCGAGGAGGTTGCCGAGGGCCAGCTCGGCCGAGATCGAGATCGGCCGGTCGTTGAGCGCGGTGTCGAGGAGCGGCGGGAGCAGCAGGTCCACCACCTGCGTGAGCAGCGGGTCGAGCAAGGTGCCGAGGGCCTGCTGCACGAACTCGACGAGGTCGGTCCCGAAGTTGGCGATGTCGCAGATGCCGCACTCGAGGCAGGCGCCGCCGGGGTTCGGGTCCTGGCACTCGGGCAGGCTGCAGTCCTCGAGGACCGCCACGCCCAG
>SXOO01000023.1 GCA_005776725.1 Pseudomonadota bacterium | reverse complement strand
GCACACCTTTGGGTGCAGATGGTCGAGTGATTTCTGACATGATTAGCGATGTTGCTAAAGAGATTAGCAGTATTGCGGCAACGGGATCAATGGTGATTGTTCGTTCCACAGTAAAGGTTGAGCGCCCGCCCAGCCCCCTCCCGATCCAAACCAGGTGTGGAAGGTCACGGTCTCGGCCGAGGACGCCACGCTGGGCCCAGCGGACGCGCCGGCCACGGTGGTGCTCTTCACCTCCTTCGGCTGCCCCACCTGTACGCCGTTCAAAGACACGCCGAAGACCCTGGCTCAGAAGTATGGGGACAAGGTCCGGGTCGTCTTCAAGCACAAGGTGGTGCCGGCGCAGCACCCGGACGCGATTCAAGCGTCCGTGGCGGCGCTGGCGGCCAAGCGGCAGGGCAATTTCTGGGAGTACCACGACAAGCTCATGGAGACGCAAGCGCTGGACGCCGCCAGCTTGGAGCAACACGCCAGCGCTCTCGGCCTCGATCTGGCCAAGTTCAAGGCGGACCTCGCCGATCCGAAGCTCCGCGGACAGACGCTGGTCGACTCGCTGCTCGCCAGCGAGGTGGCCGCGCACTCAATGCCCAACCTCCTGGTCAACGGGGTTCGCATGATGGGTGAGAAGTCCGAGGCCAACCTCACCACGCTGCTCGACGCTCAGCTCGCTGCGGCCGAGAAGGCGATCGCCGGGGGCGAGGCCGCCAAGGGCTGGTACGACCGCCGAGTCGCCACGGGCAAGTCGTTCCCCCAGGTCGAGCCACAGAAGAACGTCTTCTCAGACGTCGGCACCTCGATGCTGGGAAAGAAGGACGCCCCGATCACGGTGACGGTGTTCGAGGACTTCGAGTGCCCGTTCTGTTCGCAGGTGGGACCGAACCTCAAGGCCTTCCACTACAACAACCCAGACACGGTCAGGATCCTGTTCAAGCACACGCCCCTACGCGACATCCACCCCAGCGCGCAGCTGGCGTCCGAGGCGGCCTGTGAGGCGGAGGCTCAGGGCAAGTTCTGGGAGTACCACGACCTGTTGTTCCAGAATCAGAAGGCGCTCGATCGGGCCAGCCTGGAGCAATACGCCACCCAGGTGGGCCTGGACCTCGCCGCCTTCAAGGCCGCGCTGGACAGCGGGAAGCACAAGGGGACCATCGAGGCGCAGCTCGCGGAGGCGGGCCGCGCGGGCGTGGGCGGGACGCCCACGGTCTTCGTCAATGGTCAGAAGTATCAGGGCCCCCGCGGCTATCCGCCGGAGGGGCTCGAAGCGGTGGCCCGGGCCTACTTCGGGATGTAGGTCCAGGCTGTTCTGGTCACTGCCCGCCGAAGCCGCTGCCGCCCTGCGCGGCCGGGGCGGCGGGGGGAGCCGCAGGAACGCCCGGGGCCGGGACCGCGCCACCGAGCTTTCCGCCCATGGGCGGCGCGGGGGGGGCCATGCCGCCCATCGCCGGGGGAGCCGGGGCTGCAGGGACGCCGGGCGGGGGGGCCGCGCCACCGAGCTTGCTACCCGGCTGAGCCGCGCCAGGCGGCGGCGGGAGGGTGCCCGCCGGGGGTGCACCGGCCGCGGGAGCGGCCACGCTCTTCTCGAAGTTCTCGGCCCGGGAGGCGACGTCGCTGATCGCCGCGATCGCCTCCTCGTCACCGGTCTTGGCTCGCGCCACCTCGAAGTCCTTGTCCAGCTGAATGAGCTGAGCGTCGATAGCCGGCTTCATGCCCGGGTTCTTGGCGGCGGCGGCATTGATCTTGTCGCGCGCGCTCTTGAAGCGCGACTCCGCGGAGTCTCGAGTGGCCTTGCCACAACCGGCCAGGAACAGCGCGACCACGAGAGCGAAGAGGATACTGAACGAACGCATTGCGAGGACCTCCAGACCAGGGCGGCGACCCCGGATGGGTTATCGTCGGGGCGTAGCCCGACTAGGGAGACGAGACGTGGGAAGGCCCCACGGACGAACTTGAGTCAGCCCGGCGAGCATACTCGACCCAGCGGCGTGGGCGAGCCCTTGAAAGCCCAGCCCGGCTGGGCGGACGCTCAGAGGGTATCGGAGTAGCCGTAAGTGGCCTTCTCGAGGCCATCGGCGGCGCGCGCGACCCAGTAGATCGCCTTGCCCACCGCGACCAGGCTCGCGGAGGCGTCGTGTATCGCATGGCTCACGATGACGGACTGATCCCGTATCGCGACGCGACCGTAGGTGAGCTGCGTGTTGTAACGCAGGAGCGCGGCGGGGTCCGCGGCAGCTCGGAGGTCGCCGGCCTGCGACCAGATGAACGCCGCGGGATCGTTGTCCCCGTCGCGAGCCATGGTGATGGTCACCAGCTGCGTGCGTCCCGCCTCGGTGCCCACTTCGACCCGGAGCTCTCCGGTGGGCTGCTGCTGCGCGGGCCAGCCCCGCATCGCGGCGGCCTGAATGGCGTAACTAACTGTATTCATGAGAATCTCCTCGGAGCGGGGCGCCGGCGCCGAAGGAGGGCGACGGCTTCATGCTGCGCCTCAGAGGCTCCGTGCGCAGCGGAATCCAATGAACGGCCGGAACTCCTTCTTGGAGAGCTTGCGGCCCATTCGGTCGGTGGAGCGAGCTTCGCACAGGTCGGAGGTGCCGTAGTTGCCGCCGCGAACACTGCGCTCGTCGCCGCCGGTCCCCACGAGGCCCGCAACGGGCGCCGTGGGCTTCTTGCAGAGCCAGATCGGCGCGTTGGTGTCGAGGCACTGACCCGCGCACTCGGGCGCCACCGGCGCGGACTCATCGGCTTCGTCACGGCAATCCTGGCACTTCTCCACGGTGGCGGCGCAGCTGGCGAAGTCGCCGCCGGTCTTGCCACCGCAGTCATCCTTCTCGACGGTCTGGTACGCGCTCTTGCAGACGAGCGGATCTCCGTTCCCGGAGAGCTCGGCGCGCTTCAAGCCGTCCATCGGCTCGGCCGGGTTCACGCACCCGAGGAAGGGCACGTAGGCGTCGGCGACCCACTCGGAGACGTTGCCGGCCAACCCCTCCACGGTCTTGCCGTCGATGATGATCTGGTCGTCGACCATGGCGCCGGTGACGGGCTGCGGGAAGTTGTGGTCGTTGTTGCAAGCCGCGAGGGCGACGCTCTTCTGAGCGCAGTCGCCGGGCGTGTCACCCCAGGGATACAACGGGCCATTGCTGCCGGAGCGCGCCGCGGTCTCCCACTCCACCTCAGTGGGGAGGCGCTTGCCGTGGAACTTGCAGTACGCGTCGGCCATCTCCCAGGTGATGTTGACCACTGGCTCGTTCGGGTGGCCGGTTCCCTCTTCGTCGAAGTAGTCGTCGATCGGATTGGCGCCCGGGATGTTGAACGCGCGGGGCTTCGAGCAGGCGCCGTGCGCCATGCAGTGCGCCCACTGTAGGTTCGTCACCTCGTGAGTGTCGATGGCGAAGGGCTCGACGCTGACCGTGATCTCGGGCCCGACCTGCGGCGGCTTGTCGAGGTTGCAGTAGTCGCCCTCGACCCCTGCCTGGCAGGCCACTTCGCGTCCGAACGGGACATCGCGGCTGGCTCCGCTGGGCACGACGGTGGCCATCGGCGTCTCGGCCGGCGGCGACCGCCCCGCCGCGCACCCGAGGACGGAGAAGGCCGAAAGGGCAAACGTGCGACGAATTAGAGCGCGCATCAGAACCTCAGCCCGCCGGAGATGAACATGCCGCCGTCGAGCGGCTGGATGTTGGCCAGTGGCACGAGGCGCGGGCCGTCCGACCACTCGGCCTGGATGAGGTCCTCGTCGTTGACCCGGTCCATGACCCCTTCCCAGACCACGAGCCCGATCCCAATCCCCAAGAGGCTGCCGCCGACGCTGTAGCCGACGGTCTGGAGCGTGGACAGGAGCTTGAAGTCGTCGGTGTCGCTGAACTCCTGATCCGCGAAGTAGAAGGACACAACGCCTCCGGCGACCGCGATCGCGCCGATCGCGATCCCCGTCCAGCCGAGATAGCTGCGCCAAGAGGGCTGCGGGTTGGCGAGGAACAACGCGACGTCGACTTCGCGCGTCTCGCCTTTCTGGATCTCGAAGGTCTGGTTGACCGAGGTGTAGTCGTCGCGCTTCACCACGATCTGGTGGCGGCCTACCTCGAGCTCAGGTGTCTCGAGGTAGGGGGAGATCCCGACGTTCTTGCCGTCGATGAAGATGTTGGCGTCCTTCACGTTCACCGTGATCCGAACCTTGCCGGTGTTCACCACGGGGCGGAGCTCGAAGTGGAACTTGCCCGGCTGCTTCGGCTGGACGACCACGCGGGTCTCGACGGGCTGGAAGCCCTCCTTCAAGAGGAACACCGTGTAGGTGCCGGGGTCGAGCTTCATCTCGAACGGGGTGGTGCCCACGACCCGGTCCCTGTCGTCTAGAGCGACGCGCGCCCCCTCGGGAGTGCTGGTGATGCTCACGGGCGGCTGCGCCGTCTCGCGGCACTTCTCGATCGAGCGCTTTACCGCAGCCACCTCGGGTGGGTCGGCGCCATCGTGCTCTGCTTTGTATCGCTCGAGATAGCTCGTGTAGTTGTCGACGCAGCCCTTCCACTCACCCAGCTGCTCATGAACGTAGGCCAGGTTGTAGTAGACGTCGGTCATCGGGTAGACGAGCACCGACTGCTGAAACTTGGAGGCCGCCTCCGCGTACTGACCGTTGCGAGCGTAGTCGGCGCCCTCTTTCGCAAGCGCAGTGGCGCGGTCCTTCGGCGAGAGCGTGAGGCCCTCGGGAGGCTTCTCACCGGGCGGGGGCTCGGCAGGCGGCACCTGGGCTTGCGCGATGGACGCCAGGAACACCATGGCCACCAGACACGCAGCATCGAGACGTCGGATCACGACCACTCCTCAGGCTCGCTTGGCATGCAACACGCACGCGGGTGGCCTGTTCTAAGCCTCCCTCGCCTGCATTTCAAGTTGGGGTCAATCGGCGCCGTGGACCCGAATGGCCACCACGAGCATGCCGTCCTTGTAGCGTCGCCCCGCCTGAAAGAAGAGTCCACCGTCATGCACCTTCACCTGGGTCTTGAGGCCGCCGACCTCCATGGTGAGGCGGATGAGCCCCTCCTCCGCGCCAAGGTAGGCGAGGCCGAGCTGCGTGTTGTTTGGCAGCCCCAGCGAACCGCGCTGGTCCAGACGCAGGGAAAGGGTGTGCGAGGCGATGTGCTCGAACCTGGAATAGCGGTTGCCGAACGAGTTCTCGAGGTATCGCTTCAGCGGCCTCAGCTCTTTCGCCACGTCCGGGGCGCCTGACGTCGCCAAGATGATCTGCACCTCGCAGCGGATCTGCTGCGGCGGGTCGGCCTTCGGCTGGTCGGCGGCGACGAGCGCCAAGAAAGCGAGAAGTGCGGTCACGTCAGCCTCGATGGTGGGGATCTTGGGTGTCGTCGTCCACGAAGTGCCATACCACGGCCGGCGCGCCGGGCATGTCTTCCGAGACGTCGATGACGACGGTGCCCTCGGTGACCTCGTACGACTCCACGATGAGCGCGTTCTTCTGGATCTCTTCGGCTGCGGTCTCGGAGGCCTTGGCGACCTGGGCTGGCCCTGCAGGAACGGCGGAGAGGCGAACCCAGACCACGATGGCGGCGGCGGCGGCGAGGGCTCCGCACGCAAGACCCAGCTCGAGGCGAGGAACCCGGAAAGCCGCCATCAGCCGGTCGAGCCAGGACCGTGCGGGCGCGGCGCCGGCGTCCAACTCGGACTCGAGCCGGTCCCACAAGGCGCCCGCGGGGATGCGGGCGAGGCGCGCGTCGAGCGCGGACGCCGTGGCCCGTACGAGCGCCTCGTAGTCCTCGAGCCTCTGGCGTGCGGCCGGATCCGCCGCGAGCAGCGCGTCGGTGCGCGCGCGCTCCTCCGGATCGAGGTCGTGGTCGAGGTATCTCTGCAGGAGCGTGTCGTCGAGGTTTGGCATGGACTTCACTTCCGCTTGAGGTAGCGCCGTAGCGCTCCCTGGAGGTTCTGGCGGGCGTGATGGAGGCGGCTCATGACCGTCCCGATGTTGATGTCGAGGTGATCCGCGATCTCTTTATAGGAGAGCCCGTCGTCGTTGTAGAGCTGGAAGACCTCGCGGTGCTTGTCGCTGAGGCCATCGAGCGCGCGGGAGTACTCGTTCCAGAACTCCTGGGACTGGAACTCCGAGTCCGGCGATCGGAAGGGGTTCGGGAGCGCGAGCGCGCCGTCGCCGTCGCCGTCGTGCAGGACAGCGTCGTCGAAGTCGACCACCACAGCGCGACCGGAGCGCCGCAGCCGGTCGATGCACAGGTTGAGGACGATGCGGTAGAGCCAGGTGTAGAAGCTGGACTGGCCCTGGAACTGCCCAATCCCGCGATAGACCTTGAGGAAGGCCTCCTGGCAGACGTCCAGTGCCTCCTGCTCGCTGCGGAGCCGGCTGACCGCGACCCGAAGCACGCGCCGCTCATGCCGCTCCACCAGCAGCCGGAATGCGGCCCTGTCGCCTGACCGAACCCGCTCCACGAGCGCTTCGTCTGTAGGAGTGGGCTGTTCGGGAGACGACACGTGGGTGCTCGTTGGGCCACATGGGGCGTTGGACGCGGGGACCACAGGGATATTCGCGGGCGCACACCGCCGCCGATCGGCGCTGGGACCCCAAGGGGGCTGCACCATGTGGGGCGAGGGATTGTGGCATGCCGTCCCCGTTGCGCAAAGCCGGCGCCGCTGGAATGCTCGACCTCGATGACGCGCCACTCCCACGCGCTGAGGCTGGCGCACCACCTGCGCTCGCTGAGACGTCGCCTCCTGGCGCGGACGGCGATGTCCGCGCTTGCCACTCTGGTGTTGGGCGCCTTCGTCCTGATGGCCGCCACCGTGGCCTTCGCCGAGTCGTTGCCGCGCCCCTCTTTGCTCACGGCCGCTTTCGGCGGCCTGGGCCTGCTGGTCGCGGGTTGCCTCGTGACCTGGTCGGCAGTCGCGTGGCGGACGCGAGCGCCTGTCAGTGTCGCCCGGGCCGTCCCGTGCCCGCGGCCTCAAGGCCTCGTCGAGGGTGCGGAGCTCCTGGACGCTGGCTCCTCCCCGACCCCGAGCCCCCCTAACGGCTCCCCGGGGAGCAGCCCGGCGCCCGCGAGTGGGATGGTCGCCGCGCACGCGGCGTCGCTGGCGGACCTGCTCGACGCGACCGATCCAGAGACGCTGGTCGCCCTGGCGCCTGCTCGACATCGCGCCCTGGGAGTGGCCGCCGTCACGGCCATCGGGATGCTGTTCGCTTCTCAAAGCGCCTGGGTGGAGGAGCGCATCGCTGGGCTCATGGCCGAGCCACGAGCGTTGGACCAGGGCCCAGCCCGAGAGCAGCTCCGCGACGCCCTCGTCGGCGATATCGACTACGTACTCACCCTCCCGGCCTACACAGAGCTCGCGGCGCGGCGCATCCGCAACTCGGATGGCGACGTCTCCGCGCTGATTGGGACCCGAGTTCAGCTGGCCACGCGAGCGCTGGCACGGGTCGCAGCGGCGTCGCTCCGCTTCGAGGGAGACGAACAGACGGTCCAGCTCACGGTGGGCGAAGACGGCCAGAGCCTCTCCGGCGATTTCACCGTCCAGCGCTCGGGGGCGTTCCGGTTCCAGCTGACCTCGCTGGACGAGGGCCTGCTGCTGGAGCGCCACGCCCACCGAGTCGTCGCCACGGAGGATCGACCGCCCACCATCGACCTCATCGAGCCGCCGGACGACCTGGAGCTCGAGGAGCTGGCGCCGTTCTCGGTGGTCTATCGTGCGCTGGACGACTTCGGGCTGGCCCGCGTCGACGTGCTCGTCAGGAAGTTGGAGCCGGCGGCCCCAGCGCCCGAGCCTCAGGACCCGGCGCCGTCAGCGGCTGGGGGACCGACCCGCAAGCGCGTGGCGTCCCTTTCCGGCGAGAGCTCTCACCTGAGCACCCTCACAGTGGACCCTACGGAATACGAGCTTGTTGCCGGCGAGGTGTTGGTGGTCTCGCTCGAGGTACGGGATGGAAACACGATCGCCACCCGGCCCGGCACCGGACGGTCCCGCGAGCTTCGGGTGCGTCTTCACAGCCCGGCGGAGCGCCACTCGGAGAACGTCGCAGCGGAGCGGGCGTTGCTGGACGCCATGGTGAACCTGCTCGGCGACCGGCTCGAGGCGCCGCTCCACGCCTCGCGGCACCCCTTCGGCCGCAGCGGCCCCCCGCCGCGCTTCGAGGCCATGGTCGCGGGTCAGACGCAGGTTCACCGAGGCGCCACGAGCCTTCTCGAGCAGCTCGAGGCGGTGGAAGAGGGGCTCAGCCGAGACAGCCTCGCGGTGGGCACGGACACCGACGCGATCCGCGACATGCGCCGTCGGTACGCGGGCCACCACGATCAGGAGAGACGCGCCGTCACCGCAGCGCTCGAGACCATCGACGAGGCCGAGCGCCCCCCGGTACTGGAGCTCCTGACACACTCGAACGATCGTGGGATTCAGGAGCTGGAGGCCGACATCCCGCTCCTCGAGCGCCTCCTCACCGAGGAGGCTGAGCGCTCGGTCCGCGATGAAGCCCGGGAGCTCGTCAACGCGCAGGCCGGGCTGCGGGAGCTGCTGGAGCGCGCCGCCGCCGCGAAGGACAAGGACGAGCTCCGCGCCGAGCTCCTTCAGCGGCTCCTCGACATGCGCGCCACGCTCGCCGCCATGCGACCGCGGCTCGCGGAGTCGGCCCGCCCCATGCCCTTCGAGAACGCGAACATGGACGCGATGTCCGGCATCGAGGAGATGTCCGACGTCGCGTCCGGCATCGACAACCTGATGGAGCTCGTGCGGCAGGGTCGGATGGACGAGGCGCTCGCGGCCGTAGAGAAGCTCGGACAGGCCGTGCAGGGCCTGAGCTCGAAGATGGACGAGGTGCTGGACAGCCCTACCGGCGCCAGCGGTGGAGCGGGCACTCTGGCCCTTCGCTCCCTGGGTGGAGAGCTCGACAAGCTTCGGTCCGTCGAGGCCGAGCTCAAGGAGAGCGCGGCGGCGGAGCACGCTGCCGAGCAGGGCGCCGGCGATGAAGAGCAGAGTGGGGGCCCGGACGGCGAGGTCGGGCCCACGCCGCAGCGTCCGAAGCCCACCGAGCCTTCGTCCAACGAAGCGCCCGCCACTGCCGAGGGACCCGGACGGGGGGGATCGGGGGACACGCTCAAGAAGCAGCGAGCAGCTCGCACCCGCCTCGATGAGCTGCAAGAGGAGCTCCGGAAGGTGGACGGGCAGCGCCCGGGCTCGGAGGCGCAGCTGAAGCCGTCGCTCGAGGCCGCGCGGCGGGCCATGGCCGCCGCCGAGGAGGCGCTGGAGCAGCAGGAGCCAGGCCGCGCGAGCGACGAGATGGGGCACGCCGAGGACGCGCTCCGCGCCGCGGGCGACGTGGTACGACGGGAGACCGAGGGCCACGACGGCACGAGCCAGGCGCCCGGCGCGAACGTCTCACGCCGGCCGGTGGAGATCCCCAGCGCCGATCGTTACCGCGTGCCGAAGGAGTTCCGCGAGGAGCTCTTGCGGTCCCACAAGGAGACGGCCCCGCCATCGTATCGCGGACTCGTCGACAGATATTACGAGGCGCTGATCCGATGACGGTGTTGCCATTGCTGCTCGCCCTGAGCGCGGCCCCCCCGGGGTTTCTGAGCGCGCTTCCGGCGGCGCCACCGCGCGCCGAGCTCGCGCTGGTTGCGGAACACATCGAGGCCTGGGACCTCCCGAGCGCTCGTGTGGCGCTCGCCGCGCTCGAGACCCGCCTCGACGCTCCGTCGGTGGACGTGGGCTACCTCCGTGCCCGCATCGCCTTCTACGAGAGTCGTTACGAAGACGCGGTCCGCCTGATCAACGGCGTCGCGGCGGAGGCTCCCCTCGATCGTCAGGTGCAGGCGGCTGTGTCGCTCTACGCCGCCACTCGAGACACGCTCGCGGGCTACGAGACCACGCTCTCTCCCCGAGGGAGATTCCAGCTGGCGTATCCGCCGGGAGTGGACGCGGTCCTGGTCCCGTACCTCGGGGAGGCGCTGGAGCTGGCCTTCGACCGACTGGAGGCGGTCTTTGGGAACCCCCAGGAGTCTCCGGGTGGCGCTCACGGACCGATACGCGTGGAGGTGCTGCCGAAGCCGGATGGCCTCGCGGCGGTCTCGTTGCTCAAGGCGTCGGAGATCCGCACGACTGGGACGGTGGCGCTCTGCAAGTACAACCGCCTCATGCTCGTGAGCCCGCGAGCGTTGGTCTACGGCTACGGCTGGCTGGACACCGCGGCACACGAGCTGGTGCACCTGTTCGTCACCCGGCAAAGCCGCAACACGGTCCCAGTGTGGCTCCACGAGGGGCTGGCGCGTTACTTCGAGCCGCGCTGGCGGTCGCCAGATCCGCCGCGGCTCGACCGCCCTTCCGAAGACCTGCTCTCGCGCGCCCTGAAGCAAAAGACGTTGATCCGGTTCGAGGCGATGAGCCCGTCCATCGCGAAGCTCCCCGGGCCCGAGGAGGCTGCGCTGGCGTACGCGGAGGTCTTCACAGTAATGGAGCTGCTCACGTCGAAGCACGGCGAGGCGTCGTTGCGGCGGCTGGTCCTGGCCATGCGCGACGGCGCAAGCGACCAGGCCGCGGTTGCGAAGATCACAGGCAAGAGCTTTCCGCGGTTCGAGCGCGAGTGGCGGAACGCGCTGTTCGGACGGAACCTGCGGCCCCTCCCCACACACGCGGACATGAAGCTGCACTTCCGCGACACGGCGCGCTCGGAAGACGAGCTCGAGGGCCTCGCCGAGAACGGCGCCGCTGAGCTCGCGGCTGCCGCGGACCGACTCCTCGTGAAGCAGCGTTATCTGGCCGCCGCCATCGAGTACGAGAAGGCGCTGCAGAAGGCTGGTGGACCGAACCCCGTGCTGTCTGCCCGCCTCGCGTCGGCGCTGCTCCGGCTGGGCCACCACACCCGCGTCGAGGCGGTGGTGACACCCGCTCTCGAGTACACGCGCGGCTACGGGTTGCTCTATCTGTACCGTGGGAAGGCGAGACTCAAGAGCGGTGACGCGGAGGGCGCCCGCCGCGACCTCATCGAAGCCATCCGACAGAACCCGTTCGACCCGGAGGTACACGACCTCCTGGCGTCAGCGTTAGAGCTCTTGGGTGAAAAGGACGAGGCGGAGCTGGAGCGGCGGCGGCACCGGATGGTGGCGCGAAACTAGGGGACTGGGGTGCCCCCTGGGGCGCCGCTTAGTCGTTGCCGAGGTCTGGGGTGCCTGGCTTTTCTTCGACGTGAACGTCGTCGGAGGTGCGCTGGCGCATCATCTGCCACTGCATCTTGAGCAGCCGGGCAGCCTGCTTCTCCCTGCGCGTCATGTCCTTCGGATCCTTGGCGACCAAGGCCGCCAAGCGCGAGTTCATGTTACGCAGCATGTTCAGGCTGCGTTCGATGGCCAGCCCCGACTCGGTCTTACGCCCGGTAAGTTGGTTGGCGAAGGCCCCCTTCAGAGCGTCCTTCAGCGGCCTCATGGCGATAGCCGGATCCGCCTCGGTCTGATTGTTCTTCAGTACCTCGACGAACTGCGCCTTGTTCTCCTTCAGGATGTTGCTGAAGGCCTCCTCCATGAAGCGTGCTGTCTCGGACGACATCTTGTCGGTGTAGCCGTTGAGGTACCCCTCGGTCGTCTTGATGACGTAGGGGATCCCCTCCTTCACAGCCTTGTTGGCGATGAAGTCGGCGAGCTGCGGGGCTCCCTCCTTCAACGTCCCCTCCACCATCTGGGCGATGGTGGGCACGTTCTCGTCGAGCAGCACCGCGCCTTGCCGCGCGAGCTCCTTCGGCTCGGTCCACTTCTTCACGAAGCTGTTGGCCACGACGAAGTAGACGATGAGGATGATGGACACCACCGCCAGGACGATGAACTGGTTGCGGGTGGACTTGCGGGCCGCTTCGGCCTCCGCGGCCACGAAGTCTGCGAGGCCCTGGACCTGGCTGTCGTAGTTGGAGTTGCTCATTGGATCCTCCTCACGGCGCCTTCGGGGCTTCGGGTTGTGCAGGGGCAGGGGCAGCGCCTTCGGCGGGAGCCGGTGCGGCGCCTTCGGCGGGAGCCGG
>SXOO01000164.1 GCA_005776725.1 Pseudomonadota bacterium | reverse complement strand
GTTTTGACGCGGCGGCCTTGGCCATGTGGCGTGGTCGCGCTCGCGGCCTGCTCGGATCCCGTCGTGGGCGCCGACTATCGCGGCGAGCCGCTCTTCTCCGTGCCGGGCCAGGTGCTTCAGTTCGACTCGACCGCGTTGTCCGGGGCGCCGATCCGGGTCTCGCTCTTCTGGAGCCCCGCGGGCGAGACCGACGCCGCCACCCAGGGCCTGCTCGAGCAGACGAGCGTCTCCGTAGCGGTCAGCTTCCCTGCCGCGTTCGCGCTCCACGTCTTCGAGCCGCCGGAGCCGCGTTTCCGTACGAGCGATGGGCTCGGTTTCGCCACGATCCGCGTGTATCAAGACACCAACCGCGACGGCCGGTACTCGGAGGGTGAGCTGGTGGGCGGCGCCGAGGAGCGGGCCGTGGTCTGGAGCGCCGCGCCGGTAGCGGCAGGCGAGTCACCCACGCGAGAGGCGCTGTCCGCCGGGTTCCAGCTGGTACGGCTGCCGGCGCCGTGCGGAAGCTCGACCTGCGCGCTCCCGCTGGACGCCGCCTGTACCGTCGACGAGGACTGCGGCGGAGGGGTGTGTTTGCACGACCCGAGCGGCGGATCCTGCGTCTTTCCGTCGTCAGGCGTGTCGTGTGTGCCGACGGGCGCCGTGGCGCTCTACGTGGACGCCCTGGACGACGTGGTGTTCGCCAAGGCCTGCACGGCCGCTGGCGACTGCCGCGCGTCCTGTCGCCCCGAGCTCGGTGCGTGCTGGGCCGGGGACTGCCAGTGCACCGAGGACGCCCTGTTCTGCGACTGCGAACCTGAGCCAACGCCGCTCGGAAAGGCGTGCGCCAACGACAGCGACTGCGACGTGGGGGTGTGCGATGGCTCGCTCGGGGTCTGCCTCCCGGAGCTCCCGGTGCAGCTCGTGATCGACCCGAACTTCGCCGTTGCCCCCTTGTGCGCGTCGCCCTGAAGCCACCGGTCTGCCGGTGGTAAGGTCGTCGCTGCCCTCCGGCCTCGAGGACGCCCGCCAACCAGGAGCCTGAGCCATGCGATCGCCGATCCTCTTTGCCCTCCTGTTCGCCAACACCTCCGCCTTGGCGGACTGCCCTTCTTTGGCCCGCGACCTCCACACGCGCTGGTCGGCGAGGCAGCCCTTCGACGTGCCGGTGCTCACCCACGGCGAGGCGACGTGTATCCAGCGCCAGTTCGAGCAGCTCCTCGAGGCGGAGCACGGCGCCCCAGTCGGCTACAAGGCAGGGCTCACGAACCCGGTGGTGAGGCAGCAGTTCGGCGCCGACGCGCCGCTCCGCGGGACGCTGTTCGGCCGATTCCTGCTCGAGGGAGGCGCCGAGGTGTCCGCCAGCTTCGGGGCGAGGCCCGTCGTGGAGGCAGACCTGCTGGTGGTGGTGCGCTCCAGCGAGCTCATGAAGGCCAAGACCCGCGCGGAGGCGCTGGCCGGCCTCAGCGCGGTGGTGCCCTTCATCGAGCTCCCTGACCTGGTGGCCGCTGACCCGAAGACGCTGAAAGCTACCGGTATCCAGGCCATCAACGTAGGCGCGCGCCTCGGCGTCCGCGGACGGCCGGTCACCGAGTTCACCGAGGCCTCGCTGGGCGCGATGGCGGTCACGCTGGAGAGAGACGGCGCGGTGGTCGCCGAAGGGCGTGGCTCGGACCTCATGGGGCACCCCCTCGACGTGGTGCTCTGGCTGGTCGAGAGCCTCGCCGCCGACGGGCGTGCCCTCAAAGCCGGCGACATCCTCAGCCTCGGCACATTGGGTCGCCCGGTCCCCCCGGTCGCGGGTGCGACGTTCACGGCCCGCTACTCCGGACTCGGGGACGTGTCCGTTCGGTTCGCGGCGGACACGCGCCCCTAGACGGCCGCCCGGACGGGCGCGCTCACGACCACTCCGGTTGCCCAGCAAACACGGGACCCTTAGACTCGGTGGAGTCCGACTACCGGTTCGGTGTCGCTCCCACCGGTGTGTGCTTCGAGGCGATTGGCGCCTCCGAGGCAACGCGTTGGGACGAATGCGCCGCCGCCCAAGACGGACGCCGGGCTGCGAGCGGCCGTGCGGGACACCGCCGGCGAGGAGGCCGTGACGATCGTGACGGTCCCTGGTTCAGAGGCGCCTTCAAGTGGGCGGGTGATCTGGCTCACCGGCGTGCCCGCGTCGGGCAAGACCACTGTCGCGAACGGCGCTCTGGCCGTCCTTCGGGCGGCGGGGATCCACGCCTGTACGCTGGACGGCGACGTCCTACGCCGGGGATTGTCGAGCGATCTCGGGTACTCCCGCGAGCAACGTCGCGAGGCCGTGCGCCGCGCCGCGCACGTCGCGCATGTGCTCTCGGAGCAGGGGCAGGTGGTCCTGGTGGCGCTGGTCTCGCCTTACGCCGACGACCGCGCCGCGGCACGCGCTCTGTTTCCTGCGGGGACGTTCATGGAGGTCTACGTCCACGCCCCCCTGGCCACCTGCCGCGCACGCGATCCCAAAGGTCATTACAGCCTTTCCGCGGCCGGCGGACTCTCCGGCCTCACCGGCGTGGACTCCCCCTATGAGCCACCCTCTGCGCCGGAGCTGGCGCTCGACACCGCCTTCCTAACGCCCGCAGAGTGCGTGGACGCCGTGGTCGCCCTGATCGTGACCCCGGGGGCGACGCTCCGCCCCCGCGCTCCCGTCTCTCCCTGACATCTTCGCCGAAGCGCGAGAGCGCGGGGGTGAGCCGGGCCGAGGAGCTCTGCTGCCCCGGCCCCAACATGAATTCCGTCGGCCGCTGCCCGCGCACCGCGGCCGCGGCCGGTGGGGACTCAGGGGCGCCGACGCCAGGCGCAGCAGACGAGCGCCAGCAGCAGCAATGTCGGCGCGGCGCCCGAGCGGCGCCCGGACGAGCAGCCATCCGCCGGCGGGACCGCGGGGCCCGCGGAGCTCGCCCCATCGGAGAAGGCGACGCGCACCACGCCGTCGAGCACCACCGACGTGCTGGACTCGCCGGCGGCGGGGCGACGGTAGAGCCCCCCGCCTTCGTGGGTGAACCGCGGAGCCGTAACGATGCCCGGGCCGACGCGTTGGCCGAAGGCGTCCCGAGGGATCAGCACCCAGTCGTCCCCGTCACGCTGGAGCTCGGATTGCGGAAAGCTTGGGGAGACGTGGGCGTGGGGCATGACGAAGACGGTGGTCGAGAGTTGACCCGCGTGAATCGTATAGGCGCCCGGCGGCGAGTCGATCCGCAGGCGAGCGACGTAGGCGTCGGTGGTGAGCTCGCGGCCGATATACGTGAACTCTTCCTCGAGCACTGTGAACCCTTGGGCACGAGGCAGATAGCCGAGGCTGGGGATCAGGGTCTCCCCAGACGTGGAGACCAGGACGACGGCGATGTGGATAACGTCGTGCGAGCTGGGATCGACGCCCGGCGCCGGGGCTCGCCCGTAGGGCTGAAGGGCCCACAGCTGGCTCCGCACGGGATCGACGAGCGGGGTGCCGCTGGGGAGGAGCAGGTCGTAGGGCTCTTGGTCCGGAAGGAAGACGCGCAAGCCGGTAGCCGCGCCGCTGAGGTAGGTGCTGCGCCAGGGCACGGCGTCGAACGTCAGATTGGCGACGACCGTGTCTCCACTGGCGTGGAGGGCATGGGCCACGAGCCCCTCCCCGTCGAGACCGGCCGGGATGCCTCGCCCGTCGGTCGGGAGGATGAACACCCTCCACCCGTCCGGCTCCCGAGTGAACCGCCGCGGGACCTCGCAAGACACGGCGGGCGCCGGCTGACCATCAGCGAACGCTCGCCCCTCGCAGCGTCCGGGCGCGGCATAGCGCGGGTATGACGGGAAGGAGCGCTCCGCCTCACCCCACCGCAGCGTGACCAGCGGCCCCGTGGGGGTGAGCCTGTTGGACTCGAGCACAGCCCCCACGACCTCCGTGGGCTCTGGAGCGCCGGGCTCCAGCGCGAGCGAGACGGACACCCCTTGGAGCACCGGCCATTCACCTGGGGTGACGTCGGGCGCCACGCGCGCCACCGTGAGGCGAGGCGCCAGCCGGATCGGATGTCCGTCCAGCGTCACCGCGAGGCGGTGCTCTCCCAGCTCCGGCGGGGCCAAGAGCGCTACGCGGCCGTCCACCGCGGCCACTCCGGCCACCGTGACAGCGCCCTCCCCAAACACATGGACGACGTACGGGGCGCCGGGCGCTACCTCCCGCGGCGCGACGGAGAGACGAAGCGGGGGCGGGATGGTGTGTTCGCGATCCACCTCCAATGGGCCGAACGTGCGCTCTAGGCGCCATGGGTCGTGGACCACCACCGTGGCGGGGCCCGCGCAGTCGCCCAGCCCCACGTGAAGCGCGGCCCGATGCGCCGCGCCGGCCACGCCACCCGACCACTCGCGCACGAAGCGTCGCCCGCACGCGGACACCTCGACCCGCGTGCCGGGCTCGTCCGAGAGCAAGAGGGATACGTAGTGCCCGGAGCGCTCGGTCACGTTGCGGTAGAGGAAGTTGCCCTCGAGCCCACCCACGTAGGCGTCGACTCGACCGTCGCGATCGAAATCGGCGAAAGCGAGGGTCCGCTCGGAGGCCTCCGAGTCCACGCCCGCGGCCGCGGCCTGGTCCACGCCGTCGACGAGATAGATATCGCGTGCGTTCGGCTCGGCCACGAAGACGTTCGCGGGGACGAAGCCCGCGGTGATCCAGAGCTCCTCCTGCCCGCTGTTGTCCGCGTCGAGATACGAGGCCGCCCACTTGAAGCGAACGCCCTCGGCGCCCCACTCGGTGTCGGGGCCGAGGATCTCGGGCGACCAGCGCTCACCGTGGCGCCGCCAGAGGAGATCGCGCCCCACGGAGGTGACGACGTAGTCGAGGTCGCCGTCGCCCTCGTGATCCCCCAACGCGACCCCCATCGCGTAGGTCGGCGGTAGCAGCTCGGGCTGGCCGTCGAGCAGCACGTGAGTCGACGTGTCGAGGGGCCCAAAGTCGGTGGCAAGGAACGCGCGCGGGGTGGACGTATCGTCGTAGTCCGTGACGAAGGGCGTTGGAAAGCAGCCGCTCCGGGGCAAGCCGTTCTCGTCGACCCGTCGATAGCCGGAGGCGAAGCGACGGAGCTGGAAGACCGACGGCACTGTTGCGAGACCCACGGGGCACGCGAACTGACTCACCACGAGATCGTGCTCGCCGTCGCCGTCGATGTCGCCATGACTGCCCAGGTTGAGCTGCGTTGCCGGCGACGCCACAGGGACCCTCTGGAAGGTGCCGTCCGGGTTGATGACTCCGACCACGACGTTGGTCTGGTGGGCGGGGCTGGTGAGGATCAGGGCCAGGCCGTCGCGCGGGGCGACGTCCGCGCCGACGCCGCTCGGAGCCACAACGAGGTGATCGATCGCGATCACCTCGTGAAGGTCGCTCAGCCCGGGAGCGGACGCCTCCTCGAAAAACGCCCCGGAGCGGTTCATGAAGACGCGCACCGAGCCGCGCGGGTCGCCGATCACAAGATCCGGCCAGCCGTCCTCATCCCAGTCAACCCACGCGGCCGCAGCGCCGTGGTTGGTGTTGACGGGCGTCCCGTGGGCGATCGGCAGCCCAGCGGCGGCGGTGACGTCGTCGAAGCGAATAGGCGTCTCAGCGGCGAGCGGCCACGCGACGACGGCTTGAACCATGAACAACATGTAGAGGCCGACGATACAGTGACTGCAAAGCGGACGGCAAGCGCGTCGTTCGGGCAATTCGGGCAACCCCGCTACTCACGGAGGCTAGGCCGAGCCGCGGGGGCACATCGGGACTCCCGGAGCCCAGCCCGCCGTGGTACACGAGGGGCGTGTCGAACGAAGTCGCCATCTCGGTCGTAGTCCCGGTACACAACGAGGAAGAGAGCCTGCCCCCGCTCTGGGAGGCGCTCAGAGCCGCGCTGGACCGCTTCGGCAGGCCCTGGGAGGTCCTCTTCTGCGACGACGGCTCCACCGACCGGAGCGCCGAGATCCTGCGCCGGCTGGCGGGCACCGACCCACGCGTCCGGGTGATCATCTTCCGGAGGAACTTCGGGCAATCGGCCGCCATGGCGGCCGGCTTCGACCATGCGCGGGGCGAGCTGGTGGTGCCCATCGACGCGGATCTCCAGAATGATCCGGACGACATCGCGAAGCTTGTGGAGGACCTGGAGGCCCGTAGCCTGGACGTTGTAAAGGGGTGGCGCAAGAAGCGCCAAGACGCCTATTGGTCCAAGACACTCCCGTCGCGCATCGCCAACCGCCTGATCTCTCGGGTGACGGGCGTCGCCCTCCACGACTACGGCTGCACCCTCACGGTCTACAGACGTGAGATCGCAAAAGACATCCACCTCTACGGTGAGATGCACCGCTTCCTACCGGCGTTCGCGCAGTGGGCCGGAGCGCGCATCGGCGAGCTCGAGGTGAAGCACCACGCCCGGCGGTGGGGCCAGAGCAAATACAACCTCTCCAAGACCTTCCGCGTGGTCCTCGACATCCTCACGGTGCGCTTCCTCGTGGGTTACTCCACGAAGCCGCTGTATTTCTTTGGCCGGGTCGCCTTCGCGGTGCTGCTGCTCAGTGTGCTCGCAGGGGCGTGGACCATCCTCAAGAAGCTCATCTGGGGGGCACCGCTTTACACCGACCCGTTCTTCATCGCGTCGGTGTTCTGCGCGGTGATGGGCCTCCAGATACTGGGTCTCGGCCTGCTCGGCGAGCTGATGACCCGCATCTACTACGAGTCTCAGAAGAAGCCCCCCTACCACATCAGAGACTCGGTGAACCTGGAGTAGTACGAATGTGCGGAATCGCGGGGGTGTTGTCGCTGGGGCCCTCAGGCGACGCGACGGTCATCGAACGCATGACTGCGCGCCTGGCGCATCGGGGCCCCGACGACTCGGGGCTCCTGATCGACGGGGGGATCGCGCTTGGCCATCGCCGGCTCGCGGTGATCGACACGAGCTCTGGCGGACACCAGCCGATGCGCCGGGGCGACCACGTCGTGGTGTTCAACGGCGAGCTCTACAACTTTCGAGCGCTGCGTCTCGAGCTGGCGGCGCTGGGACACCGCTTCGACTCCGAGTCAGACACCGAGGTGCTACTCGCGGGGGCCTTGGCGTGGGGAGTGCCGGGCCTCCTCGAGCGCGCCGACGGGATGTTTGCGTTCGCCCTCGTGGATCTGACGCGGCGCGTCGCCTATCTGGCCCGGGATCGGATGGGCGAGAAGCCCCTCTACACGGCCGAGCTACCGGGCGGAACGCTGGTCTTCGGCAGTGAGCTCTCGGCGGTTCGGGCCCACCCCGACGTGTCCGCGGCGCTGGATCCGGTGGGCGTGCGCAGGCTCTTCACGCTCGACGCAATCCCCGCCCCGCGCACGGTCCTCCGCGACGTGCGGAAGCTGGAGCCCGGCGAGCTCCTGTGCTGGGACCGCGGCGCCATTCGCCGCCAACGCTGGCGGCCCACGCTGAACCGCGCGCCGGTGGAGGAGCCGCGCCGAGCGCTCTGGGACGCGATCGTGTCGTCCGTGGGCGATCGGCTCGTCAGCGACGTGCCCCTCGGTGTGTTCGTCAGCGGTGGGCTCGACAGCACCGCCGTGCTCGCTGCAGCGGCCGAACACCGCTCGGGCCTCGACACGTTCTGCGTGGGGTTCGACGACGCCTCCTTCGACGAGTCGGCCCACGCACGCGCCGTGGCCGCGCACTTCGGGGCGCGCCATCACGAGGAGCGCCTCACGGCCCAGGCGGCGCTGGATCTGGTCCCGACTCTGGGTGCGCTGCTCGATGAGCCCCACGCGGACCCGAGCCTCCTCCCAACCACCTTGCTCGCGCGCTTCGCTCGGCGACACGTCACCGTGGCCCTGTCTGGAGATGGCGGCGACGAGCTGTTCCTGGGTTACCCCACCTTCGGAGCCCACGCCGTGGCGCGGCTCGCGGAGCGGGCCCCGGCCGCGCTGCGGTCCGGTCTCTTGCGACCGCTGATCCACGCGCTGCCGGTCTCGCACGACAACTGGTCGCTCGACTACCAGCTGAAGCGCTTCGTTGACGGCCTCGACTACGGCCCCTTCGAGCGACACCTCGTCTGGATCGGCAACACGGATCCACGCCTGCACCCCACGTTGTTCGAGCCGGCGTTCATGGCCGCGGCGAACAAGGCGCCACCGTTCGACGACGTCACGAACGCGCTCGCGGGAACCGAGCACCTGGACGACCTCACCCGCCTCGGCGAGCTCTACGCGCGCCTCTACCTGAGCGACGGCGTGCTGCAGAAGGTGGACCGCGCCACGATGAGCGTGGCCCTCGAGAGCCGAGCGCCGCTGCTCGGCCGCGCGGTGGTCGAGGTGGCGGCGCGTATCCCGGCCAGCGAGAAGCTGAAGGGGCTGCCGCCGCGTCAGGTCACGAAGGCCATCCTGCGCGAGGTGCTCGAGTCGAGGGCTCCGGCTTCCATCGTGAAGCGGCCCAAGAAGGGCTTCGGTGTGCCGATCGGCCGTTGGCTCCAGGGTCCGTTGCTGCCGCTCCTACGCGAGCTGCTCGACGCCGCCACGCTCCGCCGGCAAGCGGTGTTCAAGGCGGAGACCTGCGAGAAGCTGATCTCCGAGCACCTCAGCGGCTACCGAGACCACCGCAAGACGCTGTGGGCGCTCCTGGTCTTCCAGCTCTGGGCGCGGGAGCACCTCCCCAGACCCTGAGCCTCGCCGGGCGCGTCAGTCCTTGTACTGGCTCTTGCGCTGGCGCACGTGGAACCGCACGGGCGCCCCCTCGAGCGGGAAGCTCTCGCGCAGCCGGTTCTCCAGCATGCGCAGATAGGTCACGGGGAACGCGCTGGGCTCCATGTTCGACTGAAGCACGAACGTGGGCGGGCGGCTCCTGGCTTGTGTGGCGTAGTAGAGCTTCACCGCGCGGTTGCGGTAGAGCGGGGGCGGGCGCTCCTTCAGCGTGTGCTCGAACCACCGGTTGAGCTCCGAGGTGGTCACGCGGCGCTCCCAGTTGGCGTGCACCGTGTCGACGAGCTCGAGCAGCTTGTGCGCCCTGGCCCCGGTGAGCGCGCTGGCGAACAAGATCGGCGCGAAGGCGAGAGTGACGCGCTCCTCGCGGATCTTGCGGATGAGCTGGTCGTGGGTCTTGTCGTCCTTCTCGACGGCGTCCCACTTGTTCATGCAGATAATCAGAGCCCGCCCGTTCTCGAGCGCGATGTTGGCGATCTTGGCGTCCTGGTCCTTGAAACCGTCGGTGGCGTCCACCATGAGCACGGTGATGTGGCTGCGCTCGATCGCCTGGATCGCCTTGATGGCCCCGAACTTCTCCACGGCCCAGTGGACCTGCGCCTTGCGGCGCATGCCGGCCGTATCGATCAGCGTGTAGCGCTTGATGCCCTCGGTGCCGTCCTCCTTCGTGACCCGGAGGTCGAGCTCGGTGTCGATCGCGTCGCGCGTGGTTCCCGGCACGTCGCTCGTGACCACTCTCGGCTCCCCGAGGAGGCGATTGACCAACGTGGACTTGCCGGCGTTGGGTCGGCCCACGATCGCGACCTTGATCCGCCCGGTCTCCTCCTCCTCCTCCTCGGGCTCCGGCAACACCGCCGCGAGGTCCTCGAGCAGGTCGCCGAGGCCCACGCCGTGCTCGGCGCTGGCGGGGTAGATCCGGTCCACGCCCAGGCGATGGAACTCGAGCGCGTCGTTTCCGAGCCGCTCGGTGTCGAGCTTGTTCGCCACCACGAACAGAGGCTGAGTGGACGTGCGCAGCTCGGCGAACACCACCTCGTCCGTGGGCGTGAGGCCGGCGCGGCCATCCACCACGACGAGGATCGCGTCCGCGCTCTTGACCGCGAGGCGCGCCTGCTCGCGCATGGCGGAGAGCATCTCGTCACCGCTGCTGGGGTCGAAGCCCCCGGTGTCGACGAGGTCGAAGGGCTTGCCGTAGGCCTCCGTCTGCCCGTAGTTCCGGTCGCGAGTGACCCCCGGCTCATCGAACACCAGGGCTTTGCGCTCACCGACGAGGCGGTTGAAGAGCGTGGACTTACCAACATTGGGGCGGCCCACGATGGCGACCAGCGGGCGGCTCATCGGCGTCCTCCAGGGCGTTGCACTTGATAACCGAGCTTGCGGAGCCCCTTGGCCGACCGCGTCCAGTTGGGTTCGACCCGCACGTGGGTCTCGAGGAACACCTTGCGCCCGATGAGCTTCTCCATCTCGAGGCGCGCGGCGGCGCCGACCGCCTTGATGGTCTCGCCGCCCTTGCCGAGCACGATGGGCTTCTGGGAGTCGCGCTCGACGTGAATCGTTGCGGCGATGTCGACGATGTTGCCGTCTGGACGCTCGGCGTACCGCATGATCTCCACCGCGACCGAGTACGGGAGCTCCTCGCCGAGCGCGAGCATCAGCTGCTCGCGCAGAAGCTCGGCCACGAGGAAGCGGATGGGCCGGTCGGTGAGCGTGTCGTCGTCGAAGAGCGGCGGGCTCTCGGGGAGGCACGCGCTGAGCTCGTTGAGGACCCGATCGAGGCCGTCGTGGTGCAGAGCGCTGACCGGCACGACCGCGCGCCAGGGCGCCAACGCCGACCAGGCCTGCACCAGCGGGTAGAGCGTGGCCTTGTCGACTTGATCGACCTTGTTGAAGACGAGGACCGTGGGCCGCTTGGCGGCGCGCACGGCGTCCAGCAGCGCCGCGTCTTCGGCGCCGGGTTCGGGCCCGGTGCGCGTGACATCGACGAGCATGAGCACCACGTCGACGTCGCCAAGGACCGACAGCGCCACGTGGACCAGGTGCTTGTTGAGCGCCTTCTTGCCCTGGTGAAAGCCGGGCGTGTCGACGAACGCGAGCTGGGCCCCGGGCCGCGTGAGGACTCCCATGATGCGATCGCGCGTGGTCTGGGGCTTCGGAGTGACGATCGCCACCTTCTCCCCGAGGAGCGCGTTGAGGAGCGTGGACTTGCCCGCGTTGGGGCGGCCCACGATGGCGACGAAACCGGCACGATGAACGCCCATAGCTGCGCCGGGATACCACAGGGCCCCTGCCCTAGCACGCAGTGTTTTCGGAGGGGCCGCTTCCGGGCTCCTCGGGACCCGAGCCTCAGCGGACCCGAATGATCCAGACCACATTCATGAACGGCGGGAGATGCTCCGCGGGGTTGGTGATCGATCCATCCGTGGAGTGACTCGCATCCGGCGCGTGATCGTTGGTGGTCTGGGTGAAGCTGTGCGTGTGCGTCTCCGCACCGCCGACCACGCCGCTGGAGGTGGCCCCGCGCAAGAACCGCTGCGTCCCATTGAGGTTCGGCAAGGTGACGCCGTTGTAGGGGCTGGTGGGATCCGAGACGGTCTGACCGCTACACGCCATCCAGCCGGCCGGGAGGTTGGGCGTCCCCGCGAGGTCTTTGTGAAACGCGACGATGCTGCCCACTGGGGCGGCGCCCACCGACGTGCAGGTGATGAGGCCGTTGGCCGCGATCGCGCTAACCACAGTGCCGAGCGCGCAGTTCTGCGCCGAGAGCGCGAAGTGGGTGCCGTCGTAGCTGTTGTTCTGGTCCTTGGCGCACGCGACCTTGCCGTCGCTGCCCACGCCCGTCACCACATCGCCGGGCGAGCAGCTCTGCCCCGACGTGGCGAACTGGGCGCCGGTGTAGGTGGTGTCCTTGTCGGCGCCGCAGGTGACGGCGCCATTGCCGTCAATTCCCACCACCACCTGCCCCGGCTGACACTCCTGGCCCACGGCCACCAGCGTGGGACGCCCGGTGATCGCGTCGTACGCCCCCGAGAACGCCACGGGCGACAGCTGCTCCAGCCGCGCGAACGGGGCCAGGACGTCGGCGGCGAGATCGTTCGTGTCTACGCACCCGGTGCACTCGAGCCAGCCGGCGAAGTCGGCGCGTACCGCATAAGGCACGTGCCTCAGCGCAGTGCGCGGGAGCTCGGGCTCCGCCTCCACCGTCACGCCCACGTACAACGCGACCTCTGACTCGAAGAGCGCCCCGTCGAGCGGCGTGAGCCCACCGAGCTCCAGCGAGAACGTGCTGTCGACCACGCTCACGGCCACATGCGCCTCGGTGTAGACCGGGGTGCCGCCTTGCGGGAGCGTGTAGAGCGCCACGACCACGCCGTAGTGGCCATCGCTCACCGGGAGGCCCGCGGCCGAGCGCAGGGCTCCTTGGACGGGCAGCAGCCGTGAAGCGCCCAGGGCAACCGAGGGGATCAGGAGGAGAACGGCGGTAGTGAGGTGCATGGACGGCAGGCTGCCGGAGGCGGCCCAGCCACGCAAGGAGGACCTCCTCCAGCGGCCTGGGGAGCGCACCGGGGCTGCGTCAGGGGACGAGCCCGATGTAGCGCGAGGCCGGCCGGATGAGGCGGCCGGTGGCGCGATGCTCCGCCACGTGAGCGCACCATCCCGCGGTGCGGGCGGCCGCGAAGACCGCCGTGAACAGCTCACGGGGCACGCCGAGGGTGTCGAGGAGCACGGCCGTGTAGAACTCGACGTTGGCGTGCAGCGGCCGGAGCGGGTGGCGCTCCCGGAGAACCCCGAACGCAGCGCGCTCCACCGCTCGCGCAAGCGCGAGGCGACCGGTGCTCACCCCCGCCGCCTCCAGCTCCAGCGTCGCGCGCTCCAGCACGGCCGCCCTCGGGTCACGCACCCGGTAGATCCGGTGACCCATGCCCATGATCCTGCGCCCAGCCGCCAGCTCCGACTCGAGCCACGGAACAGCGTGCTCCGGCGTCCCAATCGCGTCGAGCATGTCGAGCACGGGCCCAGGCGCTCCGCCGTGCAGCGGACCCTCGAGCGCCCCCAGCGCGCCCACCAGAGCCGCGACCAGCCCCGCCCCGGTGGACGTGATGACCCGGGCCGCAAAGGTGGAGGCGTTCATCCCGTGGTCGGAGACGGTCACCAGATACGCGTCCAAGGCCGCCACGCGGGCGGCGTCCGCCGGCCCCCCCGTGATCATGCGGAGGAGATCCGCCGCGTGGGCGAGGCGGGGATCGGGCGGGATGGGCGCCTTGCCACGCGCCACGCGTGACCACGCGGCGGCGAACGCGGCGACGGCGCCGATGGCCTCGATCGGGTCCTCGGTGGTCAGGTGAGCGAGGGCCGCACGGACCGCCCCCATGGCGTCGGCGCGCTCCAGCGCGAGCCGCGGCAAGCGCTCGAAGGCGCGCACCCGACCGACGCCCAGCGCCTCGCGGACGGCCGCGCGCTCGACGGTGGTGGGGACGTGGCCCGGCACCTCGGTGCCGCCCAGCCCCAGCAAGAAGACCACGTCCTCGAACGGACATCGGAGGGACTCGACGTCCCGTCCGGCGATGATCAGGCGACCGAGCTCGCCGTCGACATCAGAGAGGCGGGTCTCGGCGACGAGGATCCCTTCGAGACCAGGATGGATTGTGTTGCTCATCTTGAAGCTCCTTTCTGGAGTCCAATATGGGCCCGCGAAGAACATGATCAACGTTGATTCGTGAATCAACGCATGCGATTGTGGCCCCATGAACGCCGCCCCGCTCCTAGAGACCGTCTCCATCCGGCTCGACGCCGGCATCGCCACTGTCAGCCTCAACCGGCCAGACAAAGCGAACGCCATGAACCTCGCGGTCTGGCACGACCTCCGGCGCGCCTTCCGCTGGGTCGACGAGACGCCGGAGGCCCGGGTGGCGATCCTCGAAGGAGAGGGGCGCCACTTCACCGCTGGGATCGACCTGCAGATGATGATGGGGCTCCTCCCTGCCGTCCGGAGCAAGTGTGACGGCCGCACCCGGGAGAACCTGCGCCGCCTGATCCTGGACCTGCAAGACACCCTCACCAGCCTCGAGCGCTGCCGGAAGCCGGTGCTCGCCGCGGTGCACGGCGCTTGTGTCGGCGGCGGAGTCGACCTCGTGTGCTGCGCGGACATGCGCTACTGCGCCGCCGACGCGTACTTCGTGGTCAAGGAGATCGACATCGGGATGACCGCCGACGTCGGCACGCTGCAGCGCCTGCCGAAGCTGATCGGCGACGGCATGGTGCGCGAGCTGGCCTACACGGGGCGGAAGCTCGAGGCGGCGGAGGCGCGGACCGTGGGGCTGGTGAACCGCGTCTTCGACACGCGCGAGGCGCTTCGGGACGGGGTCCGCGAGCTGGCCCAGACGATCGCGGCGAAGTCCCCGCTGGCGATCCGCGGCACGAAGGAGATGTTGGTCTACGCCAGGGATCACTCGGTGGCCGATGGGCTCAACTACGTAGCCACCTGGAACGCGGCGATGCTGCTGTCCAACGATCTGGCCGCGGCGATGACGGCCGGGGCCACCCGTCAGCCCGCGAAGTTCGAGGACTAGTTGGCGCCGGCGCTGAGCCGTTCGGGTCCCCCGCGGACCGCTGGGCCCCTCCCCGGGCGCTCAGCCGGGGGCGAACCCCACGCCACATGAGCGAGCCAGAGGCACTCAGCGCCCGAGAGGCGGCCGCGCTGCTCGGGATCAAGCGGGAGACGCTCTACGCCTACGCCAGCCGCGGGCTGGTCCGGTCGTCTCCGGGCGACGGCAAGGAGCGGCGGTACCTGCGTTCGGACCTCGTGCTGCTCAAGACGCGGCACGACGCGCGCTCGGGTCACGGGCCCGTCGCCGGGGCCGCGCTCCGGTGGGGTGAGCCGGTCCTCGACTCGGCCCTCACCGGGATCGACGCACGGGGCCCGCGGTACCGCGGCAAGGTCGCCGCCGAGCTGGCCCAGGCCGGGGTCTCGTTCGAGCGAGTGGCCGAGCTCCTCTGGACCGGCGCGCTCCCGGGAGACGCGGGCTGGCCAAGTGTCACCAACACGCCGGGTGCTAGCCCCATGGCCACGGTGCTCGCGCTGGCCGAGCGCGATCCCGATCCCACGCCCGCAGGCCGGCAGCAGGAGCTCACGCGGGCGCGCAAGATCGTGTCGGCGCTGGCGGCCCACGGTCGAACACCCGGTCCGGGGATCGCCGCGACGTTGGCGGGCACCGGATCCGGCGCGGCGGCGATCGACCGCGCCCTGGTGGTCATGGCGGACCACGAGCTGAACCCATCGAGCTTCGTGGCCCGGATCACCGCCTCCACCGGCGCCAGCCTCTACGCCGTGGTAACCGCAGCGCTCGCGGCGCTCTCCGGGCCGCTGCACGGAGGCGCGTGCGAGCGGGTGGAGGCCCTGCTCGACGAGGTGCGTTCGCGCGACCGGGCGGCAGGCGTCGTGACCGCGCGCCGGCGGCGGGGCGAGGCCATCCCGGGCTTCGGTCATCGCTTGTATCCCGCGGGCGATCCCCGCGCGGCCGTGATCCTCGCAGACGCCAGGGCCGTCGGGGGGCCTGCGGCCGAAGCGCTGGACGCGGTGGCGGAGGCGATGGCCGCCAGCGGCGAGCTACCCACCGTGGACCTCGCGTTGGTCGCGCTGACCGAGGCGCTTGGCCTACCGCGCGGCAGCGCCGGGCACGTGTTCGCCGTGGGGCGCTCGGCGGGCTGGATCGCCCACGCGCTGGAGCAGCGCGGCGACGGCGACTTGCTTCGGCCACGCGCTCGCTACGTAGGCGAGTAGGCGCGCCCCAGTCACGCGAAGCGCCACGGTCACTCCGCGGGCGGGGCCTCGAGGGCCGACACGGCGTACCCGCGGATCGTCACCCAAGGACCGAAGCGCACCTCCACCTCGGGCGTCAGCGACGTCCAACGCAGAAAGGCCTCCTGCGCCGTGGAGGGGGGCACGGGCAGCCCGAACCGGTGGTCCCGCAGGTCCACTAACCAGAGGGTGGTGAGCCCTCGGCGGAGCCGCGAGAGCCAGAAGCGGTCCGCGCCAAAGGGGAACCCGTACATCGTCCCGGCCTTGGGCTGCTCGTGCAGGGCGCAAGTGCCGGGCTCCCACCACCCCTCGAAGCTGCGCCCGTGCACGAGCTCGTCGCAGATCCCGAGGAGGTAGTACTCGCCGATCGCGCTGTACCACGGGGCGGGGAGGATCGAGACGCCGTGCTCCGGACCGGTCGCGCGCGCCTTCAGCCACTCGAACGCCTCGCGCGCGTCGGGCTTCTGCAGCGCCCCCGTGATCATGGGGGCCGAGGTGGTCAGCATCAGCGCGGCACAGAGCCCGACCAGCCACGGGCGCGCGCCGGCCAGCAGCACCGCCGTCAGCGGCAGCCACGCCAGATAGTGCCGCACGTCGACGTAGACGATGCCCTTGCTCCGCGAGAGCTGCCAGAGGATGTGGGCCTCGGCCAGAACGGCTACCGCGGCGGCGACCAGCGCGAGGCGCCGCAGGGGCGCGGGAGAGCGCAGCGTGGCGGCGACCGTGGCGATCAGCACGCCCGCCCACGCCCAGCGCTCCCCGCCGAAGTAGACCCGTAGCGCCTCGGGGATGGCCTCCGTGAGCGCGTGGGAGTGCCGCATCATGGGCTGGTCCTCCACGAGGCCCTGCACCGAGGTCACGAGCTTGTCGAGGAGGAGGCCAAGCGCCGGAGCGCACAGGACGAAGACGCCCGCGGTGAGGGCGAAGAACGGTCGGTAGCGACCCTCTGCAAGGAGCCAGCCCCCCACGAAGACGGCCACCCAGGCGCCGTGGAAGTGGGTGTAGAAGCCCAACGCCAGAGACACGGCGGTGCCCAAGAGCGACCAGCGCTCGGGCTTCCCCGACACGAGGTCCGTAGCGAACCGGAGGGAGAGCGCCCCGGTGAGCGCGAGCAGCGCGTACGGGCTGCAGTCTTTGGCGTACCAGACGAGCAGAGGCGACAGGGCGAACAGCCCCGCGCCCAGGGCTGCCTCGGTAGCCGAGCGCCAGGATCGTCCGAGCCGCCACACCACGAGCGTGGCGAGGGCGGCGAAGAGCGCCGAGGGCAATCGGACCGCCGCCTCGCTGGTGCCCGCGAGCCGGACCCAGTCGCGCAGGATCAGCGTGAACAGGGGCTGATGCATCTGCTCGGAGGCCTGCCGCCCCGAGATCACCTCCCACGCCGTGGCAGGCTTCACTGCTTCGAACAGATAGCTGGCCTCGAGGTGCTCGAGCGAGCCCCAGCCGAGGGAGGGGAGGCACAACCCGAGCACGAGCGCCGGACCGCCCAGCGCCGCCCACCGTCGCTCGGCGGCCGGGGCCCCACGCCAGAACGCGACGCACGCCAGCGCGGCGACCAGACCCCCGAGGAGCAGGCCGAGCACGGCCTAGTTCGGCGCGAACACCAGCTGGAGGCCGTTGTACATGTCGTTCACGTTCAGCGCTTTGATCTCCACGACGTGCCGGTAGATCATCTTCGGGCGCAGATAGAACTGCCGGAAGGCCTTCTTCTGCAGGCGCATCAGGTCGCGCTGCGTCATGGCCGGTGTGACGTAGATCGCCGGGTTCTCGTCAGTTGGGTACGAGGTGTAGCGCGCGAAGTCGTGGCAGTCGGGCTCCTTGAGGGTGCCGTCAGCCATGAACTCGTTGTAGATCTGGGTGCCTGGATACGGCACGAACACCGTGAACTTCGCGAAGTCGATGTCGAGGTCGCACGCGAAGTCGATGGTCATCTGGATCGATCGCTCGGTCTCACCCGGCGAGCCGATGATGAAGAAGCCGATGACGCCCAGGCCCACCTTCTGGCAGAGGCGCACGGCCTCGTAGGCCTGCTGAAGCTTGAAGTCTTTCTTGATGGCGTTGAGCGTCTCTTGGTCGCCGGTCTCGAAGCCGAACATGACCCGGCGACAGCCGGACTCGTACATCGCCTCGACGGTCTCCTGATCCATGAGATCGACGCGCGTCTCGGTGGTCCAGACCTGCTTCTTGTGAAGCCCGCGCTTCACGACCTCGTCGCGGAACGCCACGGCCTCGCGCCGCGAGATGGGGAAGATGGGGTCCACGTACGCCATCTGCTTCATGCCGTAGCGCTCGTACATGAACTCGCACTCGTCCACGAGGTTCCCGATGGAGCGCTTGCGGCGGTTGTTCCCCATGACCGTGAGCGAGCAGAAGTTGCACTTGTACGGGCAACCGCGGCTCCCGAGGATGAGCGTGGCGGGATCGGTGACTCGGGCGAAGTTGAAGAGCCGGTACCGCCGCCACGGGAGCAAGTGCCAGGCGGGGAACGGGATGCTGTCGAGATCGTCGATCAGCGGCTGAGGCGCGTTGGTGATCGCCCGCCCGTCGCCCATCCAGGAGATGCCCTTGACGTCGGAGAGGTCGCGGCCCTCCGACAGCGCCTTCACGAGGTTGACGGTGGTGACCTCGCCCTCGTTGTGGACGATGTAGTCCGTCTCGCCGCTCTCGAGCAGCTTCCGCGCGAACACCGTGGCGTGAACGCCCCCCTGCATCAGCTTGATGTGGGGGAAGCGCTGGCGGACGAACTGGGCCAGCCGGGTGACACCTGGCGCCGTGGGCGTGACCGAGGAGATGCCGATGATGTCGGGCTTCTCCCTGCGGACCGTAGCCTCGAACTCGGAGAGGCTGCCGCCGTTCACGAAGTCGTCGTAACACGCCACCGGGAGCCCGGCCTGCTCCAGCGCCGCAGCGACGTACGCCACGCTGATCGGGGGCATGGCCTCGAGGAAGTTCTTGAACGTCCCTGCGGTGCGGTCTGTCTCGGTGTACGGATTTACGATGAGCGACTTCATCGGCGAGCTCCTCAGATGAGGCTTGGAAAGTTGGTGGCGCGCAGCTCGGGCCGGCCAACACGAGCGAAATAACGCATCCCGGCAAAGACCGGGATGCGGAAAGTACGTTTCTCGTTCCACGCGCCCTGCAGCGTCAGCAGGCGGCGGACCGCGCCAGGGGTGCGGGTGGGCAGCACGGCGCGCACGGCGGGCAGGAGGCGCGGGCTGGCGGCAGCGAGGCGGAACAAGACGAACAGGTTCTCGAACTCGCGGCGGAACGGCGTGGCGAACTGCGGTCCCGGGACGTAGTTGAAGCCCTCGCGTTCGAAGCGATCGAGCCAGCCGTCCGGGAGCAGGCGCTGCTCCGCGGCGTACTCGGCGATCCCAGTGCCCGGCATGGGGAACGCGTAGTTCAGCCGCACGTAGTCCACGCCGATCTCGGCGTTGAGGCGCGCCGTGTCGAGCGCCTCGTCCGGCGTCTCCCCGGGCAGCGCGATCATGTTGAACGTGGAGACCTTGACGCCTCGCCGGCGCAGCGCGCCCGCGGCACGGGCGAAGTGGTCCGCCGTGACGCCCTTGCGGAGGAGGCGCCGACGCACCTCGCCGTTGCCGGTCTCCACCGCGAAGCCGGCGGCGTAACACCCGGCCTCTCCGAGCGCGATGGCGACCCGGTCGTCGACCAGCTCGGCGCTGGTGTTGCAGGTGAATGGGATGCCCACGCGGCGCCGGTACTCCGGTGCGAAGGCCTCGAGCCAGGCGGGGTCGTCAGTGAACAGGTCGTCCGAGAAGTGCACATGGCTGAGCGGCCCGGCGGCGCGAGCGCGCACCACCTCGTCCACCGCGGCCTCTGGCGACTTCCGGCGCACCCACCGGCGGCCCGGCTCCTTCGGCTGCACCCGCGCGAGCCCGGGGATGTAGCAGTAGCTGCACTTGTGGTGGCAGCCGCGGCTCGCGAGGAAGCGCTTGAACGGGAAGCGCGCCATGAACGGATAGCGCTTGTAGTAGAGCTCGCGCCGGGTCGACGGGACCTCGGCCATGGCCCACCCCGGAGTAGCCGCGGTGCCCACGAGGTCCGCACCCTCATAACGGAACAGCCCAGGGGCCTGGGCGGGATTGCCGTCCAAGAGGCCGAGGAGCGGGGTCTCGGCTTCGCCCCGGATCAACCAGTCGAAGTCCGAGCCGCGTAGGAGCGGGGGGTGAAGCGTGGGCGCGGTGCCCCCAACGACGAGCGGCCGCCCGAGCGGGCGTAGCCGGTGCGCGACCCCCCGCGCCCAGCCGTGGTTCAAGACCGAGCACGCAACCAAGACGACGTCCGGCGACACGGCGCGCGCGGACGCGACGAGGTCGGGCTCCTCGCGGTCGAGCAGGAGTTCGACCGTGTGGCCGCGCGCTTCGAGCACCGCCGCCAGCTCGAGGAGGGCCAGCGACTCGTCGAGCGCGTTGTCTTGTACGAAGAGTACGCGCATGAGCCAGACAGCATACCGGACCTTGGGGGTCCGGGTTGCGGCAATTCACCGGAGCGCGAGAGCGCGGAGGTGAACCGGGCCGGGGAGCTTGCTGCCCCGGCCCCAACCTGAACTTCACCGGAGCGCGAGAGCGCGGAGATGAACCGGGCCGGGGAGCTTGCTGCCCCGGCCCCAGCCTGAACTTCACCGGAGCGCGAGAGCGCGGAGGTGAACCGGGCCGGGGAGCTTGCTGCCCCGGCCCCAACCTGAACTTCACCGGAGC